>CABTYW010000025.1 GCA_902489135.1 uncultured Synergistaceae bacterium
CCCGATTTCCCCACGGGCGGCACGATCATGGGACGGGAAGGCATTGTCGATGCCTACCGCACGGGACGCGGCAAGATCATCGTTCGCGGCCGCTGCAAAACCGAGACCGTCAAGCGGAAAACCGCCGTGGTCATCACCGAAATTCCCTACATGGTCAACAAGACCACGCTCATTGAAGGCATCGCCAAGTGCATTCAGGATCACACTCTGGACGGCGTGGCCGATCTGCGCGACGAATCGGATCGCCAGGGTCTGCGCATCGTTCTCGACCTGACCCGCGACGCCGATCCCGAGTTGGTAAAACGCCAGCTTTTCAACCGCACGCTGATGCAGACCACCTTCGGCGTCATCAACCTGACGCTGGTGGGACAGCGCCCCGTGGAACTGGGACTGAAAGAGCTGCTGCGGCAATTCCTTGATTACCGCCGCAGCGTCGTGCGCCGGCGCACTCAGTTCCGTCTGAACCGCGCGCAGGCTCAGGAACACATCGTCGAAGGGCTGACCCGCGCCCTTGATATGATCGACGAAGTGATTCGTATCATCCGCGGCGCCAAAAACGCCGACGAAGCCTCGGCGTCGCTGCAACGGGATCTTCAGTTTTCCGACAGACAGGCGCAGGCCATTCTCGACATGCGTCTCCAGCGTCTGACGGGACTTGAACGCGACAAGCTCATGGCCGAAATGGCCCAGCTTCTGGCCGACATCGCCCGCTATCAGGAAATTCTCGGCGACGACGCTGTGCTTGACGGCGTCATCCGCGACGAGCTCATGGAACTGCGACACAAATTCGGCGACAAGCGGCGCACTGAAATTCAGGCTCACATGGAGCCCACGGCCGACACCTACGAAGATCTGCTCCCCGAGGAGAACATCGTCGTCACCCTCTCGCGCGACGGGTACCTGCGCCGCACGCTTCTCAAGGACTACAACGTTCAAAACCGCGGAGGCAAGGGACGCCGTGGCGCCAACCTTCAGGAGGAAGACGAAGTGGCCGCCATGGCCATCACCACCACCCACCGCGACGTGCTGCTCTTTACCAGCATGGGGCGCGTTTTCGCCGTGAAGGGCCATCTGCTTCCCGAGACCAAGACCGGCAAGGGGCGCAAGGTTGCGCAGTTCGTCTCGCTCAACGAGAAGGAAACGGTGGTGACCATGCTGGGCAGCCTTCCCGACGACTGCACCACCGTGGTGCTGGTCACCCGAGGCGGTATCGCCAAGCGCATGAACCGCAGCGAGCTTGAGAACCTCACTCGTGCCGGCCGTCAGATCATGTCGCTGGACGAAAACGACGAAATCGCCATCATTCGCCTGACCGACGGCGCCAGCGACCTGTTTTTGGTGAGCAGCATGGGCAGCGGCTTACGCATCAACGAAGACGAAATCCGCACCATGGGACGTTCGGCCCGCGGCGTCATCGCCATGAAGCTGAAAAAAGACGACGTCATCATTTCCTGCGAAGTGATCACCGACGGCAGCAAAATCCTTCTGGTCAGCGAACACGGCATCGGCAAGATCACGTCCTACGACGAATTCTCGGTGCATCACCGCGCCACAGGCGGCCAGCGCGCCATGCGCATCAACGAGCGCACCGGCAAACTGGCCGTGGCCAATACCGTCTTCAAGGGCGACGAAGTGGCTCTCATGACGGCGGGAGGCAACATCATCCGCCTCGCGGTGGACTCCATTCCGCAGCTGAGCCGCACCGCCGCCGGCGCTTACCTCATTCGTCCCGAAGAAGGCGACACGGTGGCCAACGTCTCGCTCATTCACAAGGAAGATCTGGTCCAGCCGCCGCTTCGCGCCGAAGCGAAAAAAGCCGATCTTCCGGCGTCGGACATGCTGCCCTTTGACGCTTCCGACGACGACAAAAAACAAGAGCCCGACGACGGGGAGGAATAATCCATGAAGTTCGCCCCCGACGGATATCTTTTCATGGCCTGCGCCGCGGCGCTCACCGTCCTTTTGGGCCTGTTCAGCCCATGGACGCCGGTCGTCTCGCTGCCCATTCTTCTTCTGGTCGTCTGGTTCTTCCGCGATCCCGAGCGCACGCCCGAAGGCGAGGGCTTCGTCAGTCCCGCCGACGGCAAGGTGGTCGAGATTTTCGAGACGGAACACCCCTATACGGGCAAAGCGCTGAAGGTGGGCATTTTCATGAACGTCTTCAGCGTACACGTGAACCGCATGCCCACGTCGGGCGTCATTGAATATCTCGAGTACGTCCCCGGCAAAAAATGGTTCGCCGACGCCGACAAAGCCTCGGAGGACAACGAACGCATGTACATCGGCTACGCCTCCGGCAGGGAGCGCGTGCTGCTGACGCAGATCGCCGGGCTGGTGGCGCGGCGCATTGTCTGCCGCCTCAAGAAGGGCGACGTCCTCCGGCGGGGAGAGCGCTTCGGCATGATCAAATTCGGCAGCAAAGTGGATGTGTATTTGCCCCTGTCGGCGACATGTCTCGTCAAAACGGGGCAAAACGTCAAAGCGGGGCAAACCGTCATCGCCCGTTGAAGAACCATTGCGAGTTTTCGCGTCCCATGTAAAAGGAGATGGGCATTTTCATGAAAAAAATAAAACTCCGTCTGAAGTACCGAAAGCGCTTTAAAGACATTCCCATCCGCAGCAACATTCCCAACATGATCACCAGCGGCAATCTGCTTTGCGGCTTTTTGTCCATGATCCTCACGGTGCGCGGGCACTACGTTCCGGCGGCATGGATGATTCCCTGCGCCGTGTTCTTCGACTTCATGGACGGCAAAGTGGCGCGCGCTCTGGGCGTCAGCAGCGATTTCGGAGTGGAGTTCGACAGTCTCGGCGACGTGGTGTCCTTCGGCGTCGCTCCGGCGCTGCTGCTCTACTCCGCGGTGCTCCACAGCCTTCCCGGCGTCACGGGAACGGCGGCGGCGGCTTTCTTCGCTCTGTGCGGCGCCCTGCGTCTGGCGCGGTTTAACGTCGTCCACGTTCCCGGCCCCTTCCAGGGACTTCCCATTCCCGCCGGCGGCCTGTTCCTGATTTCCTTCGTCATCGGCGACACCGTTTCCAAAATCCCCGCCTGGCTCCTGGGCGGGCTGGCTGCGGCCGTGGGCTTTTTGATGATTTCGTCCATTCCCTACGGCAACCTCAAGGCCATTAAGCGCGGCGGCATGAACAAAGTCAAGCGCAACGGCCTCGCATTGTTCGTTCTTCTTGTCTTTATTCTGGCACGCGGCAAGGCCTTTCTCGTTCTCTGTTCCATCTACCTGCTCAGCGGCATCGCCCGTTTTGACTGGGGAAAATGGCTCGCTCTTCCAGAAACTCAGCAAGATCCCCGCAGCGAAAATCCGTCATAGAGCCGCCGCTTTTTCTTAAAGCGCGTAATTTCGCCAGAGGAGAATTTAAACCATGAGGTGGAGAAAAAACTTTATCGACGGCACCTTCGGCGACGGGACAACCCTTCTGACCACGGGCGTCATTGACCGCCCCCGCGGCGTGGTGCTTCTCTTTCACGGCGTCCACAGTTGTGCGTCGTCGGAGGTGGGCAACAAATATGCCCGCATCGGGCTGGCCCTGGCGGAGCGCGGCTTTATGCCCGTTCTCGCCGAGACCAGCCGTAAAGTGCGTTGCCGCCGCAATTACGACGGCGAGCCTTTGCGCTGGATCGCCGACGCCTTTCGGGGAAAAACTTACGCTCAGGAACTGCAGGACTGCTGCAACGCCTACCGCTCCGTCCGGTCGCTCTATGCCCATCTGCCGCTGACGCTCTGGGGATTTTCCCTCGGCGGATTGAGTGCGCTGCTCATCGCCGGCGGCGCCGTGAGTTCCGCCGTCCCCCGGGACATCGAGGGGCTCATTCTCTGCGGCTCCGGCGACAAAGTCTATGCTGAAAACGAACCGATCTTTCAGCTCCCCATTCTCGACACTCTCAAGCATTCCGACGAACTTCTGAAAGCCGCGGCGGCTTTGAAAGTGCGCTGGGCCCGCGTCTTCCGCGGCAGCGAGGATGCCACGTTCCCGCCGGACGCCTGCCGACGCCTTTACGACGCTCTGGCCGTGGACGACAAAGATTATTTCGAGGTGGAAGGCAGCGACCATTCCTTCCGACTGTATCACGGGGCGCCTTCGGACAGGCCTCTGACGGAGGTTTACCGCCGCGTACCGCAGCTTTTTTCACTTCACGGAGCATGAACCCCGCCGGAGCCGCAAAAGGCCGCAGAAAGACCGTGACTCGTAAGCTTCGGCGCAGAGCGCGCGAAAACTCCGAAAAACAGCAAAAATCGGGATGAGATGAGCCGCCGTCAGGCGGCCCGCCTCATCCCGATTTTTTGCGCTCACCGGCATGGTTCTTCTTTCAATTCAACAGGAATGTCCCCGTGAGGCGCTTCATTTTTTCAGCGCTCCAGATCCTCAAGCGGCAGGACTTTCGCCGCCTCCTCGGAGATGGTCACGGCACATCGCTCTCCCTCGGCGTAGATTTTGTGCGCGTGGGGATCGTCGATCTGAACGAGAATATCGGCGCCCTCGTCGTCCTTCAAATAGGTCTCCATGCTGTGGCCGAGGTAGACATTGGTGTTTACCACGGCATCGAGCAGTCCCGTTCCCGCTTCAGCCACGCCCATGGATTCGGGGCGACACATGACGGAACAGCGGTCGCCGGGTTTCAGTTCCCCGGACCAGCGCGAGAACAGGCGCGTCCGCCCTCCCAGCTCCACGGCGCAGCGGTTGCCGTCAATGGCGCGCACGCAGCCGTGAAAGAACGTAACTTTGCCGCAGAACTCCGCCACGAAGGCCGATAGGGGATCAAGATAGATCTCATAGGGCGTTCCTATTTGCATGATCTGCCCCTTTCTCATGACGATGATCCGGTCGGACAGGCTCATGGCTTCCACGCGGTCATGGGTCACATAAATGGCGGTGATGCCCAGACTGCGCTGAATTCGACGGATTTCGACGCGCATCTGTTCGCGCAGCAGCGCATCGAGATTGGACAGCGGCTCGTCAAGGAGCAGAACCCCGGGATTGACGATAAGAGACCGCGCCAAAGCCACGCGCTGCTGCTGCCCCCCTGACAGCCGGGAGGGGGGACGCAGCGCCAGGTCTTCCAGCCCCACAAGGGTAAGATACCGATGAACGCGCTCTTTGATCTGATCGTCGGGCACTTTGCGCAGCCGCAGTCCGTAGGCCACGTTATCAAAGACGTTCATGTGAGGGAAAAGACCGTAGCTCTGAAACACCATGGCCGTGTCGCGCTGATTGGGCGGCAGCGACGTCACGTCGGTATTGCCGATGAGGATGCGCCCCGTGGTGGGCAGTTCAAATCCGCCGATCATGCGCAGCATGGTGGTTTTGCCGCAGCCCGACGGCCCCAGCAGCGTCACCAGTTCTCCCGGCTCAATGGTGAAATCGCACGGAACGACAGCGGTGACGTCGCGCCCCGTCTGAGCGTCATGAAAAACTTTTGAGACTCCTTCCAGAGTCACCGACATACTTCGTCTCATGAAAATCCTCCGTTTACAGGACCAAAAGAACCTACGCCAGTCTCTTTTGCAGATTCTCGTTTTTGCGCACGATGAGGCGCATCACGCCGAAAGCCGCCAGGACGATGATGATCAGCACCGTGGAGAGCACGCTGGCGTAGCCGAAGCGCAGGTTTTCGGAGAAATTTAGAATCAGCACCGTCAGGTGGTTCCATCGGGCGGAGATCAGAAAGATAATGGCGCTGACCGCCGTCATGGCGCGCACAAAGGTGTAGGACAAACTGGACAGAAAGGCGGGACGCAGCAGGGGCAAAACGATGGTTTTGAACACCACGGCGCTGTTGGCTCCCAAATCCCGCGCCGCCTCTTCAATGGAGGGATCAATCTGGCGCAGCGAAGCCACACCGCCTTCAATGCCCACAGGCAGCTCGCGAACCACGTAATTGATGACGATAACGGCTCCCGTGCCCACCAGCAGCAGCGGCGGCTTGTTGAAGGCGAGAATGTAGCTGATGCCGATCAGCGTTCCCGGCAGCGCAAATGGCGTCATCAAAAGAGCTTCCAGCAGGCGTTTGCCGTAAAATTTTCGGCGCACCAGGATCACCGCCGCCAGCATGGCCAAAAGGCCGGCGGCGGGCGTCGCGCAGGAAGCCAGCGTCAGCGTGTCCACAAAGGCGTCTTTGCCGCGGGACAGCGCCTCGGCAATGTTCTCCAGCGAGAAGGTGTAATCAATGCCCCAGTTCTTGACGAAACAGCCGGCCACAATGGTGCCGTAGAGAGCGATGAGAAAAAGTGAAATGGCCCACGCGCCCGTAACCAACGCGCGTTTGCATCCCGGTGAAGTAATTTCGCGCAGCCGTCCCGAGGGTTTGCCCGTCACCGTCACGTAGGATTTGCGCGCCACCCAAAAGCGCTGCACCAGAAAGGCCGTCAGCGTCGGCAACAACAACAGCAGCGACAGCGCTGCGCCCTCGCCGAGACGGTTCATGCCCGTCACTTCGAGATAGGCTTCCACCGACAGCACTTTAAGACTGCCCGCGAGGATCATGGGATTGGCGAAGTCCGCCAGAGAATTGGTGAACACCAGCAGCCACGAGCTGAGGATGCCCGGCGCCGCCAGCGGCAGAGTAACCGTGCGGAAGGTGGTCCAGCGCGTGGCGCTGAGATCCAGCGCGGCATCTTCAAGGGTGGAATCGATGGCCTCCAGCACGCCCGACAGCGTCAGAAAGGCGATGGGGAACATGCCCATGGTCTGCACCACCGTCAGTCCTCCGAGACCGTAAATACTCATTTTCGTCCAGCCCAACGCCTTGGAAATCAGTCCGTTGTTGCCGAAAAGCAAAATGAGAGAGAGCGTCAGCGAAAAGGGCGGCGAAATGACCGGCAGCGTCGCCATGGCTCCCAAAAACTTTCGTCCGCGCACGTGAACGCGCGTCAGCACAAAGGCAAAAAGGAAGCCGATGAGCGTTGATAAAGTGGCGGTGCAGACCCCCAGCTTCAAAGATCCGAAAAGCGCCTCCAGAGAGCTTTTGTTGCAAAGTACGCCGCGCCACACGCGCAGGTCGAACCTTCCGTCGGGCATAAAGGTCAGGCGCACCGCCGAACAGAGCGGATAAATGATAAAGACCAGAGCGATGAGCACCAGCGCCAGCACGGAAAAACTGAGAAAAGCATCACGGCTGAGACGCCCGATGCACAGCAGCGCGGCGAAAAGGCAAAATCCTCCCACGGCAAAGATCATCAGAAGATTTTCGTACTTCGTTCCGGCCGACACGTTGAAACTGAAAAGCGCCACGCCCATGACATAGCGCTGGGAGTCGTAAACCGGCGCAAACATCACCTCCCGCGGCGTGCCTCCCAGGTCAAAACGCCCCGCGTCAAAGATCTCCTCGTATTCGGCCGCCTCAAAGCCGCGCTTGAAAAGCGGCGAATTTTTCTGCGCGTCGTAAAAAGCGGTCAACCTTTCATCGCCGCTCTGCACCTCCCCTTCGCCGAGAGGCACATACAGCAGCTCGAAACCGCTGTTCTGCCGGTGCAGCTGATCAAGCCAACGGGCAATGTTCTCCGGCTCTTCCGGCACGCCCGCAAGGGCGCTCTGCACGGCGTTTTTCCGCTGAGAAGCCGTCAGAGAGGCGAAGGAGTCCGCAAGGCTGCTCCAGACCCACCAAACGCAGCCGCCGAACAGGATCAGCACTGCCGCCAGCAGAGGCAGCTTTTTCTTGAAGCCCACAGGGGATCCCTTCCTTCGTAAAATCACAAAACCGTCCACGCGAAAAACGGGACAAAGCGAAGGATCTTCCCGCTTTGTCCCGTCGTCGGCCTATTTACTTTGCGTCGGGCACTTCGGCATTCCAACGCGCCAGCAGACGATCCTTATTGGCGGCGTCCCACACGTCATCCTGTTCGACGAACTTCAGCTCGGAAACTTTTTTGCCGAGCACCGGAATTTCAACGTCGGCGCCCAGAGGAATGACGTACCAGCCACCGATGATCTTCTGTCCCTTGGGGCCGAGCACCCAGTCGTAGAGCTTTTTGGCCTCGACAGGTTCAGGTCCGTTCTTCAACAACGACATGGAAGCGGTCTCGTAGCCGGCGCCCTCTTCGGGCACCGCCAGCGTCATGGGAGCGCCGTTGATCACCAGTTTAATGAGATCGTGCAGATAACCGATGGCGATGGGCACCTCGCCGATGGCGCAGGATTTGCCCGGCGCCGAGCCCGACTTGGTGTACTGGTCAATGGCGGCGTTCATCTTCTTGAGGAATTCAAAGCCCTTGTCCTCGTCGTTGCCGTTGATGCGAATGACGTTGGTCACCACGTTGTAGCCCGTGCCCGATGTGGCCGGATTGGCGACGCGAACCATCTTGGCGTACTCAGGCTTGAGCAGATCGGCCCACTTGGTCGGCGCAGTGAGGTTCAGCGCCTTGGCGCGCTCGGTGTTGGTGGCAAAAGCGATGGAACCCAGATAGAGGCCCGACCAGCAATTGTCGGGATCGCGGAAACGGGCCGGCACGTTTTGCGCCGCCACGCGGGAGCGGTAGGGCACCGTCAGGCCCTTGTTCTTGGCGTTGATGTGCAGCGTGCCCACGCCGCCCACCCAGATGGAGGCCTGGGGATTTTCTTTCTCCGCTTCGATGCGGGCCACGGCTTCGCCGCTGGCAAGACGTACCCACTCCACCTTGATGCCCGTGTCGGCTTCGAAGGCGTCAAAAATTTCCTTGGCAAAAACTTCCTCAAGGGTTGTGTACGCGCGCACCTTGTCCGCCGCCAAAGCGGGAACGCACAGCGCCGTCACGCAGAGCAGAGCAGCCAGAAACTTTTTCATGAGATCTCGTCCTTTCGTCGTTGAAAATCGGATCTTTTGGGAAGGGCTCTGAAAAACTTCGGCACGGGAAACGGTCGTCCCCTCAGATCACCTGATTGATATTATCACAAAAAAGATTAAAAAACAGGACTTTTTGTCGCCGCGTTCCCGTCTTTTCTTAAAAAATAAAACATGACCGGCTTTATTCCGCAGCCGTCAGGTTCGCCCGTTTCCCGCGTGTCTCATTCCGTCGGCAGAGCGCCCTATTTTCCGCCGAGATAGGCGGCGGCGATTTGAGGATCGGCAAGCAGATCGCGCGAGGTTCCATACCTGACTATTCTCCCCGTCTGAAGCACATAGGCGTGCGCGGACAAAAGCAGAGCCTGTCGGGCGTTCTGCTCCACCAAAAGGATGGTCAGCCCCTTTTCGTTGATGCGGCGAAGCTCGCGGAAAATATCCTTGATGATTACCGGCGCCAGGCCCAGGGACGGCTCGTCCAGCAGAAGCAGTTTCGGACGGGACATCAGCGCCCGCGCGACGGCCAGCATCTGCTGTTCGCCGCCTGAAAGCGTTCCCGCGTATTGGGCGACGCGCTCCTCCAGACGGGGAAACAGCGAAAACACCCAGTCCATATCCTCTTTCACCGTCTCGGGAGAATCTCCGCTGCGCAGGAAGGCGCCGATTTGAAGATTTTCGAGCACCGTCAGCGGCGCGAAAATGCGCCGTCCCTCCGGCGACAGCGAAAGTCCGGCCTTGACCACCTGGTAGGAATGACGCGGCAGAGGCCTGTCCTCAAAGAGAATTTTGCCTGACCGATAGGGCGTCTGCCCCATAATGGCGCTCATCAGCGTTGACTTGCCCGCGCCGTTGGCGCCGATGACGGCGACAATCTCGCCGGCGGGGATGGAAAGCGACACGCTGTCAAGGGCGCGGATGGCTCCGTAATTGACGCAGAGCTCCTTTACCTCAAGCAGTCCGCCCATTTTCATACCGCCTCCCCATCTTCACCCAGATAGGCGGTGAGCACTTCGGAATTTTTGCGAATATCGTCGGGGCCGCCCTCGGCGATTTTGGCGCCGAAGTTGACGCAGACAATGTGCGGGCAGATCTGCATAATAAGATCCATGTGATGCTCAATGACCAGGATGGTCAATTCCAAATCGCGATGAATTCCCGTAATCAGCGTGTTCAGTTCGGCCACTTCCTCGGGGTTCATTCCCGCCGCCGGTTCGTCCAGCAACAGCAGCATGGGCTGCAGCGCCAGCGCGCGGGCAATTTCCAGACGACGCTGCATTCCGTAGGGCAGCGTGCCGGCGATCTGGGAAGCGCGGTCAGCCAGCCCCACGCGGTCAAGCAGTTCCATGCTGCTTTCGCGCGTCATGGTCTCGGAAGCGCACCAGCGTCCCAAATGAGTGAAAGCCTCCACAAAAGAGCAACTCCGGTGCCTCTGCGCGGCCGTCATGACGTTGTCAAGCACCGTGGATTTTCCGAAGAGGCGCAGATTTTGAAAGGTGCGCGCGATGCCGCGGCGAATGACCTGAAAGGACTTGAGGCCGACGATGCTGAGGCCGTCGAAAATAATGTCCCCGGTATCAATGGGATAGACGCCGGTGATCAAATTGAAAATCGTGGTCTTGCCGGCGCCGTTGGGACCGATGAGACCGGCCAGTTCACCCTGTGCGATTTTGAAATTCACGTCCTTGACGGCATGGACGCCGCCGAAGGACTTATTGATGTTGAGAATTTCAAGAATGGGTGCGTTCATCGACATTCCTCCTTCTTCCTTTCGGCGGCGCGGCGGAACTCCCAGATCTCGCGGCTGCCCAGCAGGCCGTCGGGACGCAGCACCATCACCATCACCAGTACGGCGCCGTAAATGAGCATGCGGTACTGCGAGATGGGACGAAACACCTCGGTGATCAGCGTGATGATGCAGGTCGCCAAAAGCGTTCCGCTCATAGAACCCAGTCCTCCGAAAACCACCAGAGACGTCAGCTCGGTAGACTTCATCATGTCGAACATGGCCGGCTGGATGAAGCTGAGGTATCCGCCCAGAAGCGATCCGGCGATGCCGCAGTAAAACGCCGAGATCACCAGAGAGACGAGGCGGATGCGCGACGTGTCGAAGCCCAGCAGAGACGCGGCGGTCACGTCGTCGCGGCAGGCGCGGAAACGGCGCCCCCATTGACTGTAAATGAGATTGAACATGAACAGCGCCAGCACCGCCACGAACCACACCGCTACGGCACGCGTGGTGTAGGGATCGATGCCGGGGATGCCCCGTGCCCGCGGGTCACCGATTGCCAGTTTTCGATGACCAGCCGAATGGCTTCGCACAGCCCCAGAGAAGCGATGGCATAATAGTCGCCCGTCAGCTTCATCGTCGGCAAACCGACGGCCCATGCCAGCAGAGCCGCCGTCAGGCCGCCGGCGATGACGGCGGGCAGCCACGCCACGTCATAGTTCATCACCAGAATGGCCGTCGTATAGGCTCCCATGGCCATGTAGGCTGCGTGTCCCAGAGTAAAGATTCCCGTAAAGCCCGTCAGCAGCGACACGCCCATGGCTGCGATCATGTTGATGCACAGCAGCATGAGAATGCCTTCCATGTAGTAATCCATGGGCATGTAAGCCAAAAACGCCGCGATGAGCGCGAGGAACAACGCGCCGAAAAGAGTTTTTTTCATGACCGTTCCTCCCCTCTACACCTTATCGCGAACGTCATGACCGAACAGGCCGGAGGGTTTGATGATCAGCGTCACAATCAACAGCGCAAAGACCACGAAGTCGCGCATCTGACTGCTGATGAAGCCCGCCGTCAGCATCTCCGCCAGTCCCAGAAGAATGCCGCCGATCACGGCGCCGGGCAGGCTGCCCAGACCGCCGATGACGGCCGCCACAAATGCTTTGGTGGTGATCATATTGCCCAGCTGAGGATAGAGCGTGTAGCGCGTCGCCAAAAAAATGCCGCCCACGGCGGCCAGAGCGCCGGCTACGAAAAAAACGATGGCTATCAGCAGATTGACGTTGACGCCCATGAGTCCCGCGGTGCGCAGGTCGCAGGCCGCCGATCGGATCGCCAATCCCCAGCGGGTGCGCATCAAAAACATCTGCAGAAGCAGCAGAAAAATCACCGTCACGCCCAGCGAGACAAGATCAAAGGCGCTGACAGTCAGCAGCGGCGTCATGCCCACCGCCGATCCCGGGAAGAACCGCAGCACCCACTCGCCGGCTTCGCCGACGGCGCGCGCCGCCAGCACAATGGGCTGCGAAGGGAAAACTTCGGGCAGCGCGCGGTAGCGGCCGCCGATGGTGACGACGAAAATGTTTTCGATGACAATGGAGACGCCCATCGAAGCAATGAGCAAATACAAGGTCGCCGAAGTGCGCTCGCGAATGGGACGGTAGGCCATGCGTTCAGTGACGATGGCCACCGCCCCGGCGGCGAGGATGGCTCCCGCGCCGGCAGTCCAAATGTTCATGCCCATGGAATTCAACATGCCGTACGCCGCATAGCCGCCCACCACAAGAAATCCGCCGTGAGCGAAATTCGAGAACAAAAGGATCGAGTACACCAGAGAGTACCCGACGGCAATCAGGGCATACACCGATCCCAGAGAGAGACCGTTGACGACTTGCTGCAGAAAGGTTGCCACACTGACTCCTCCCTTTCATGACGAAGAGGCGACAGCACTGTGCCGCCGCCTCCCGCCGCGAATTGCCGGATTGAAAAAAACGATGGTCGACTACATCTCGGGCTTGATCGTGGCAAAGTACTTCGTCTTGCCGCCTTCGGCCTTGAGCATAATGCCTTCCTTGCCCTTGGGGTTATGGAACTCGTCCATGGTGAGGGTGCAGTGGAAGAGCTTCAGGTCCTTCGTCTGCTCCAGAGCGTCGCGCACCTTTTCGGGATCGGTGCTGCCGGCGCGCTCAACGGCATCCTTCAGCCAGTACAGACAGTCGTAGGCCATGACGGCGTTCATGAATTCCTTGCACTCCGTGCCGGTTTTCGCCTCAAACTTGTCGAAGAAACTCTTCAGCTTGGGATCGCCCTTGTCCACGTGGCTGACCCAGTAAGTATTTTCCATGGCGTCGCCGGCAATCTCCCACCAGAAGTCGCCGTAGCCGTCGCCGCCGATAATCGGGCAGGTAAATCCCATTTCTCGAGCCTGTTTGATGGCCAGAGGCGTGCATTTGCCCATGGTGGGAAACACCAGAATTTCGGGGTTGGCTTCCTTGAATTTAGTCAGCTGAGCGCGGAAGTCCACGTCTTCGCCGCGGTGCCCCTCGTCGGCCACCACTTCGCCGCCCATTTTCTTGTACTCGTTGATGAAAAACTCGCGCAGTCCCTGAGAGTAGTCGCTGGACACGTCGTAGAGCACGGCGGCCTTCTTGAGATTTAAATTTTTAATGGCGAAGGTCGCAAGAATGGCTCCCTGATAGGGATCGAGGAAGCAGATGCGGAAGTTGTAGGGACGGACTTTGCCGCGCTCGTCCATGGTCACCATGGGATTGGTCGGCAGCGTGCCCAAGTGGGACACATGGCCGCGGTTGAACACCGCCGCCGCAGAAATGCACAGCCCCGATCCGCTGGGACCGATGACGGCCACCACCTTGTCCTGATTGACCAGACGACGAGCCGCGTTCACCATGTCTTCATTGCGCGTGCGGCAGTCATATTGAATGACCCTCATGGGCAGCATTTTGTCGCCGACTTTGACGCCGCCGGCGGCGTTGATTTCCTCAAGGGCAATCTTGACGGATTCGACCTCTGCAAAACCGTAGGCGGCAAAGTCGCCCGTCGACGTCGAAATCTCACCGACCAGCACCTCCTCGGCGGCAAAAGCGGGGAAGGCCAGCATCACGGCAGCCAAAGCGGACAGAAAAAACTTTTTCACGGGGAACACCTCCATTTATTTTAAACATAAAATTCATTGTAAAAATATTAACATGCTTAAGCTCCCGTTGCAAGGCTCTGATTTACATTAAATTTAAGCATATATCAATTTATTTTTTATATTTTTTATAAATTATGTCGCATATAACATTTAACGCTGAATTGCAGAATGTTTAAATTTCAATGTTGTTATCTTTTAAACTTTAATTGCCCCGCCCAACGAAAAATTTCTTCCCCGCTTTCTGACGGCAAAAGGCCCTTGCGGCAGCGGCGGCGGCGAATACCAACGCCTTCGCTTGACCTTTGTCGGTCGCATCCCGGGGCCGAAACGCACGTCGCAGGAAAAAACAGCCGAAGACCGCCGGCGACGCCCCCCCTCTGCTGCCACGACTTGCCGGGGGCGCCGCATGAACGCCTTACCTACAATCCGTTTACAGCCTCAAACTTTGCACAATCTTACATCAATGGTATACTTACTATGAAGCTGGAATTTCTGCTTTTTCCGGCCCGTTCGAAAACAAGAAGACAAGAGGAGGAATATGCCGTGTTAGACGCAAAAGTCAGAGAACTGATCAATACACAGGTCAACAAAGAGTTCTACTCAGCCTATCTCTATCTGGATTTCGCCAATTACTACTATGATCAGGGACTTGACGGGTTCGCCCACTGGTACGACGTGCAGGCGCAGGAGGAGCGCGACCACGCCATGCTGATGAGAACTTACCTTCAGAACAACGGCGAGCGCGTCACCTTTTCGGAGATCGCCAAACCCGACAAAACCTACGCCAAACTTGACGACCCCCTGAAGTTCGCTCTTGAACACGAGCAGTACGTCACCAGCCTGATCAATGCCATCTGCAAGGCCGCCGGCGACATCAACGACTACCGAACCATGGAGTGCTTCAGCTGGTTCGTCAAAGAACAGGGCGAAGAGGAGAAAAACGCCGAAGACCTGATCAAAAAGTTCGAGCTCTACGGCTCCGACCCCAAGGGACTGTACGCCCTGAACCAGGAGCTTCTCGCCCGTGTCTACACAGCGCCCTCGCTGGTGCTGTAAGCTCAGTGAAACGACACTTTCGGGAAACGACCCATGCATAACATTTTATTCATCATCGGCTCGCTGAGAAAAAAATCCTTCAACCGTCAACTCGCCGAAGCAGTCTCTTCGGAGCTGGCGGACAAAGCTCATGTTTCCATATTGCAGTTCGGCGACATTCCATTCATGAACCAGGATATTGAGTGGCCGACGCCCGAGGCAATCCGCCGCGTCCGCACGGATGTGGCCGCAGCCGACGGCGTGTGGATCTTCACGCCGGAGTACAATTCCAACTTCCCGGGGCTGCTGAAAAATTTGCTGGATTGGCTTTCCCGCCCCGCAGAGCAGGGCAAATACAAAAGCGCCGTTCTCTACGGAAAGAAAATTACCGTCAGCGGCGCCGGAGGAAAGAACGCCACCGCCGGTTCCCGCGCACGCCTGACGGAGCTGCTGAAAGTCATGCGCACCGACGTGATGCCCGGCGACGGCGTGGGCATCGCCGTCAACCCCGACGCCTTTAAGACCGACAACGTCATTTTCACCGAAGAACAGCGTCAGCTTCTGCGCGCCCAGGCCGATGCCTTCCTGGCCTTTCTTCAGTGATCCGACAAAAGCAGGCATTTTCAGGAAAATTCATCGCACCGGTTCATTGAAAGAGTTTCAGAACGCATTTTTTGCATACCAAAAAAGCCGTTTTCCTTCGGGAAAACGGCTTGAAACATCTTCTTTGCCGAAGGCTTTCATGGCGATGCCTGTGGCCCCAGTTTCGACGGCGGCGTTTTTCACGGCATCAACGATGCCCCGTAATCCTCCGGCAATATCCTTGACGCCGGAAGCGGCCAGCTGTGCGGCGCCCGTTCTGAGCCCCGACATGCCCTTCTCCGTATCGACGCCCTCGTGATCGAACTGTCGCGGCCGTCTGGTAGTTATAGCCGAGCAGCCTCAGCACGTCGCTGTTCTTGGCCATGAGGGCCGAAAGATCGACGATGCCGGCGCCGGTGTTCTGTGAGACGACGTACTACACTCCCGTTCCGGCCGCCGCGTCCACCTGCCAGGCGTTCATGGCTTGGCGACGGAGGCAATATTGCTTTTCAGGTCACCGCCGGCAAGCCGTGTCACGTCGAGCATGGCCTTGCCCATTTTCTGCAATGACTGGCCGGACAATCCCGGCATGGCGTTCAGATCGGCAATGGCTGTTGCGGTTTCCTGGTAAAACTCGGGGACAATTCGTGCAAGTTTTTTGAACTCGTTCTGCAGTTCCTTCAATTTCATACCAGTCGCACCTGTCCCTGCCTGAATTGTTTTGAAAGCGTCCTGAACTTTCATCGCGGCCCTTACGGAAGCTGCCGTTTTTCCTGCAAAAAAGCTTGTCAGCTGAGTAATTTTTTTTCAAAACCTTGCAGTTCTTTGCTGACGCTCTTAAGGTTTCTGGAAAACTGTGTACTGTCTGCCGTAATAACGACCGTCAGTTTCTTTTGTGATGTCATTGCTCCACCACCTTTATTAAAACAACCCGCTCTCCTTCTGGAAAGCGGGTTGTTGCATCTCTATGCTTTTATACTATTTCTTGATAAAAAACACTCACATAGTTTTCAGGGCGCTGCGAGGAAATCCAGCTGCTCAGAACTGTCTCGACTGCTGCACAGCTCGCTTTGTGAATCTCTCTTGTAACGCCTCGGTATTCAGCGTTTCAATCGAGAAAAATATTATTTCCAATCATAATACATCGCCAGAAAAAATCCGACTGCCAGCCCAGCAATTTCAAACCATGGGCTAAGAAACATTCCAACAAGAACCGCTCCAATTTCCGACAATATCATCATCACGTCCCTCCCTATGCTTGTATTATATGCGTGCAAAAGGAACAGTGAAAAGCGGCCTCCATTAGTTTTTTGTCAATCACACTTCAAGTAATAGTACAAACACAACAACATCGCCGCCACAAAAAGAGTCAGTTCATATAAGGGCGACAGTATAAAGCTCAGGACAATAATCGTTCCCAGCATTATAGTCATGCCCCCTTCGACGCTTTTATTATACGTCGCGAGAAAGGGAATGTCTATTGAATGGCAGCCTTTCTCTTATCGCGGATTTTTCGGACAATCCGACGATACTGCTCTTCCTTGCTCATAATCTGCCCATCGTCCCATATGCCTGCCAGTCATTGACGGACGGCGTTTTCTTCGCCCGGACCATGATTCGGATTCGCTTCGCACCTGCGGGCGGCACGCTGTGCCTCTTTTTCGCCGGTCCCCGGCCGGCTGACCGTCACGCGAACTGCTTTCATCCTGCCGCCCCTTCCGCCTTCAGCATTCCTCCCTTTCAAGTTTCAGGCACGAAAAAAGCCGCCCTCGCGTGAGGTGCGGCTTCTATACTGCTTTATTCAGTTTGACGGTGAGCGCCGACGCGCAATCCAGTGTTCGTGCTCCTCTTTTATAATTGCTTCAACATTTTCCACAAGAACTCCAACGTTTGAATTTTTATATGGTTCAGTCTGCGTGAGATAAAGGTACTTCACGTGCTTCAATCGTTCGGCTGTCAACCGATAGGACTGCCAATTTTCATGGTACTTACAGAAGGCATGAAGCCCCTGCGACAAAATAAGCAACGCGCCGGAGGCGGCGACAATGAAACGCAACTGCCATGGTCCTGTCAAAAATCCAGTACACAATGTGACAATGGCCGCCAGAAGCCCTTCGGCAACTTTTAAGCCGACATACCAGTGCTTGTCCCAGGTGCTCTTGCGCTCATACCACTCGATAAGCGGATTTAACCTGTCTTTCATGTATTCGTCGTCGGTCATGCGTTCGCCTCCATCAATAAAGCCGCCCTAATACTGGGCGGCTTCTCGTTTAGCTTCGGGGTGGTGTTTGTAGTAAACGGCATCAAAGCTATGATGCCAACGTCTGTCATCGGGCGTAAGCTTAATGATTTTCCCATTGTCGAATATCTCTTGCTCGCCCGTTTTAGGATCGCCAGTCCAGAAATAGGTATCCGAAGCCCAGCGCTCATAAATCGACATTATAGCCACCACCTAATGAGTATCTTCTTGCTTGTATTTTACCACAATAATCAATGTTTTTGATGGGGATTTTTTATCACGTCTGATTTTATCTTTCCTGATAACCTCAAATACAGCGTTTTTGTTCATTAGTACTTCGCATTCTTGTGGAGCATTTGAAGCACCACGTACCGAAGCTCCATAAGGAAGGCCGCCCTAATCTGGGCGGCTTCTCGTTTGCTATTCAAGTCGTTGCAAGATTTTTTCAATGTCCTTTTCTTCGACTGTTGGCCATAAAGACATATCATCATCTGTTTCCACCAGAAAGAGCTTAGAATCGTGAGAATCCACGATCGTTCCTTCCCGTCCATCTTTCAAACGCACAAAATCAAGTTCGCGAATTTCCACGCTTCTTCGCCTCCTTGTCGGTTACATGTATTGTTATCATTTTGACTTCGTTCTTAGAAGGCTTGTAGATCCAGCCGATCAACACATTCGCTTTTTTACCAGACGGCCCTTTTATTTTTACTATCGTCTGATAAAGATCGCCATATTGATTGCGTCCTCTCAATTCCGGCTCATGGTCTGGCACGGCATCACGAATCTCGAAAATCAAGTCTTCGTAGTTGGCTAGATTATAGCCCAGCGCTTTTTCAAAAGCAATCGCTTTGTCCCTGCCACGCTCGCTGCTCATGTTAAGTGCGTATTTAGTCAGCTTTTCTTCCGGGATTACCAACCGCTCCGAATCACTCAACAAATCTTCAGGGCTTTCAGGAATAAATAAACTCGACGCATGCCGGCAGTTTGGGTGGAACAGACCTGCGCCCTCAGCCTCCGCCAGCGTCGGACAGCCTGGCGTCTGCCCCGTCAGGCTCAGGACTTTGCCGTTCCGCGGCGCGCACATCTCGCAGGTTTGCGTATGGTAGATCAGGTCTTCGCCGTGCGCCCGACATTTTTTCGAAGTACGGGATATCTTGCCCGTATCGCTGCCGCGCTCTTCGTTTTTCCGTTCTGTTCCGTTCCGTGCGCCGAAGCGTTTTTGCCAAAAGTCCCATCGGTACAGCGGGAAAAGACATCGTACAAAAAAATCCCGCTAAACATGGCGTTTAACGGGATTTAGGTAATTTTGACAAAAAAAATGGAGCCGACTCCCAGATTCGGACTGGGGACCCCCTCCTTACCATGGAGGTGCTCTACCTACTGAGCTAAGTCGGCTTCAAAATGGTGGTAGCGGGTGGATTTGAACCACCGTAGGCTCTCGCCGTCAGATTTACAGTCTGATGCCATTGACCACTCGGCCACACTACCGTATGAGGCGCAGGGGCGTTGATGTAATGGAGCCGGCGATCAGATTCGGACTGATGACCTGCTGATTACAAGTCAGCTGCTCTACCAACTGAGCTACGCCGGCCTGACAGGAAAACATTATAAAGGATTTTTTCTGCTTGTCAACGGTTAATTGTTTTTTTGCCTCTTTTTTTCAACGGTCATGGCAAAAAAGCGCTTTGAGGCGCCCGCTTCCTTGAAAAAGGAGCGTTCAAAAGTGCACCTGCCGTCGGTCTCTTTGGGGCCTCCGGCAGGTTCTTTCATTGGGCACGGGAGCTTTTTTCAGGCGCCGTCACCGGCGGTTCGGGCAGCGGCGCCGTTTGAGCGTCGGCCTTTGAAAATTCGGCGCTTCCTTTTTTTGAGGAAGGTTCCAGCATATACTGCTGAGACAGTCCCAGGGCATAGTCAAGGTTGGCACGGCTGCTTTCGGTGT
The DNA here is from genome assembly GCA_902489135.1 of uncultured Synergistaceae bacterium. Classification (GTDB taxonomy): domain Bacteria; phylum Synergistota; class Synergistia; order Synergistales; family Dethiosulfovibrionaceae; genus Pyramidobacter. Next base: position 19,446 of record CABTYW010000025.1, read on the forward strand.
CGTAAACGGCATCCACCAGCTGGGTTCGGGCATTGGTCAGCGCCGTCCGCGCGTCAAGCACGTCAAGGTTGGTGCCTACGCTGGCTTTGTAGCGCATGAGCGCCATGCGGTAGTCTTCCTGTGCGCTGACTACCTGGCGGGCCGCCACGTCGATCCTCTGCCGCGCCGACTGGTAATTGAGCTGCGCCGACGAGACTTCCAGGGCAATCTGTTTTTTCAAATCCTCCATGTGGGCGCGAAGTTCCTGAGCTTTGGCCCGATACTCTCCGGCCCGGGCGGCGGATTTGCCTCCGTCGTAAAAATCCCATCTCAGAGCGGCGGAAACTTTCCAGGTATCCAGATCGTGGGGCCAAAAATCCCGTCCCATGTTAAAGCCTTCGCCGGACAGGATGACTTTGGGAGCAGTGGCGGCACGGGATGCACGGGAGGCTGCGTCGGCAGCTTCTCTCATGAAGTCCAGGGCACGAAGCTCGGGGCGCCAGTCGTAAAGGCTGTTTTCGTCCCAAGCGGGAACGGGGCGGTCGGTGGCTTTCATTTCGGGCAGCGGCATGCTGAATCGGTCGTGAAGGGAGATGCCTACGGCGCGCTCCAGCGCGCGCCAGCGCACGTCCACGGCGTTGCGCGCCGAAATGACGTTGAGTTCGCTGTTTGACACTTCGACCTGAAGGCGAAGCACTTCGTCCCGGGCGACGACGCCGTACTTAAAGAAGTACTCCACCTGTGAAAGGTGTTCTTTGGAAAGGGTTCGGACTTCTTCGGCGACGGTAAGTTTGGCGCGGGCACGCTGGAGATCGTAATAGCACACGCGCACGCCGTTTTCTACGGCCTGTCCCGTGCGAACTTCCTGAGCTTTGATGCCGCGCCAGGTCAGCTGTCTGGCGGCGATGACGTTCTCCACGGCGCCGCCGCTGAAGAGCAACCACCGGACGCCCAGTGCGGCGCGATAGGCTTCATCAAAGGAATTGATGGCAAAGCCTTTGGAGCTGACACGATTGCTTCCCCAAAGACCCTGTGTCTCCACGGGAATTCTGCCGTTCTCTCCCTGCCAGGCTCCGACCAGTTCGGCATAGAGATGGGGCAGCTTGTCGGCACGGGCCTGACGGATCTGCTGTTTTGCCTGTTCTACCCGAAATTGGGCGGCGTTCAGGGAGGGGTTGTTCCTGTAGGCCAGCTGCAACGCTTTTTCGACGGTGAGCAGCGGAAGCGTCTTGGGGGGGCGGGCCGCGCCGCTTCCCATCGGCGCTGTCAGAACGACTGTCAGCGCCAAAGCGATGATTTTTTTGCGCATGAAGTACCTCCGGGATCTTTTTCAAGGGGTTTGTGCATGGATGACTTGCCAATCCCCGTCATTTTTCAATTATTATATCCGCATTTTTTCCGCCGGGCAATGGCAACGAGAAACGGCGGCAATTTCAGACAGCCGAAGGGCTTTAAACTTGAGCGCCCGGGGCCGCCAGCCGGCGCCGATGGGGGAGAACAACGAAGGTCCGGCTTCGGCGAACCGAGAAACCGGACCTCTTTTCTCACGGCTGAAGCGCCGCTTTGAAAACTTTCTCCACGTCGCTTTTCTCGGCGTGCCCTTCGTGGACTTTCACGCCGTCGACGAAAAATGTGGGTACGTAATAGTAATCGTATTTTTCGGCCACATCGGGCTGTTGGCGCTCGTCGATCATCCGGAAGGGGACCGATGCGTATTCGGGGTGTTCCGTTTTGAGTTCTTCGATGCATTTTTCGGCAAGCTTGCAGTGAGGACAGCCTTCAAACATAAACATGGTGATCTTCTTCATCGTTTCACGCTCCTGTGATATGGGGGTGATTAAAACTCGTAGAGAGTTTCCACGTTTTCGGGAAGCCGCGAGGGCTCCAGCAAGGGCCTCGGATCCAGCCACGCTCCGCCGGAATAAATTCCCAGGTGAAGGTGCGGTCCCGTCACTCTGCCGCTGGCTCCCGAAAGGGCCAGCACTTCACCCGCTTTAACGTTCTGTCCCTCTTTTACGAGGATTTTCGATAGATGGAAGTAAACGCTGTAGACGCCTGAACCGTGGTACAGGTACACGGCCCCGCCTGAAAAATAGTGGTTTCCCGTGAGCACGACGGTGCCGTCGGCGACGGCTTTGACCTTTGTCCCCACGGCGGCGCGAAGATCCAGTCCGGCGTGTCCCGACCGGGGAACGCCGTTGTACACGCGAAATCCTCCGAAAAGCGCCGTGGGAATGCCGCTCACGGGGCGAATAAAGTTCCGCGGCAAAGGCTTGCCGGCGCGGCGCAGCGACAGCGCCTTTTTCACGGCCCGCGCCTCCGAGGCGATGCGGTTGAGCTGTTTTTTCGGCGGCCGCGCCATGGCCGGGGCCACTTTCAGCACCTGCCGGGGATAGCTGTAACTCAGGGCTTTGATTTCCCGCCGGGCGAGAATGCGTCCCCTGCTGCCGCAGTTAAAAGTCACTGAAAGCGGAAAAGTCCGGCCCGCCAACGCGCTCTCGTTGGGAATGCCCAGAACTGTGCGCACCATGTTGTTCCGAGGCTTCAAGCCTATGGTTCGGTTGCGCCAGTTCACTTCGACGGATTGAATGTTCTCGTTGACGTACATCTCCAATATAAAGGGCTGTCCGACGGGACATTGTTCGGGAACGCGCAGTCTCATGCGGGCGGCTTCGGCATCTGTAGCCACCGCCGACAGCATGGCCGCGGCGGCGCAGATCTTTGCCGCTCCTTTGAAAAAACGTCTTAAAGAGCCTTCGATGCTTCTCGTTTTTTTTGAAAAAGCCATCTCGCTATTTCAGCTCTCTGAGCTTGCGGCGAAGGATTTTGCCCGAGGGCGAGACGGGAAGCGCTTCAATAAAATCCACTTTACGCGGGATTTTGTAGTTGGCCAGTTTGCCCTTGCAGTACTCGATGATGTCGCGGTCGGTCACACGGGCTTCGGGCTTGAGGACGATAAAGGCCCGCGGAATTTCACCGTTGACCAGATGATGCATGGACACCACAGCGGACTGCGCCACGGCGGGGTGCTCGTTGAGGATGCGCTCCACTTCCTGAGGATACACGTTAAATCCGCCGACGATGATAATGTCGCTCAGGCGGTCGAGAATGGTGATGTAGCCGTCTTTATCGTACTTCACCACGTCGCTGGTGTTATACCAGCCGTCGTCGGACAGACGCTCGGCGGTCACCTGCGGCGCTTCGAAGTAGCCGTGGAAAACCGAAGGCCCTTTCAGCATCAGAACCCCCGGCGTATCAGGCGGCAGAGCGTTGCCCTTGGAATCGCAGACTTTCCACTGGTAGCCCGGCAAAATGGTGCCGACGGTGCCCAGTCTGCGGGACTGCTCCGTGAGGTTGACGGAAATGACGGGAGAGCACTCGGTGGTGCCGTAGCCCTCGAGGATGGGATGGCCGAAGATCTCCATGCTGGCTTCGTCAAGCCTGGTGTTCAGACGGTCGCCTCCGGTGATCACGGCGCGTACGCTGTCGATATGAATGGGATTGTGCGCCGCAGAGCGCTTCAGGAACTCCAGCATGGCGGGCACAAGCCACAGAAGGGTGCATTTCGATGCCGCGATGGTCTCCAGCACCCTCAGCGGCGGCATGAAGGTTTCGACGGCGGCGCACTTGCCTCCGCTGGCCTGAGGCAACAGCAGTCCCAGGGTGAAGCCGAAGGAATGAAAATTGGGCAGCGCCCAGAGATGGACGTCATCTTCCGTCATAGGGAAGGCTTCGATAATCGCTTCAAGGTTGCCGATAAAATTGCCGTGGGTGAGCGGAACGGCCTTGGGCATACCCGTCGTTCCCGAAGTGGTGAAGAAAACGGCGTAATCCTCCGACGTGGTTCGGCGCTCCACGCCGCGAAACTCGTCCAGAATGCCGTCGGTATCGATTTGCGCAACGGGATAGCGCACCACCCCCGCAGCGGCCTTGAGATCGCCTCGATCGATGACGATCCCGAAGGGCTGCACCAGGTCAATGGTCGGCAGGAGGTTGTCAGTGCCGGCGCGCATGTTGAGCGGAATAAGCGTTCCCTTAAGGCTCCACACCGCCACGGCCAGTTCAACGAGAGCCGGACAGTTGGGCATCAGCGTCATGAGACGCTGTCCGGGACGAAATCCCGATTTCACGAGGACTTGCCGGTCGCTCTCAATGCGTTCAAGCATTTCCGTGGAGGCGATCCAACGCCCTTGCCACCAGAAGTCTTTGCTTCCGCCGCGTTTTTTCAATTTTTCAATTAAGAATTCTTCAAGTCGTTCTGCCATGGTTGTGTCGTCTCCCCAAAAAGCCCGACGAAACGCCGCGCGTTCCTCCCCCGGGCCATAATCTATTCTATTATTTTACACTTTTGCGCGCCGTACATCAAACGAGACGTTTCCGAAATGCGCCGTCAGCACTGATATTTCATGGGTACGAAGTCGGGCATCTCGCCGAAGCCCAGCTTTTCGTAAAAGGGCTTCGAGCCGGGAACGCCGATCAGTCCGATCCAGTCGATCCCCGCGGAGCGGAGTTCTTCAACAAGGCGCCGGACAATTTTCTGCCCCCAGCCCTGCCCCCGGTAATCGGTGCGCACCACAATATCCTGAATGTAGGCATCGCTGACGCCGTCTGAAAGAGCGCGCCCCATACCCACCAGTTCCCTGCCGTTGAAAAGCGCCACGAAGCGGAAAGATTTCTTCACCATGGCGGGAATGACATCCGGACTCCATCCTTCTTCCCACCAGCCGGCGTCCACGTAGAGATCATACACATCTTCCGTTCTGACTTCAGTCACCACTTCAAGACGCAGTGAGCTTTCCACAGAAAAAACACCTCCGTTGTGCAGGTACAAATTGAATTCTGTCGACATCCATAGTAACAGTCTGACAAAAAACGGGCAAGACGGGGACCGCTTTTTCGAGTTTATAAATCTTCTTTGATTTTTATCCCTCCGGCGAGGGCAAAAATGGCATCATTTTTTTCGGCGGCAGCATTTCGACGAAATTGAAAAAGTCGCGGCTAAAAAAGAATGACCGTTGAAGCCCTTTTCTTCCGTGCTATAATAAAAGAAAGTGAATAAAGGACTCCGAAAAGAAGGAAGCCGGTGTAAATCCGGCGCGGCCCCGCCGCTGTAACTCAGACAAATCCAGACTGCGTCACTGATCTTGCCATCGGGAAGACATGGATGAGGAAGAAGAGTAGCCAGAATATTTCTTTATCGGAGCTTTAAAAGGGGGAATGTTTGCGTGGGCGAACTCCTGTGCAGCTGAGCAGCAGCAAGTTGCGGAGGAGACTGTGCGTACGCGCCGGTCTCTTTTTTGTTCTCCGCTCTTTCAACGGAGGGCTCCAGTGACCTCAGGGTCTGAATTACGAAAGGAATGTGTAAAAATGTCTTTTAAATCTATGCTTCTGGCGCTTGCATTTACGGCTGTCGCATTTTCCGGCATGAGCTGCGCGGCTCCTCACAAAGAAAAAGAGGACAAACAGGCCATTCTCATCGCTTCTTTCGGCACGTCGGTCCCGTCGGCCCGCAAAGCCATCGACAATCTGGTAGCCACCACGAAAAAAGCCTTCCCCGGCGTTGAAGTGCGCCTGGCCTTCACCTCCAACATCATTCGCCGCAAACTCAAGCGCGAAGGCAAGAAAAACGTTCCGTCCACGCCCGTAGAGGCGCTGGCCGCGCTCAACGACGAAGGGTTCAATAAAGTCTGCGTCGTCTCCACTCACATCATTCCCGGCGCCGAGTACGACGACGTGAAAGGCGTGGTTAAGGCCTTCAGTTCGCTGAAGGGCAAGTACGGCTTCAAAAAGCTGACTTTGGGCAAGGCCGCGCTCAACAGCGTTGAAGCCTGCGACGAGGTGGCCGACATTCTCGTCAGGAGATTTGCCAAGGTGCCCGCCGACGAGGCCATTGTGCTCATGGGACACGGCACGCCTCATCATATTGCAAACGCCATGTACTGCCAGCTTCAGGTCGCTCTGAATAAAAAGGCCGACGGCCGTTTCTTCATCGGCACGGTGGAAAATACGCCTTTGATCGAGGACGTCATCGCCGGCCTGAAAAAGGCGGGATACAAGAAGGCGCTCCTTTCGCCGCTCATGGTGGTTGCCGGCGATCACGCGCAGAACGACCTGGCCGGTAAGGACGACCCCGAATCCTGGCTGAACCTCATCAAGAAGGAAGGCATCGCCGTCGACACGTACCTGTACGGCCTCGGCGAGGACAAGAATTTTGCGGCGTACTTCGTGAATAACCTCAAGGCTGCGATGAATTAACCATGCCGCAGCCGTCGGAAGCCGCACTTTTTGAACAGTTCCGCCGGAAACGCCGCCGTTTTTTTACCCTTCTCGGCACGGCGCTTCTGACGTCTCTGCTCCTGACGGCGCTGTGGCGGATCGCACAGGGAGAGTGGGACATTCCACTCTCCTCTGTTTTTA
>CABTYW010000026.1 GCA_902489135.1 uncultured Synergistaceae bacterium
CGCCGATGACCACCACAAGGAGGATCTCGTAGGTCATGGCGGAAGTGAAACTTTTGGCCTGCACCGACGTCTGGTACATGGCCAGCATGGCGCCGGCGATGCCCGTGAAGAACGAGGAAATGCAGAACGCCAGCTCTTTGTGCTTCGCCAGGTTGATTCCCATGGCCTCCGCGGCGATCTCGTTGTCCTTGATGGCGCGGATGGCACGGCCGTAGGTGGAGTTGATGAGCATAACCATCAGGGCGATGCACAGACCGGCAATCACCATGGGCACCGTAGTGGACATATAGACGGACACGGAGCCGTCGGCACCGAGGATGTTGAAGTCGTTGAAGGTGGTAAAGAGTCTCAGCATGTTGGAGCCGTTGGTGATGGGCCCCAGGCCGTTCCACTGGAAAATGGCGCGGATAATCTCGGCGAAACCCAGAGTGGCGATGGCGAGATAATCGCTTTTAAGCCTCAGCACCGGCAGGCCGATGAGCCATGCGAACAGCGCCGAGACGATGCCGCCCAGGAACATGGCGATGAACCACGGCAGCGTAAACTGAACAATGCCGCCGCCGAAGTACTGATACACAATGGGACGGGAGACCACGGGAATGGTGAAAATACAGTAGACATAGGCGCCGATAAGCATAAATCCCGCCTGTCCCAGGGAGAAAATGCCCGTAAAACCGTTGAGCAGGTTCATGGAAACGGCCACAAGCGCATAGACGGCACCCTTTTTCAGCACCGTGAAGAGCATTGACCGCGCCGGCAGGTACTGTTCGGCCACGAAAGCGGCGATGTAGAGGGCGACGATGAGAATGCCGCTGATAACGCGGGCCCGGTGTTGTTCTTCTCTGTCGATCATGGCCGTCACCTACACTTTATCCGCATGTTCTTCGCCGAAAAGCCCCGTGGGCTTGACGAGAAGAATGACGATGAGCAGCGCGAACGTAAAGGCGTCGGAGAACGTGGCAAGTCCCAGAGGACGCGCAATGAACCCCAGCTTGAACAGAATGACGTCCAGTCCCTTGATGATGTTCTCGCAGATGCCGATGATAAACGCTCCGATAACGGCGCCGGGAACGGAGCCGATGCCGCCGAACACGGCGGCGACGAAGGCCTTCAGTCCGGGCATGGCGCCGGAAGTTTGGATGACCGTGGAGTAGTTGGTGAAGTACAGCACCGAACCGACGGCGGCCAGGAACGAACCGATGACAAAAGTGGCCGAAATGACGCTGTCGATTTTGATGCCCATGAGCAGACTGGTTTCAAAATCCTTGCTGACGGCGCGCATGGCCATGCCGATTTTAGTCTTGTTGATCAGTTCAACGAGGATAAAGGTCAAAAAAATCGTCAAGAAAGGCGTGATGACAGTGACCATCGTGGTCGTCGCGCCGGCAAGCGTGATGGACTTCGAGATGAAGGGAATTTTGGGATAGAACTGATTGAGGCCGCCGGTGATGTAGAGCACCAAATTTTGAAGGGTGTAGCTGACGCCGATGGCTGAAATCATGACGCTCATTCTCGGGGCGGACCGTAGCGGGCGGTAGGCCGTGCGCTCAATGAAAAAGCCGATAAGCGACGTCAAAATCAGTACCAGGGGCACGGAGACGTACAGCGGCATTACCGCCGACATATAGACCAAGAGGATGCCCGCCACCATGAACACGTCGCCGTGGGCGAAGTTGATGAGACGCAGAATGCCGTACACCATGGTGTAGCCGATGGCGATCAGCGCGTACTGGCCTCCCACGGAGATGCCCGACAGCAGGTAGGGAAAAACCGTTTTCCACATGAGGGGAACAACTCCCTTTCTGATAAGATATGAACGCGCAGGGCGCAGCAAAGGAAGTTGACGTCCTCGCCGCGCCCTCATGAACTGACTCGAAAACGGTCAGGAAAATGAACGCCTGATTTTTGCGCTGACTACTGCGCGCTCTTGACGGTGCTCAGGTGGTGCTCCGCCAGGAAGTCCCACTGTCCGGTTTCGAAGTTGACGGTCTTCAGGAAGGCGGAGTCGCGGACGGCGTCACCGTTTTTATCGAAGGAGATCATGCCGCTGACGCCCTTGTATTTCACGTTCCACAGAGCCTTGTTGACGTCGCGGGAATCGGGAGAGGCCGAGGCTTTCAGGGCTTCAAGAGCCACATAATAGGCATCGTAGCCCATGACGGAAACCGCGGCGATCATGTCGTTGCCGCCGTTGTTGGTCATGGCCTCGGAATCGTCGTGCAGCCACTGTTTGAAGTTCTTGTCGAACTCGGGAGAACCGCCTTCCTGGTAGAAGGTGGAAACGATGAGGCGCACGTGAGCGTCTTTGGCCGCTTCGGCCGTCTTGTTGCTGTCAAGGGTGTCGCTGCCCAAAATGGGGAACTGAGCGCCCTGAGCGCCGGCCTGAGCGATGATCTGCGTGGAGTAAGCCAGCGAAGTGGGGCAGAAGAACACTTCGGCGCCGTACATCTTGGCGTTGGTCAGATAGGACGTGAAGTCGGAGTTGCCCGTGGGGAAGGTGTCGTCGATGACCTTGCCGCCCAGCTTCTCGAAGGCTTCCTTGAAGTAATGGCAGAGGCCGATGTCGTAGTCGTTGCCCAGCTCGCCGATGCAGTAGGCCGTGCGGGCCTTGAGGTCGTTGTAGGCGTAGTCGGCGAGGACGGTGCCCTGGAACGGATCGAGGAAGCACACGCGGAAGTAATGCGTGTTGCCCGCCGTGACCTGGGGGTTGGTGCAGGAAACGCCGATGGCGGGAATGCCCGCGTCGGCGAAATAGCGGGAGCCGGCGATGGACACCGCCGAACCGTAGGAGCCCAGAACCACCGATACGCCGGCGCTGACCAGTTTTTGAGCTGCCGAAGGCGCCTTGTCGGGAGACGATCCGTTGTCGGCATAAACCAGCTCCACCTTGTATTTCTCGCCGTTGATGACCACCGTGGGCGTCTCGTGGAAACCGAACTGTGAGCCCAGAGTTTCCTGCTTTCCGCCGGCGCCGCTGTCGCCTGAGGCCGGTTGGAAAATTCCGATGCGGACCACTTTGTCCGCCGCAAAAGCCGATGAAGCCAGAAGTCCGAAAGCCAGTGCCGATGCAATTAATCTTTTCATTGTCCAATACGCTCCTTTCGGGATGTTCATGTTCCAGCAGAACTATCAGCAATTATAAGTCCCTTTTAGTTACTTTTCAATCGTTAAAAATATGTCCATGAAAAAGCCTGTCTTTGTCGGCAAAAAATTCGCTGATGAGCGCTGCATTTTTAAGTATTCTGCCGCATAAATGAAACAAAAAAAAGCACCGGCTCCGCAGTTCCCTTCGCAGGGACCTACGGAACCGGCGCTTCTCTGTAATTTCCAAAAGACCGGGGGCAATGCGATGGCGCTTTCAAGAAGATTCTCAGCGGAAACTCCCGTCCCAGCGAATTTTTCGAAAGCACCACAGCAACGCCGCCGTGCTGAGAGTCCACGTAAAGGGATAGACGGCGTACAGGAGACGGATGTCGTGATGACGGGGCATGAGAATTTCGAGATACGTCACGCGAATGATGCACCAGCACAGCAGCATCACCGCCATGGGGACGACGGCTTTTCCGAGGCCGCGAAGGATGCCCGCCATACAGTGAGTCAGAGCGGGCAGAAAATAAAACGGCGTGGAGATCATGGCCTGCATGACGCCGAAATGGACCACTTCGGGAGTGCCGTTGAAAGCGCCGATAAGGCCGGGCGCCGCAAATCGCAGCGCCATGGCCAGCGTCTCCGAAAGGGCGGCTCCCGTGAGCAGCGCGAAGCGGGCTCCGCGACGGGCGCGTTCCCACTCTCCCGCTCCCATGTTTTGACTGATAAATGTGGTGATGGACAGCGCGAAGCTTGAAATGGGAATAAAAGCGAAGCCCTCAAGCTTCAAAAAAGTGCCGCTTCCGGCAACGGCCATGGCGCCGAAGGAGTTGATGTGCGCCTGAACCACCATGTTGGCGAAGGCGATAATGGAATTCTGAAGTCCCGACGGAATGCCCATGTGAAGGATGGACTTCATCAGCGGCAGGTCCGGCCGCAGTCGCTTCAGCGAAAGGGCATATTCGGCGTCCTTTCTCATGAGGTGGCGAAACCCCAGGGCCGCGCTGGCGGCCTGCGACACTACCGTGGCCCAGGCGACGCCCGCCACGCCCCAGCCGAAGGCGATGACGAAGATCAGGTCGAGAAACACATTGACCACCGACGAGAAAATCAGGTAATACAGGGGATGGCGGCTGTCGCCCAAAGCCTGGAGAATTCCGTTGACGCAGTTGTAGAGCACGGCCGAGAGCAGTCCGGCGAAGTAAATCCTGAAATACACCAGAGCGTCGGGCATCACCGACGGGGGCGTTCCCATAACTCTCAGCACCCACGGCGAAAACACCACTCCCAGGACGGACAGAGCCAGCCCCGCCGACAGCGCCAGACACAGCGTCGTGTGAATGGATCGCAGAACGTTCTCTCGATTTTGGGCTCCGTACCAGCGCGCGATAATCACGCCGGCGCCTACGAACACGCCCTGAAGAAATCCGATGACGAGAAAAGTGCTGTGCCCCGACGAGGCAACGGCGGCCAAGGCGTCACTGCCGATGAAATTGCCCACAACCAGAGAGTCCACAGTGTTGTACATTTGCTGAAAGAAGTTTCCCAGAATGAGCGGCAGCGCGAAGAAAATGACCGTGCGCCCAATGGGGCCGTCGGTAAGCCGTGGAGACGTTTTTTTCATGGGGGAAAACCTCTTTCATTGATCTTTGCGAAAAATCGGCGTCGAAGACGCACCGGGCGGAGGAAAAAAGAGAGGCGCTTTTTATGCGCGGGCCGTCGTTTCTTTTCGCCCGTTTCGATGCGGCGCAAAAGGAACAGTTTCTCAGGTACGCTTTGACGGGAAGACCTCAAAGGCGAAGCCCTTTGTTCCATTCTATCAAAAAACGAAAGACTCAGGGCATGACCGCGGAATTGTGAAATAAAATAATTTCACGGGGTGACGTTTGGCAAACTCGGAAAACTTTTTTGCGTTTTGAGCCATGGAACGCGCCATATAATTAAAGCATCCTTTGTATATGCTTTTGACAGATAGGCTTAAATGCTGTAATCTTTCTTAGGTATAGTAATTGTTTTACATTCATATATTTTGTGACTACGGAAAGGTCAGGTGCGCATCAATGGATAAGAATGCCGATGCTTACATTCGTCAGACAGATCCTGAAATTGCCGATATTATCGTAGAGGAATACCGGCGCCAGAACCACCAGATCGAGCTGATTGCCTCTGAAAACTTCACTTCCCGTGCGGTGATGGCCGCCATGGGGTCAGTGCTGACCAACAAATACGCCGAAGGCTACCCCGGAAAGCGCTATTACGGCGGCTGCGAAGTGGTTGACAAAGCGGAGAACCTTGCCCGCGAACGCGCCAAGAAGATCTACGGCTGCGACCATGTGAACGTGCAGCCCCATTCGGGCAGCCAGGCCAACATGTCGGTGTACTTCTCCCAGCTTCAGCCCGGCGACACCATTCTGGCCATGAACCTCACCGACGGCGGACATTTGACCCACGGCTCCCCCGTCAATTTCTCCGGCAAACTGTACAACATCGTTCCGTACGGCGTCAGACGTGACACCGAGACCATTGATTTCGACCAGGTTCGCGAGCTGGCGAAGAAACACCACCCCAAGATGATCGTCTGCGGCGCCAGCGCCTATCCCCGCATCATCGACGCCCGCAAGTTCCGCGATATCGCCGACGAAGTGGGCGCCATGGTGATGTTCGACATCGCCCACATCGCAGGACTTGTGGCCGCCGGCGAGCATCCCAATCCCGTGCCCTACTGCGACTTCGTCACCACCACCACCCATAAGACCCTTCGCGGCCCCCGCGGCGGCATGGTCATGTGCAAAGAGCAGTACGCCAAGAAACTGGACAGCGCCACCTTCCCCGGAATGCAGGGCGGTCCGTTGATGCACATCATCGCGGCCAAAGCCGTAGCTTTGGCCGAAGCCATGAAACCCGAGTTCAGGACCTATCAGCACAACATCGTCGACAATTGCAAATTCCTTGCCGGGAAAATGCTTGAAAAAGGCTTCCGCCTCGTATCCGGCGGCACCGACAACCACCTGATCCTCGTGGATCTGACCAGCAAAGGCGTCAACGGCAAACAAGCCCAGCTAGCTCTCGACCGCGCGGGCATCACCGTGAACCGCAACACCATCCCCTTCGAGACCCTCAGCCCCATGGTCACCAGCGGCGTGCGCATCGGCACGGCGGCGGCCACGACCCGCGGCTTCGGCCACGATGAGATGGCCAAAATCGCCGATTGGATTGACCGCGTGGTCACCCACATCGAAGATGACGCCGAGATCGCCAAGGTCCGCGCCGAGATCACCGAACTCTGCGAGGCCAAGCCCCTCTATCCCGGACTGTACTAGGAATCTCAGGGCGTTTCGGCCGCTTTTTTGAAAAAAATATGAAGGAACCGCCGAGGGAAAACTTCGGCGGTTCCTTTTGTTCGAAGGGCGGCGCTCAAGGGGCCGCGTTCGGGGACAATTCCCGCGGGCGATAGCGTTAAAACCGTCAAGCTCTGGTATAATTGGGGCAAAGCGGAATGGATCAAAAGCTCCGCTGAAAGGAGGAGCAGTCATGTTCGACGATACCATTGCGGCGATTTCAACGGCCTGGGGAAACAGCGGCATTGCCATCGTGAGAATGTCCGGGGCGGAGTCATGGAATATCGCGGAGAAATTGGTGCGCTTTTTTTCCGACGCCCCGATGAAATCCCGATTTGTCCGCAACGCCGTGCTGCTGGACGAAGCGGGAGAGGTGATCGATCACATTCTCGTGCTCCCCTTCCGCGGGCCTCACAGCTATACCGGCGAGGATCAGGTGGAGCTTCACTGTCACGGCGGAAGTCTTGTCGCTCAACGCTGCCTTGAACGGTGCATTTCCTGCGGAGCCCGTCCGGCTCTTCCCGGGGAGTATACCCGCCGCGCCTTTGAGAACGGACGCCTTGACCTATCGCAGGCCGAGGCCGTGGGGGCTTTGATTCAGGCGCGCAGCAACGAAGCGCTCCGCGCCGCCAATCGAACGCTGGACGGTCAGCTGACGCGGGCGGTGACGGAAATCTATGACGAGTTGACGTCGCTGGGCGCCGAAGTCGAAGTGGGGCTTGATTTTCCCGAGGAAGATGTGCCCTATGTTTCCGACGAGACGCTGGCCGACCGGCTTGAAGTGGTGCGCCAGTCCCTTTCTGAGCTGCTGGAGCGCTGTTCTTCCGGGGTGATTTTGCGCGAGGGCATCAGGGTGGCTTTGGTGGGGCGCCCCAACGCCGGAAAATCGTCGCTGCTCAACGCGCTCCTCAAGGAATCCCGTGCCATCGTCACGGCCATTCCCGGAACGACGCGCGACGTCATCGAGGCGGTGTTGACCTTTCGCGGAGTGCCGCTGAGATTGGTGGACACGGCGGGCATTACCGACACCTCTCGTGACGAGGTGGAAGCCCTGGGCGTTCAAAGAGCCTGCGCGGTGATGAAGGACGCCGATGTGCGCCTGTGGGTCATCGACGGCAGCGAGCCCCTTCATCAGGAGGACGTCGACCGCGTCCGCGACATTGAAGATACGCCGCACATTGTGGTGCTCAACAAGGCCGACCTGCCTCAGAAGATCAGCGAGGCTTCGCTGACGGCGCTTCTGCCGGCCAGCACGGTGATCTCCGTTTCGGCTTCTCACGGAACGCATCTTGAAGAGCTGAAAGAATCCATTGTGGGCCTAGCCAGCGGCGCCGGTGCCCTCGACACGGGGCTCAACGCCAGCAGCCGCCAGGTTGATGAGCTTCGAAGCGCCATAAACTCCATTGACGAGGGATTGAAAGCGCTCAACGACGGCCTTGACCAGGCTTTGGTTTCCGGCTGCGTCAACGGCGCCAGAAAGGCGCTGATCCGCATTTTGGGCGGCGAGCGCGACGAAGATCTGCTCAACGAGATCTTCAGCACCTTCTGTATCGGCAAATAGCCGTCCCCGGCCGCCGCGACAAAGGCCGCAAAACCTTGGCAAGGCGCAAGCCGCGTCACGGCGCGAAGCGAAGTCGTCCTTCAGGGGGCTTGAATAGTTTTCGGCATTTGCTATAATATGTGAAAATTAAATAACGGAGAGCAGAGTAAAAACCGATGCGTCAAGTGCCGACTGTACAGGGAGTTGACAGACGGACGAAAAACCCTTGGGTTTGCGGTGTCGGATTTTGCATCCCGCTGCTGCATATCGAGGAATGTACCTCCCTATGCGGTAAGAGATCGCTACTGCATAAGGAGGTCTTATTGTATGTTTTTGTCGAAGGACGAAGTTGGCGAAAACCGTTGGCTCCAATCCCTGAGGGAGCTGAAGTCGCTGCGCACCGTGACGTTTTGCGGCGTCATGTGCGCCTTGGCCGTCATCATCAGTTCAGTGGCCACCATCAGACTGGGCCCCTACGTGAAAGTGGGGTTTTCCGGGCTGCCCAATCACATGGTGGAATTTCTGTTCGGCCCCGCCGTGGGCGCGCTTTTTTCGGGCGTCCTTGAAGTGCTGAAGTACGTGCTCCGTCCCGACGGCCCCTACTTTGTGGGCTTTACCGTCAGCGCCGTACTGGGAGGAATTATTTTCGGCTCCATGCTGTACCGCCGTCCGCTGACGATCTGGAGAGTTCTGGCGGCACAGGTGCTTGTCAAAACCATCGTCAATCTGGGACTGAACACTCTGTGGCTGGTCATCCTTTACCGCAAAGCCGTCTGGGTTATTTTCCCCGCACGGCTGACCGCCAATCTGATTCGCCTGCCCGTGGACACCGTCATTATGTATCTGCTGCTCAAAGTGGTGCAAAGATCGGTTCTGCCCGCTTTCACCCGAAAAACGGCGTAAAGGGGCAAAAATCAAAGCGGAGCTCCCTTCCGGGGCCCCGTTTTTTTCTGCGAGGTGCCTCTCGTTTTGATGTGTGCCCGCGGCACCCGTTGCCGAAGAGCCGCCCGGCAGGGGCCAGCCTTGGTGAGAAGATCGGGGAACTGACACTGGAATTTTCCGGCAGAAAAGGCGGCGCGACGCACATAGTCCCGGCGGGGCGGCGGAGATGCCGGCCCGCGTGCGGGGTGCGGGGATAAATTTTGGACGGTGAAGGCTAGGGCGAGGCTTCGCAAGCTTAAAATCGCCGGGAAGCTCCCGGCGGAGGCGGACAAAGCCGAAGAGAGCCAAAAACGAGGGATGTGAAAGCCCCGAATTTCCGTACAGCGGGGCCGAGATATAAAAACGACTCAAGAAAATCCGGCGAAGTCCGTCGGGCATTTCCTGAGCTCACAAGCCGCCTCGAAAGCGGTCACGCCGCCCCGTTGCCGGGGGATTGGGGGTGAAACCGTCCGTTGATTTCGCCGCGGTCCGCCAAGTCCTGCGGAAAAAAACGCATTATACAAAGCGGAAACGACTTTTAAAAGTCGTTTCCGCTTTTTTCATAAACCGCGCTTTTTCCAACGAAGCGATGCGGCCGTGGAGGGCCTTGAGCGTGGGGCCAGTGGTTTCAGCGCAAAGTTTTTCAAGGGGTGCGGGCCTCTGCGCCGCTGAAAGAGAAAAATCAGCTGAGGAGCATGCGGTCGTTGTCGAGGCTCTTGTGAAGAGCCCGTTTAAATCGGCACAGAAGGTCTTCCACCGTCGTTTTTCGACGTTCCTCGCCTTTCAGGTCGAAGACAATGCGGCCTCGGTCCATCATAATGGTGCGGGAGCCCACCGTCAGTGCCGAACTGATATTGTGAGTGATCATCATGCAGGTGATCCCGTTTTTTTCCACAATACTTTTGGTGAGGTTCAGGACGATTTCCGCCGTGGCGGGATCGAGAGCGGCCGTGTGCTCGTCGAGAAGGAGAAGCTTGGGCGTTACCAGCGTGGCCATCAGGAGCGTCAGAGCCTGACGCTGACCTCCCGAAAGAGTGCCCACGCGGCTTTTCATGCGGTTTTCAAGGCCGAGTCCCAGCGCGGCGACACGGTCTCGGAGATATTTTTTTTCCGAGGCGCGAAGGCCGAAGGGCGAGACCTTTCCCGTATTGCGAAGGTAGGACAACGCGAGGTTTTCCTCCACCGACATGGAAGGCGCCGTTCCCTGCATGGGGTCCTGAAAAAGGCGTCCGATGCTGTGGGCGCGGCGGTAGTCCTTTTCAAAGGTGATATCCCGGCCGTCAAGGAGGATGTGCCCGGCATCGACGAAAAACGAGCCGCTGACGGCGTTGAACACCGTAGACTTTCCCGCGCCGTTGGATCCGATGAGCGTGACGAATTCCCCGCGGTCGAGATGAAGGCTGAAATTTTTGAGAACTTCCTTTTCGCTGACCGTGCCGGGATCGAAGGTCTTGCAGATGTTGTCCAGCGTCAGCATGGCCGATTCGCCTTCTTTTTCATCTGAAATTTAACGCGCGCGATCATGACGGGCCATGAGATGGCCACGGCCACAATGAGCGCCGAAAGCAGTTTCAGGTCGTTTGCCGAGATGGAGGAACTGATGGCGAAGGCAATGATAACCCAGTAGACGGCGCCGCCCAGCAGCGATGCGACCACGCCGCGCCAAACCGAGGGCCGGCGCATGACACCGGAAATCACCTCGCCGATGATGAGAGACGCCAGTCCGATGACCACCATGCCCGTTCCCATGGTGATATCGCAGAATTGCTGATACTGGGCGATGAGCGCGCCCGAAAGAGCCGGAAGGGCGTTGGCGATGCAGAGCCCCACGGTGACGGTGCGCTGCGGATTGATGGACGACGCGCTGACCATGGCGGGATTGTCGCCGGTGGCGCGTATGGAAAGCCCCAGACGAGTGCGCAAAAAGGCCGTCAGCAGAATTCCGCAGAGTGCGGCGGCGACGACGGCGACCAGCAGTCGGCTCCAGGGCTGAAATGCCGTCGGAAGGGCGGATCTGACGCAGGAAAAAACAGTGGGCAGACGCAGCAGCGTCACGTTGGAGCGCCCTCCCATGACGCGCAGATTGATGGAGTACAATCCCGTCATGGTAATAATGCCCGCCAGAATGGACTGAATGCGCAGCCTCGTCTGAAGCAGCGCCGAAACCAGGCCGGCCAGCGATCCCGCCATCACCGCGCAGAGCAGCGCGAGGAAAGGATGCCCCAGCGTGACCAGCGTGGCCGAAACGGCGGCCCCCAGCGTAAAGCTGCCGTCCACGGTCATGTCGGCGATGTTCAGCGTGCGGAAGGACAGGTACAGTCCCAGCGCCGTCAGGCTGAACAGCAACCCCTGTTCAAGGGCGCCGCGGATCAGAACAAGGCTCACCGAGTCCCCTCCGCGTCTAGGTATTGGGAGACGTCGATGCCGAGAGCTTTGGCGGTCTCCCCGTTGACCACCACGTCGGAGCCTTTGAGCACCTCGACGGGCGTGTCGGCGATTTTTGCGCCGTTGAGGATGCGAATAACCATCTGAGCCGTCTGCCGTCCCAGCTGCGTGTAGTTGATGCCGCACGTGGCCAGTCCGCCGTCGCGGACCAGCGAGTCCACCGCGGCGTAAACGGGAACGCCGTGCTCTTTGGCAGTCTCGGAAAGCAGCGGCATGGCTACGGCCACAGTGTTGTCGTCGGGAACGAAGAGCGCATCCACTTTACCCATCAGTGAGTTGACGGCGGGAACCACTTCAGCGCTGGAAGAGACGACGGCCTCGCGGCATTCCATGCCGCGCGCCTTAAGCGCGGCTTCAGCCTTGCGCACCGTGTTGACAGAATTGGCTTCGGCGGTATTGTAAACAATGCCGAAAATTTTCAGCCCCGGCGTCAGCTCCTCAGCCAGATCGAAGACCTTGGAGGGCTGCATGGCGTCGGAGACGCCGGTGACGTTGTGTTCGGGGTGCCCGGGATCTTTGACAAGCCCCGCGGCCACGGGGTCGGAAACGGCGGAGAAGACCACGGGAATGGTCTCCGAAGCCGCGGCGGCTCCCTGAGCGGCCGGCGTGGCGATGGGAACAATGACGTCGACGCCGCGGGAAACGAACTTTTGACAGATGGTGCTGATCATCTGAGGCGAATTTTGTCCGTTCTGGTAGTCCACCTCCAGGACATCGGCGCCGAAGCCCGAACGGTTCAGTTCGTCCATAACGGCCGTCCTGATCTCGTCAAGCGACGGATGCTCCACCAGCTGGATAATGCCGACGACGCGCTTTTGAGCGGCAAAGAGCGAAGCGTTCAGCGAGAACAGAACGCACAGAGCGACGAAAAGCCGTGAGAAATGTTTTTTCATGAGACGTGACCTCTTTCTTTTTTAGAGAGTTGTTTTTGAGTTGCGCGGGTGAGTTCTTTGGACAGGGAACCCACCGAGACAGACGCCTGAGGCGTCCCAAAAGGAAGACTGAAGGCCCCGGAAGCCGGAGGTGCCGCGCCATCGCCCCGTGGCCGAATTGGCTGAAGTGAAAGAGTTTTTCATTTCAAAGTCTCCTTTCCGGCGAAATAAAGAAAATACAAAAAAGACCTGCCCATGAACGAATGCGTTCAAGGACAGGTCCGGTACGGCCTGCGGTGCCACCTTGATTGCCTCCGACGAAGGAGACCTCTTTGCGGGATGCCGACACATCCCCGCTCTGTGACGGGAGCACCCGTCGAACCCTACTGGATGAAATTTTTCGGATTCGCCCTCAGCGGCCCATTTGTCCCCGCCGCATTTCTGCCGAAATCTCAGCGTCTTCGGCTCTCTGTGAGCGCGTACGGTGGTTTTATTTCCGCTTCAACGGTTTAAATTTTCAATTCATAGCGCCATTAAATCACATTTGGCTGAAAATGCAAGAGCGTTCGTTAAAAACATCCGCCCTCTGCAAAATTGCCGTTTCATCAATCCCCTTCAGGCGATATAATAAAAACAGTGCCTAAGGAGGGAAAATTATGCTTGTCTCGACAAAAGGCCGTTATGCTTTGCGGGTTCTGGTGGATCTGGCCCAGCACGCCGACGCCGGCTATGTGCCGCTGAAGGTCATTGCCGCAAGGCAGGACATCTCCGAAAAATATCTGGAAGCCGTGCTTCGGGCGCTGGTGCGCTCTCGGATCATCAAAGGCATTCGCGGAAAAGGCGGAGGCTACATGCTGGCCGTTCCCGCCGCCGAGCTCACTTTGGGGCGTGTGCTTCGCCTTACGGAACCGTCACTGGGAACCGTGAGCTGTCTTGCCGGCGGAAGCGAAAAGTGTCCCAACGCCGCCAGCTGTCCGACCCTGCCCATGTGGAAAAATCTGGACGCCCTGATTCTCAATTACCTTGACAGCCATACCGTCGCCGATCTGATGGGTGACGGCGGGGCGTCCCTGGGCGGCGCTTCCGGCGGAAAAGCGGAAGCCGTGCGTTAGAGAATTCCCGCGGGGTACGGGAATTCTTTCATAACCCCTCGTTCTCGAGGGGGCAAAACCCACCACGAAAAAGGACGGAGCGGTGAACGGAATGAATACAGCGGCAAAACGGCTTCTTGAAGGCGTGCGCGACGGAAAAATCGGCGTCGATGAGGCGCTGCTGGCGCTGAAAGAGGCACCCTACGAGGACATCGGCTTCGCGAAAATCGACCTCCATCGTCGGCTTCGCAAGGGAACCTCCGAGGTCATTTACGGCGCGGGAAAGACGCCTGAGCAAATTGCGGGCATTCTCCGCGTCATGGCCTCCCATGGCCAGAAAAACGTGATCATTACGCGGATTGACGCCGATTGTGCCGCGAAGGTAAGTCGGGATTTTCCCATAGAGTACCATGCCGATGCACGGCTGGCGCTGGCGGGCGGTTTTCCCCAGTGCGACGGCATCGGTACCGTCGTCGTCGCCACAGGCGGCACCAGCGACATTCCCGTGGCGGAGGAAGCCGCTCTGACGGCGCGGATGCTGGGCAGCGAAGTGCTTCGCCTTTATGACGTGGGCGTGGCGGGGCTGCACCGCACGTTGTCCCATCTCGACGAAATCATGAGCGCATCGGTGATCATCACCGTGGCCGGCATGGAGGGCGCTCTGGCCAGCGTTATCGGCGGATTGGCGGACTGTCCCGTGGTGGCCGTGCCCACCAGCGTAGGCTACGGCGCCTCCTTCGGCGGAGTTTCGGCGCTGCTTTCCATGCTCAACTCCTGCGCCAGCGGCGTGACGGTGGTGAATATCGACAACGGTTTCGGCGCCGGCTACTTTGCCAACCTCATCAACCACATGGCGCCTCGGCGGGAAGGAAGAATCGATCATGGACGAACTGCATCTCAAGAATGAAAAATTGAAGGAACTGCTGCGCCGCTGCCGGTCAGTGGCCGTGGCCTTTTCAGGCGGAGTGGATTCGGCTTTTCTGCTGCAAACCGCCCGTGACGTTCTTGGAGACCGCTGCGTTGCCGTGACTGCCGCCGCGGCGATTTTCCCCGCCCGCGAGGCGGAAGAAGCCAAAGAATTCTGCGCTTCGCGCGGAATTCGCCAGGAGATTTTTTCCTTTGACGCTCTGGGCGCGGAGAATTTCAGGGATAACCCGCCCGACCGCTGTTATCTGTGCAAGCGGCGCCTCTTCGGCGGCATCCTCCGGCAGGCCGCCCGACTGGGTCTGGCGTGCGTGGCCGACGGCAGCAACCTTGACGACCTGGGCGATTACCGTCCCGGCCTTCAAGCCATCGCCGAGCTGGGCATCAAAAGCCCTCTGCGCGAGGCCGGACTGACCAAGGACGACATTCGGGCGCTTTCAAAGGAACTGAACCTGCCCACGTGGAACAAGCCGTCTTGCGCCTGTCTGGCGTCGCGCTTCGTCTATGGCGAAAGGATCACCGAAGAAAAGCTGAAAATGATCGATCGCGCCGAAAACTGTCTTGCGGATCTGGGATTTCGCCAGAGGCGCGTCCGCCTTCACGGCAGTTTGGCGCGCATTGAAGTGCTGCCGGACCAAATTCCTCTGGCGGTGACGTTTCGGGAAACCATTGCCGCTGAATTGTCGAAAATCGGTTTTTCCTACGCGGCGCTCGATCTCAGGGGATTTCGAAGCGGCAGCATGAACGAAACTCTCGATAAACACTGAAACATCGCAAAATCAAAGGGACGTCGGCGAAAGCGGCTGCTTTCGCCGACGTCCCTGAATTTTTGAAGGAGACAAAAAGTCCCTCAGGCGCTCCAGATAATATGGCCGGCCGCCATGGTCATGACGGGTTTGATGCCGGGAATTTCCATGGGATCGCAGCTGAAAATATCACGGTTCAGCACCGTCAGGTCGGCATCGAAGCCGACTTTGAGGCGCCCTCTGCGGTTTTCGCAGAACTGCACGTAAGCGCTCCCGACGGTATAAGCGTCGACGGCGGAACATACATCGACGCATTCCTTCGGGAAAAATCCGCCTTGGGGTTCCCCGTTTTTATCCTTTCGGGTCACGGCCGAGTAAATATTGGGGAAGGGACTGCAGTCTTCCACGGGCGCATCGGTGCCGTAGGCGACGCGGCCTCCAAGCTCTTCAACGGTTCTGAAGGCATAGGAAGTGGAGGAAAGCCCGGGGCCGCATCGGCTGACCACGATGTGCATGTCACAGTCGAGAAAAATCGGCTGGTAGAACACGGGAATGCGGTCTTCGGCGATGCGTTCGAGCAGCGGCACGTCGGTGATCTGACAGTGAATCAGGCCGTGGCGCAACGGGTTGTGGCCGCGCAACACCTTTTCGTAGGATTGAAGAGTCCGTTCCACGGCGCCGTCGCCGATGGCGTGAGTCACCACTTGGATCCCCGCCTTATCGGCCAGAGCGCAGAACTGATCCATGACTTCCGGCGAAAGAGACTCCACGCCGAAGTTACCGGGATCGTCCAAATAGGGGCGGCGCATCAGCGCGGTTCGTGCGCCGAGAGAGCCGTCTTTGAACAGTTTCAGCGATCCCCGGGGGGACAGCAGCTCATGGGGGGCGAAGGCGCCGAATTCACCGTTCAGAAACGCGCGAAAGTCGTCAACGCTGTGAAAGGACATTTGAGGATGATAGCGCAGTTTCCCCCGTCCGTTCTCGTAGAATCGGCTGATCAGGCCGATCAGGCGGCCGTAGTCGTCGCCGAACTGCCCGACGTCGTTGGACTGCACGGCAGTCAGCCCCACGGAAGCCGCGTAGTTCGAAGCTTCGGCGAACATGTTCTCATATTCCTCATCGGTGGGCTGAGGGAAAATGGCCGAAAGAGGCGCGCAGGCCTTCTCGGCGAAAATTCCGCTGGGATAGCCGTCGGCTTCGAGTTCAATTTTTCCGCCGGGAATTTGAGGCGAAAAACGATGGAGACCGCACATCTCAATGGCCTTGGTGTTGGCGGCGGCAATGTGGCCGCAGACCCGCTTCAGCACGATGGGAATTTCAGTTGAGATGCGGTCCAGGTCATGGCGGTCGGGAATTCTCTTTTCGCCGACGAAGAGGTCCTGATTCCAGCCGACGCCGAAGATGCCGCCGCGGCAGTCTTCAGGGCGTTGAGCCATAAAGCGCCGTCCTCTTTCGACCAGTTCGTCTGCGGAACGGACGCCGTGCAGGTCAATCTGCGCAAGATACCGCCCGATGGCCAGCAGGTGCATATGACTGTCATTCAGACCGGGGATCACCGTCCGTCCGCCGCAGTCGAAAAATTCCGCGCCCGTCCCGGCGGAGTTGCGCACTTCGTCCTCGGTTCCCACGGCGGTGATGGTGCCGTTTTCGATGCAGAGCGCCCGGGCAAAACGGTGACGTTCAACGTAAATTTTGCCGTTGAGCAGGACCAATTTTTTCACAGTTCTGACCTCCTGAGGGCCAACGTGCCGACACACAAACCGACACGTTCGTCTGAATAAAAGGGTGAAACGGAAACGGCTCTCCCATTTGATGAAGCGAAATCAGCGGAGAATAAACGGAACGTTACCGCCGGGCTTCCCTTTTGTTTCTGTAATCGAAGTAGAAGTAGACACAGGCTGCGGCGCAGGGCACGGAAAGGCCCGTGATGCACGTGACGGGGTCGTTGATCAGAGTGTTGAGCATCATGGCGAAGTTGATCAGCAGCGTGACATATACGGTAAACACGCCGCCCCAAACTTTGTAGGGCCGCTCCAGGTCGGGCAGCTTTTTGCGAAGGACCAGCACCGCGGCGATGATCAGCACGTTAATGAGCATGGAGCCGAAAACCACCAGGTTGGTGAGCTGGTCGAGGCTGCGCACCCAGATGTACGCGACGGAAATAAAGCACTGGCAGATAATGGGCGCCGTGGGAACTTTGTAGACGGGATGAAGCTTGGCGAAGGCGCGGAAAAAATGGCCTTCTTTGGCCATGGCGTAATAGTTGCGCGGGAAGGCGATTACCATGCCGTTGATGGATCCCAGCATGGAGATCATCATGCCCACGGTGACGAGGATGCCGCCGGCGCCGCCCAGAAGGCGGATGGCCACTTCAGTGCCGAGATAGAGGTTTCTCTGTTCGATCATGGCGCGCATTTCCGCCAGAGGCAGCACGCGGTAAATGGCGTAGTTGAACAGCATATAGAGCACGGCGATGCCCGAAATGGAGATGATCAGCGACAAAGGCAGATTGCGCTTGGGGTCTTTGATTTCCTCGGTGACGGCGTTGAGGTTGGTCCAGCCCTCGTAGGCCCACAGCGTCGCCAGCGTGGCGAAGCCCACCATGTTCATCACCTTGGAGAGAGGCACGGGGCCGTCCATGGGCGTAAAGGAGAGGTCGGGCGAGACCTTTCCCATGACCAGCGCCGATCCCATGATGATGAAGATGGGAATGAGCTTGGCGACCATGGTGATGTTCTGGAAGACGGAGCCGCGCTTGATGCCGAAGCAGTTGTAGGCCGTGAAAGCCACGAGAATGGACGTCGCGGCCACCTGTCCCGCCACGCCCGTCAGTTTGAACATCGCCGTCAGAGCCACGGCGCCGGCGGCCAGAGAGGCGGGGCCCGTGAGCAACCAGCTGTTGAATCCGCTGATGAAGCCCACGAGAGGATGATAGGCCGTGTTCAGGTAGACGGTGACTCCTCCGGCTTTGGGGATCATGGCGCCCAGTTCGGCGAAGCACAGGCCGCCCAGCAGAGAGATGACGCCGCCCAAAAACCAGCACAGCAGCGACAGTCCCAAGCTGAAGCCCGCGCGCTGCAAGACGTAAGAACCCAGGTAGAATATGCCGCCGCCGATCATAATGCCGCCGAGAATGCTGACGCCGCCGAACAGCGAGATTTCCCGTTTAAACTCCGTATTTTCGGAACTGAGCTGAGATTGCAGATTTTGATTTTCAGACATTTTGTTTTCCTCTTAATTTTTATTTTGCCCCGCAGGGGAGAAGTTACTCGGCAGGCTCGAAAAACGCCCTAAAAAACCTTGCTCCCGCCGATGTAGGTGGACGTCACCCTGGCGGTGATGATGTCGCGCTCGGGGCAGGTCAGCAGATTGCGGTCCACGGTGATGAAATCGGCGTACATGCCCGATTTGATCATTCCTTTGACGTCCTCGTCGCGGGTGGCCCAGGCACCTGCTGCCGTATAGCCGTACAGCGCCTGTTCGCGGCTGAGAATTTGCTGCGGCAGGAAGGGGCCTTCGCCGTTGAGGTCGCGGCTGGTAACCGCGCAGTACAGACCGCGCATGGGATTGAAATTTTCCACCGGCGCGTCGGTTCCGAAGGGGGCGTGAACGCCCGAATCGATATAATCTTTCCACGCGTAGGAAGTGCTGCCCAGCTCACGCCCCACCCGGTCAAAGACGATGTGCATGTCGTAGTCGATGAAAATCGGCTGGATAAAGGCAATGACGTCCAGCTCCTTAAAGCGCTTCACCTGACGGCGGTCGGTGATCTGGCAGTGGACGATGCCGTGGCGCGGATGGAGGTAGGGCATGGCCGTGCGGGCGTGCTCAATGGCGTTCAGGGCCATTTCCATGGCACCGTCGCCGATGGCGTGCATGGCCACGGCCATGTTGTTCTCGTGAGCCTTCAGGACCAGCGCGTCCAGCTCCTCCTGAGTGTAGGTGGGCAGGCCGCGCGTGGAAGGATCGTCGGCGTAGGGTCTGCGCATGTAGGCCGTGCGCGCTCCCAGCGAGCCGTCGGTCAGCAGCTTTACGGTGGAGATCTTAAAGCTGCGGTTGCCGAAGCTGTCGTCCCAGCCTTTCTCGTCGAAGAACTGGTCCAGTTCGGCCTTGGTGGGCAGTAAAGCCTGCTCACCCCAGCGCACCTTCAGACGCCCGTCCTCCGAGGCGTCGCGCAGAAGGCGCATCATGTCGTAGGCGCAGCCGTCGGGCGTGTACTTGAAATCGTCGGATTGAATGCTGGTGATGCCCTGGGCGAACAGATCGTCCTGGCAGGTCAGCACCATCTCCAGCAGCGTTTTCAGATCGGGCGCCGGCAGATTGGCTTTGATATTGTCGATGATGTGTTCTTTAAAGACGCCGTCGGGCGTGCCGTCGGGGTTTTTCCCGGCGAAATCGCCCATTTTTTCAGCGGCCCGCGCATCGATCTTCATCAGCTCCATGGCTTTGCTGTTGAGCACGCCGATGTGGAAGCAGGTGCGCATGACCATCACGGGATATTGAGTCGTCACCTGGTCCAAGTCGGCGGCAGTGGGATAGCGCTTTTCGTCGGTAAAATAGTCGTGGTTCCACCCTTCGCCCACGAGCCACAGTCCCGAGGCGGGATTGTAATTTTTGAGGCCCTGTTTCATGCGTTCGACGACGTCGCCCACGGATTTTGTGCCGCGAAGGTCCACGGAGCCCATTTTCGCCTTGGCATAGTGGAGAAAGTGCAGATGGCTGTCGTTGAAACCGGGCATGAGAAAGGCGCCGCCGCAGTCCAGTTCTTCCACGTTCTTTTGAGGGTGATCCTTCAGAAAGTCCCTCGCTCCCTTTTCAGTTCCCACATAAGCGAAGAAACCGCCGATAACGACGGCGGACTCCGCCGCGGGGTTTTTACGGTCCATGGTGGCAATGACGGCATTTCTGATCCAAAGTGACATATTTGCCCCTCCCCGATGCAAAAAATAGAGATGAGAAAGCTCTTCCGAAAAAAAATCGCCTTTCTGCGACAGCAGGGCGTCAAGGTCGCCTTTTCCTCGTGAAAAGAGTGTTTCGCCGATGGAAAGAATGAAACTGTGTAAAATATAGCATTTCTTTTGAACATTGACAATGCAATAGTCATTTCTTATGACATGACTGGCAGCGTCAGGTGCGCGGGCATTCAAAGGGCATCAAGACGCCTCATTGCGACGGTCTTTTGGCGGAAACGGGAAAGTTGGCCCGGGGGGGCGTGAGGCGTGGCTCCTGACGGGAAAAGTTTTTATGGGAGAGGCCGCGTCACCATGCCGGCTTGTGAGAATCAGGGGGAATGGGCGTTTCGCGGGAACCTTTCCTGTGGAGAACGGAACGGTCACATGTGAAAATATTTCTGTAAGTCTTCGTGTTTGCCGAGAACCAACATGGTCTCACCCTGCTTCAGAAGCGTGGTCGGTGAAATTGACAGATGCAGTTTGCCGTTTTTGTTGATGCCGATGATGTTGATGTTGTATTTCTTGCGAACGTCCAGTTCTCCGACGGAATGGCCGGCCCAATCGTCGGGCACGGTGATCTCCAGCATGGCATGGTCGCTGTCCAGCTCGATGTAATCGAGAATGTGGTCGGAGCTGTAACGGATGGCCGTCCATTTGGCCAGCTGCTTTTCGGGATAGACCACCTCGTCGGCGCCGTTGCGCAGCAGAAATTTTTCCTGTACGTCTCTGCTTGCTCTGGATACCACCAGCCTGGCGCCCAGCTCTTTCAGCAAGGAGGTGGTCTCCAGTGAGCTCTGGAAATCGTTGCCGATGGCCACGATACAGGCGTCGAAGTCGCTTATTCCCAGAGACTTCAGGAAGGGTGCGTTGGTGCCGTCGCCGATTTGCGCGTTGGTCACGTAGGGTAAAACGGCCTCAACGCACTCTTCCGAACGGTCGACGGCCATCACCTGATGTCCCATGGAATGGAGGTGCATGGCAATGTGCCTTCCGAAACGCCCCAAACCGATTAAAAGAATGGATTTCATTTTTTCTCCTTTCATCCGACGATGACCTTTGCCCGCGGATAGCGCGCCATGCTCTTCTGGGTGCCCGAAAGCATGGCGAAAATCAGCGTCAGTCCCCCGACGCGCCCACAGAACATCAGCGCGATGAGAACGGATTTCGACAGCGTTCCCAGTTTGGCCGTGCAGCCCAGCGACAGCCCCACCGTTCCCAGGGCGGAGGCCGCTTCAAAGAGGCAGGGCAGAACGGGAAGGCCTTCGGCGATGCTGATGAACAATCCGCCGAAAAAGAACAGCGTTAAATAGAGCATCAGAATGGCGGCAGCGCTTTTGGCCACGCTGTCGTCAATACGGCGGCCGAAGAAATGAGGCGATTTCTGACGCCTGAAGGTGGATACGGCCGTGGCGGCAAGCACCGCCAGTGTCGTCGTCTTCATGCCGCCGGCGGTGGAGCCGGGGCTTCCTCCGATGAGCATAAGCGCCATGACAATGGCCGCGCCCGCTTCGGTGAAGGACGTTAAATCGACGGTGCAGAAGCCCGCCGTTCTCGGCGTCACCGATTGAAACAGCGAGGTCAGAATTCTCTCTTTTACGGGGAGCGCCGCCAGCTCGAAAAAGAAGAAATAAAGCGCCGGAACGGCCAGCAGCAGCGCAGTGGTGCACAGGATGATTTTGCTCTGCATCCTGTAGCGGCGAAAGTGCAGGCCGTTGCTTCGGACGTCCTCCCAGGTGAGAAAGCCGATGCCGCCGACGACGATCAATAGCATGACGGTGACGTTGATGATGGGCTCGCCGACGTAGCTGATAAGCGATGAGAACGCACCGCGCGACCCCAGCAGATCGAACCCCGCGTTGCAGAACGCCGAAACGGAGTGGAAGAGCGCCATCCAGAGGCCCTTCTTTCCGAAATCGCGGCAGAAGACAGGCGCCATGGCGGCGGCGCCCAGCAACTCCATGACCAGAGTAGTCTTGATGATAAAGCCCGTCAGCCGGACAATGCCCCCCACGGTGGGCGCGGCGATGGCTTCCTGCATGGTGCTGCGCTGCATCAGGGAAATTTTCTGTCCCGAAACGGTGGCGAAGGCGGCGGCCACGGTGATGACGCCCATGCCGCCGATCTGGATCAGCAGCATGATCACCAGCTGGCCGAAGGCCGACCAATAGATGGCGGTGTCGTAGACGACCAGTCCGGTGACGCATACTGCCGACGTAGACGTGAACAGCGCGTCAAGAAAGGGCGTCACGCGATTTTGGAGGCTTGAAAAGGGCAGCATCAGCAAAAAAGCTCCCAGGAAGATGACGCCCAAAAAACCGAAACTGATGATTTGGAAAGAAGTCAATTTCCTTTTGGGGAGGAAATATTTTCCCATGAACAAAAACTCCTTTGTCCTTTTACAAAGTTTATGCCTCCTGCGTTTTAACAGAAGAGAAAGCGAAACGAGCCGGAGAGAGAGAAGACGGCTGATGCCCTCCCAAGTCGGAGGCTCCTCTACGCAACGTTGACGGCCCTTTGAGGCTTTCAGGGGCAGTTCCCGTGCGCGGCTTTGCAGCGACGTTCCGGCCGAAAAGATTTTGCGCGGAGATCCGAAACGCCGCTTCTGTTCGTGACTGCGGCCGACGGGCAGAGGACGAACGTCCCGAGGTCCCGGGAAAAAGAGAAGAGTGCACGCCGATACAGTCTCTTTCAGAGCATAGTGTCATTATAATACCTCCGAAAGCCCAGTGAAACGGAAAAATTTTTGCCGATCGGCAGGCCTGCGTCGCAACTGCCGGAATGCAAAAAAGCCTCATGGGAGGCTTGCAGACCACTGAGCGAGGCGTTGCATATGCCGTGGCGGTGCAAACTCCGCTTTGAGCGAAAAACTTACGGCGCCGAGGCTTGGGCCGCCGAGTCCGCCTCCGCGCCGAAGGGCGCTGCACCATAAAGCCATGAAAAAAGCCGGACGCTTTCCGTAAAAACGGAAAACGTCCGGCGGAACGCAAATTTTCAGTGCAGTTTCAGCTGGCTCACGGCGCGTTCGAGGCGGGAGACGAACTCCTCGAGGACAGCGCGCTGAGTGCCGATGTTGATGCGGCAAAATCCGGCGCCGCCCTCGCCGAAGAGAGTCCCCTCGTTCATGGCGGCTTTCACGCTGTGCAGCATGAACTGCTGAAGGTCGTCGGGCGTGAACATCAGCTCGCGGCAGTCGATGAGCGGAATGTAGGTAGCCTCGGGAACAATGAGTTTTACGCGGGGCACGCGCTTTTTCAGCTGCTGATCCAGATAGTCGCGGTTGCCCTCAAGGTACTTCATCATCTGAAGATACCAGTCCTCGCCCTCGGCATAGGCCGCGCGCGCCGCCGTGATGCCGAAGACGTTGCCGCCGTCCACATGCATCCAGCCGCCCACGATGTGGTCCATCTGAGCGCGGAGCTTGACGTTGGGCACAATGCGGATGGAAGTGGTCAGTCCGGCCACGTTGAACGTTTTGCTGGGAGCCATCATGGTGACGGAGTGTTCCCTCGACCAGTCTGAAAGCGACGCAAAGGGAATGTGGCGGTGTCCCGAGAAAATCAGGTCGCTGTGGATCTCGTCGCTGATCACCAGAAGGTCGTTGACGCGACAGATTTCCTCGATTTTCATCAGCTCATCCCGGGTGAAGCAGCGTCCCGTGGGGTTATGGGGACTGCACAGCAGCAGGACGCGGCACTGCTTCGCCTTTTCAGCGAGATCGTCGAAATCGATTTCGTAACGGCCGCCGCAAAGCTTCATGGGGCTGTTCACCACGCGGCGTCCCAGGGCGCAGGCGGTGTTTCGGAAGGGATGGTAGCACGGCGGCATAATCAGCACGCCGTCGCCGGGAGCCGTGAAGCCCATCAACGCCGCCGCGATGCCGTTCACCACGCCGGGCGTGGCTCCGCACCACTGACTTTGGACGTTCCATCCGTTATGGCGTTTTTCCCAATCGATGAAGCTGTCGTAATAGGTTTCTTCCCGCAGGGGATAACCGTAGACCGGATGAGCGGCACGCTCTTCGATGGCTCTGACAACGGGGGCCGGCGCGGGGAAGTCCATGTCGGCGATCCACAGCGGAAGGACGTCTTCAGTGCCGAAGCGCCCCTTCAGTCCGTCCCACTTCACGCTTTCAGTGCCGCGACGTTCAATTTTCCGGTCAAAATCGTAAACCATAGAAAAATCACTCCTTAAAAAATTCTCGATTTCAGCCGACCGACAACGCGAAAACGGCGGCCGGTTCGCCTTTTACAGACCGGTGCGGGCCGTAAGGCGTCGGTTTCGCGCCTTCCAGCGTCCCGCGAGAAAATAAAGCCAAAGAGTAAGACCGCGCAGCGTCATGTCAATTACCATGGCATACCATGCGCCGGCCAGTCCGAGCCCCAGGCGCAGGACGAAGATCCGTGCGCTTACAAGGCGAATTACATACATGGTGAATATGCCCAGCCATAGCGGAAAGACGGTGTCTCCGGCGCCACGAAGCGCGCCGGTTGCCGTGAGCGCGACGCCCAGAAAAGGTTCGGCCCATGCCACGATGCGCAGCGCCATGGCTCCCTGAGCGACGATCGCTTCGTCTTTCGAAAAGAGGCCGATCAGCGGCGCGGCAAAACAGAACATAAGAGCGCTGACGCAGGCCATGACGGCAAAACAGAAGGCGATGGAAATTTTGCCGCTGCGCACCGCCCCCGCCTCGTCGCCCGCGCCGAGAGACTGTCCTACCAGCGCCGTTGCCGCCACTGACACGCCGTAGGCGGGATTATAGCACACGCCTTCTACGGTGACCGCCAGG
Source organism: uncultured Synergistaceae bacterium (assembly GCA_902489135.1). Taxonomy (GTDB): domain Bacteria; phylum Synergistota; class Synergistia; order Synergistales; family Dethiosulfovibrionaceae; genus Pyramidobacter. Next base: position 24,703 of record CABTYW010000026.1, read on the forward strand.
TAGTGGGCGGAAATCGACAGGGTGCCCAGCGTGGAGATGATGCCCATGTAGAACATCTGTCCCGTAGAAAGGACAATGCGTTCAGCCGCTATGGGGGCGCCGATGGACAGCACGTCGCCGGCGAGATGCCCGCGAAAATCAGTCAGTTCGCGCAGGTGTAATTTCAGGCCGTCCCTGCGCCGCGCCAAAGCGGCCATCAGAAGCAGTGACGAAAGAACCATGGACGCCGCCGTGGATACCGCCGCGCCGCGCACACCCCACCCGGCTCCCGGAATCAGAAGGGGGCGCCCGAAGAAGAACAGCGTGCGGGGACGGTAAATCAGCAAGAAGTTGCCTGCCACGTTGCAGAGGTTGGCGAACAACGAGATTTTCATGGGCGTCATGGTATCGCCGGTACCCTGAATGATGCAGGCCAAAGTGCGCCCCAGGGCCATAAAGATCATGGAAGAACCGACGATGCGCATGTAGGCCGCGGCGTCGGGAGCCACGTCGGGGGCCGCGTGCATCAGCGCGGCGTAAACGTCGGCGGCCAGCCAGGAGGCGGCTGTGAGCAGAGCCCCTACCGCGCAGGACAGAACCACGCCGTGTCGGGCATAAAGGCCGGCGCGATGGCTGTCATGAGAGCCGACGCATCGAGCCGTCAGGACCATGGCGCCGCCGGCCACAAGCATCATCGTGGCGTTGGCAAACCACAGGGGTTGAGCGTTGAGCGCGGCGGCGGCGGTGGCTTCGGCTCCCAGACTTCCCACCATGGCCACGTCGACGATGTTGACCAGCGTGAGCATCAGATTTTCGAAAATTGCGGGAAGCGCCAAACGGATTACTCGTTCCAGCGTCTTTCCCCATCTTTCCGTCATGGCCGCTTCCGCCTTTCTTTTTGTGTACGATTAACTTTAGCAGATTTTTCAAGTCTCTGCAAAGGTCGGAAGAATAAATTATACGTTGCATTCTTAGCTGTCAAGACATATGTTACGTTTAGAGAAAAACTCTGCTACGATCTGATTCGGGCTTTTAAAACCGAGAACCGTTTTCGCCGTTCTGTTGTATCGCCTTTCGTGCTTTGCCACTTGCTTTATCAAATCTTTCTCGCTGGTGAACACTTTACG
>CABTYW010000027.1 GCA_902489135.1 uncultured Synergistaceae bacterium
AGGAATGAAGCGGAAATTTTTCCGCTTCATTCCTGCGCTTACGTTTATGGTGAGAAGGTCCGGATGTGCCGGTGCCGCGCCTTCTCTCCCGCCGCTGTGCCGACAGTCCGGGAAAGGAGTTGAAACCGGCAGCCGTGAGAATGCTCACCACAGTTCCAGAGCATTCACGGCAGAATTGGGGTGCGGCTTGGCCTGTCCTCGTTACCGTGGGTCCCGTGGCGGCACGGGCGGCGACGATGGTGTTGACGCAGATCATGGGGCCGATGCCTTCGCCCATGGACTGAAGCGCCGCGACGAGAACCTGCGAGAGCCCGACGATGGTGGCGTTTCAAACGGCAATGAGGCAAAGAGCGCCTTGGACTCCGCGCGGGAGCCCAGCATCAGGGCCCGGGAACGCTTACGTATGTTTCACATCGCCGGGGATTTTCCACGCCATTTTTAATGAATAATTTTATTTTTCGCCGTAAATTCTCATGGTTTTTGCTATTTTCTGTCGTAAAATTTTTTTAAACGTCCACTGGGCGCATTTACATCCTAAAGAAAAAGCCTATAATGCAAACGAATGGTGGTAGTACCAAACTATTCAACAGAGGAATAGGTGGCTCACGTGAGAGAGTTCGAGAAAGCTACGGAGTACATTATGGGCAAAATTCGCGGCGGATCATTGACTCTGGGGAGCGGAATTCCTTCGGAGCGGCAGATTTCCGCAGAGCTCGGCATCAGCAGGAATTCCGTGCGCGAAGGCTTGCGCGCTCTGGAAAACATGGGCGTTATTGAAAGCCGCCACGGCTCGGGGAACTACGTGTCCGGGCACATTTCCGACAGCGTCAAGCGCACCTTTGAAGTGATGTTCATGCTGCAAAAAGTCACCATGAAAGAGATTGCCGATTACCGAAGAGGCATGGCATTGGCGGTTTTTGAAATGGCTTTGGGCAACCCCCACAAAAACAAAGAATTGCGCAGGCTTTCCGAGTTGCTGGACGGTTTTCTGGAACAGCCCCTTGAAGAGAGAATCCGGCGTGACAGTGAGTTCCATTGCACACTGGTGAAAATGGCAAACAATCGAATTCTTTCGATGGTCATGAGCAGCATTTCGGAAGCGCATACACAATGGGTTCGGCAAGTGCTTGCGGCAATGCCTGAAAACGGCATGCGGCAACTGGATGAAGCCCACAGGAAAATCTTTGAAAGCTTGGTCCACAACGACAAGTCAGCCGGCATGGCGGCCATTGCCGAGCACTATTTTATCATTGAGATGATGGCTGACGATTTTCAACAAAAAAGTGCGGAGAGGTGAAAATTTTTTATTTATGAAATAATTGGTAGGACCAATTAATGGGTCACTGCGTCATCTCACGTCTTCCTGAAAAGAGACCTTACGAGGCTAGTTTTACGGTGTGCATCAAATTCGTCACGAAGACCGTGAATGACTTGTACGGAGTTGCTGTCGGAAAAAAGGTCCAAGTTATTGAAATTGCAAATTTTCGGATTTTCGGCACCGCGACGTTGTATTTCGCAATCACTGGACTTTTGAATGAGACAACGGAATTGTCACGAAATTGTGATAAATTTTTGAAAACTTGTTCTTGGGAGGTGAAGCTTTCCGTCGGTGCTCATGGAACGTATGGCATCGGAGATGTGTCGGAAGCGGGCGTGTCTTCCATTGAGCCTTGTGCGCTGACCGACGATGAGCGCATTGACCTGATGGTGAAAAATTACGTCATGGCAGTACCGACGCCGCTGACTTTCCGGAATGTGGCGGCCCACGGTGCCGAACTGGGGTGCCCTGCATCCAGTGTCGAGAGAGCCGCCTGGCCGGCTCCTCAGCACGAGAGAAGCATCAGCAAATTTATAAGGCCGGCATCGAATGTTTGTTCGGCCCGATAGCGGCACTCCGCTTCTGAAACACGGAGAGCGGCACGGGTGCATGGTCAAGGCGGGGATTTCGCCGGTAGACAGGCTCTTGGGCGCCACTCGTCGCTGCGCTGAATTCATGGGGTGGAACGACCGCCCGGGCACTTTGGAAGAAAGGCAAGCTCGCCGATATTGTGGCTATCGACGGCGACCCGCTCAAAGATATGCGCGACATGGACAAGAAGAGCATGAACTCCGTTATGAAGGAAGGCGTCATTTACAAAAAAGATGACCTTCCGGTCGTGAGATAGGCACTAGACGATTTTTTCCGAACTTATCGAAAAAGAGAGGATGTGTTGTGCAATGGCAAAACGTTTGCAAATCGATTTTGTCCGCATTCACGATGTACAGTTCGGGGATAGGACCTCTCTGGCGGATGGAATTCTGACGCTCGACAAAAAAGAATTGATGCAAATTGCAGCCAATGAGCTGTTTGGCTCTTTGGATATTAAAATTGCCAGACCCGGCGAAGAAGTGCGCATTCTGGGCATCCACGATGTCATGCAGCCTCGCTGCAAAGCCGATCATCCTGAAAACAGCTACCCAGGCATTTACGGGAAACTGGCCCCTTGCGGCGAGGGGCGCACGGTGGCTCTGAAAGGCGTGGTCATTTCCGACATTTACTACGCCAAGTGCAATGTGAAGTATTACCTGGACATGGGCGGTCCCTGCGCCAAGTACAGCAACTTCAGCCGGCATTTCCATATCTGCCTCGATGCCACGCCGGCGGAAGGGGTGTCGGATCTTTCCTATGCCACCGCTTTGAAAAATTCTTCGTTGGCGCTGAATGTGCATCTGGCCAAGCTGGCCATCGGCATGAAGCCCGATGAAACGGAGGTCTTCGAGCGGAAGCCCGTGGATCCCGCCAAGCATCTTCCGAAGGTTGCCTATATCGTGACCCACATGGCCTCTCACGACACATGGAACTTCCTCTATTACGGCCAAAGCGCCCTGAACTTCCTGCCCATGGTTGTGCAGCCGACGGATATCCTCGATGGGGCCATGATCTGGCGCTATTGGGAACCTAACTACTTTTTGCAGAACGAATGCTACATCAAGGAATTGATGAATCGCCACGGAAAAGACTTGGAGTTTGTCGGCGTTGTCTTTGCCAACAATGTCATGAAAATCGACGGCAAGGACGCCATGAGCATGATTGCGGCTGAGCTGGCCAAAGAAACTCTGGGCGCCGACTGCGTCATGGTCAACAAGTCGGGTATGGGACACTGCCAGCTGGATTCCACCATGGTTTTCAATTGGTGCGAGAAATTTGGCATGCCTGCCGCGCTCAACTTTTCGGCCGTCTCCAACGATCGGCCGGGCGATATGCTCGTGGTGGCCGATCCCAAGGTGGACGCCATCGTCAACAGCGGACGCAACTGGACTCTGCATCACCCGCACTTTGACAGGATTATCGGCCGGGAGACCAACGTTCCCTGCCTGATCAACGTGGATCCCGTCGGCCCCTTCGATCATGAGACAAACTTCTGTTATCAGGGCATCTGGTCTCAGCTGGGCGACAGCTACTTTACCACCGATGCCGATATTTTACGTCCCGTTGAAAAGGAGGCATAAGAATGACGAAGAAGCGAGTCGTTCATTATATCAATCAGTTCTATGCCGGTATGGGCGGCGAAAATACGGCGAGCGTCGGTCTTTCCGTTCAGGAAGGGCCGGTAGGTCCGGGACGTTTGCTGCAGGAAGATCTCGGAGATCATTACGAAATCGTCAAGACCATTGTCTGTGGCGATAACACCATCGCTGAGAAAACCGATGAAATTTTGCCGCAGGTGGTGCAAATCGTCAAAGAGGCGAAGGCCGACCTCTTTGTGGCAGGCCCCGGTTTCAACGCCGGTCGTTACGGCCTGGGCTGCGGCGCTACAGTGGCGGCAGTTACGGAGCAGTTGAAAATCCCGGCTGTGACGGCTCTTTATTTCGAAAACCCCGGGACGGATCTCTATAAAGATCGCGGCTATATCCTCCAGACGGGGAACAACGCGGCTCACATCGCCGATACGATGAAGCAGCTGACAGCCTTCGCAAAACGGTTGGTAGAAGGCGACGCGATCAAAGATGGCCAGACCGAGGGGTACCATGGAACCGGCCCGGCGGTGGAGATTGACTACAGCATTCCGGCCGCCAAACGCGGCATTGATATGCTGCTGAAAAAGTACAAAGGGGAACCTTTCAAGACGGAAGTTCGTATGCCCAACCACGAGCAGATCCCCGTGCCTAAGCTCAACAAACCCCTTTCTCAGTGCAGGGTGGCAGTGGTCACCGATGGCGGCCTGGTTCCCAAGGGCAACCCGGACAAGCAGCCGCCCACAAACTCTCGAGCCTTCAAAGAATATTCCGTCAAAAATATGGAGCGTTTGAACGCCGCTGACTGGGAAGTCAGCCATCAAGGCTACAACAATGCCTTTGTCCTTCAAAACCCCAACCGTCTGGTTCCCATCGACGCCTTGCGTGAACTGGTCAAAGAGGGTTTTATCGCATCTGTCAATGACACCATTTTCTCAACGGCCGGCGTTATGACCCCCATGGAGAAATGCAAAAAATTTGGCGAAGGCATAGCTCAATGCCTGAAAGCCGAAGGCGTGGATGCTGTGATAGAGACAAGCACCTGAGGAACGTCTACGCGTGGAGGTTCCATGCTCACCAAAGAAATTCAGCGCGCCGGCATTCCCGTTGTCCAGGTGACCAATTTGACTAAAATTGCCGAAGGCATCGGCTCCAACAGGATTTTGCGCGGCAACTCCGTTCTTCACGTGTTTGGCGACCCCAATCTGCCGGAAGAAGCCGAAAAGAAATATCGTCTGAAACGCACTGAACAGGCCCTTGAGATGCTGGAAAAGACCCCTCAGGAGGGAGAACGCGCTGTCATTGAAGAATAGGCGGATTGTGTGATCTTCCCATTTAAATTTCGTGCGTAAAGAGTCGGAAGGCCACACCGCAGCACTTCAACGAACGTCAGGGCTCATGGCTCGGCCGCGCGAAGCTTTGCGGCGAATGGCCGCTGAGCCTTGACGGTTTAGGGGAAAATCCGCACGTTCTGCCGTTGTGCAGCCTCTTCGAGGGCACCGTTTTAGGAATTTGTCAGTGGGCATTCAATGACTTACTGACTTTTTAGACGTTCCATGGGATCTTCGGGAGGCCTGTCATGAATTGTTTTCCCGTTTTCGTCTCCGCCGTCATGGCGGGCGTTTTCGTCGCCTTCGGATGAGCCGTCTTTCCCACTTTCGAAAACAAAGTGGTCGGCACCGCGTTTTTCACCGTCGGGTTCTGTCGGGCGTGCAACTGAGGGATTTTACCGAAAAATGTACGCCGCCCTCCCCAAGGGTTGCCGCTATCTTTTTGATTGGACCGTTATCCGGATCGCCAACTTCGTTGGCGCGTGGCTGACCGCTCAGGTCATTTTGCCGACGCGCATGGCCTCGCTGAGCGAAAAGGCCTGCGTTCTCGCCGGCGTCAAAACGGCCGGCGGTCTCGTCAGCCTGTTTTTCTCCGGCGCGCCGTGCAACGTTTTCATCTTCATCGCCGTCGACGTCCAACAGACTTTGCGACGAAGTCGGAAGGTACCTGGGGCTGTTTTCGTCATCATGGTCTTCATTTTCTGCGGTTACCAGCGCTGCTTTGCCGACAGGCGTGACTTTTCCTCTGCCGCGGCGCTGAACGGACATAGGCTTTTGTGCGTTGCCTACATGACCGCCGGGGGCAACGCGTGGGGGCGGCACGCTCTTCTGCAGGGGCTGCACCTCAGAGGTTCCCCGGGCGCGAAAGAGATGCTGTAAAATGGAACCCATCCGGCAGTCCCATCGGTTGTGAAATGCCTGAGTTATGGTGAAAAGAGAATTCTCCCTCAACGTTTTTAAGTCGCGGCACCTGAAAATACGGACGAGTGCAGCTGCAAAAGGCTCGTGCCAGGTCGGCGTCGGTCGGGCCGACGTTTCCGACGGTCTTCTTCAAAGGCCCATGAGCGGGCTTCGTTTATTCTTTCTCGGCAGGTTTTTTCAATGAACTTCGAGAGCATCAGTTGGAGAGGAGGAAGAGTGTCCGTGACAAAGAATTCTCAAAAGATCAAAATCAAGTTTTTTATGGATTACATCTGTGAATGGTGTTGTCTGGGACGGGGCGTGCTTCTGACGCTGCAGGACCGTTATAAATTTGACGTGGAATATCATCTTGTGGAAATCCACCCCGATACGCCGGAAAATGGAATGCCTTTCGAGCGGCATCTCCGTCATCCGGAACGATGGATTGCTCAGATGAATCAACTGGGCGCTCCCTATCAGATTTCATTTCTGGACAAAAAGATTTTTGCCAATACGAAAAACGCTTTGATCTTGGGGCAGTATGCTCAGAAACTCGGCAAAATTAATATTTACACAGATTTACTCTGGCAAGCCTACATGCAGGAAGGAAAAAACATCAGCTCGCAAGAAACCGTAAAAGAGATCGGCTATCGGGCGGGCATCTCTCCGTTTCAAGCGCACGAAGCTTTCATCGATCCGCATTATTATGCGGGCATTCTGAAAAACCAGTGTTTGCTGCAAAACTATGGCACCGATCAAGTGCCGACCTTCATTGTCAATGAAGAATACATGATGATCGGCGCTCAATCGGCAACTACGTGGGAGAAGCTTTTCGAGACGTTGCGTGCGACTGCCACTGAAAATTGAATTGCCGTCCGAAGCTGAGAGCAGCGCCTGAAAATGTCCGGCAGCGGAAGTCGGAGTGATGTCCTGCGGGGGACATCGTCGCGCCCTCTCCGTCGAAAATGCCGAGGTGCCGTCTGTCACGGGCACAGAAGAGCCCCGGCAAAGCGCTCGACAGCACTCGGCTTCTCTGTTAACGGGCATGGATGTTGCAGAGTTTCTGCGGTCGGCTCCGGCGCTTGTGCCTTTTTCTGCTGATGCCGCTCAAAAAGCCCGCGAGAGGCTGCAAGAGGTTCGGGAGGATGGACTGGGCGCGTCGCTCGAGATCGAAGAGCGCAAAAAACGATCCCTCTGCGGACGCGGTCAACAGCGTCGGCGCAACGGGAAAAATGAAGGAAAACGTCGGAACTGAAATTAATCGGAAGTAAAAAATGATTTAACATTTTAAGGAGGCCGCCATGAAATTTATCTTTGAACAGGTTTTCGCGCAGAGAAAGGACAACGGCAAAAAGATTTTCATGAACAGATGCTCCTGCCCCGCCAGCTACGGGACGAAAAATCTGTTGTGCGTCCACGGGCTGACGTCGTCCAACCACGTTTTTGACCTTGACTACAAGGATTACAGTGTGGCGCGTTATTTTGCGCGCAACGGCTATACCGTGTGGTGCATGGATTACGGCGGATACGGTCTTTCCGACAAGTACGAGAACGGCTTTGACGTGGACACCCAAAACGCCGCCGAGGACATCATCGCCGCGGCCGAAGAGATTTGCGCCCGCCAGCACGTGAGTGCCCTCAACCTCATCGGCTGGTCCTGGGGAAGTATGACATCGGCGCGCGCTTCAGCGGCACGTCCCGAGCTGTTTCATAAAATGTCCTGGGTGGGCCCCTGCTTCGGCGGTACCCTTCCCGTCACCGAGGTAAAAGATCCCTTCACCACGTTGTCCTATCCCTACTGCGTGCGTGTCTTTCAACGGGTGAACAATTCCGATACCGAAGTGGACTACACGACGGTGGAGCACGGTTTGGTGAGCCTCTGGGTGGAGCAGGTGTTCAAGATCGACGCAGGACACGGCCGGCCCAACGGCGGCAACCGCGACATCGCCTCTGCCGGAAAGCAATGGCTCATTGATCCTGAAAAAGTGGGCTGCCCCGTTCTGCTCAATTATGGAGACAACGACGTCTACGTCGATGAGGCACGCGTCAAAATCGCTCTGGAGAAACTGCCGGCGGGGTCGGCGCGCAATTTCATGAAAGGCGCCGGACACGCGCTGTGGGTGGAACGTGACTATTACAAAACGTTCCGCGAGCACACGCTGGCTTTCTTTGAGGAAAAGTAACCCGCGGGAAACCGACCAAAAGTTCCTTCAGGCGGCATCAAGGCTCTTCAAAAGGGAGCTTTGATGTCGCCGCGCCTAAAAACGACGGAATTTCATCGGCCTTTTCCATTGCCGCGGCGCCCTTTCGGAGAAGAGGCGGTGCGCCGTCTGCCAAAAGAAAATAAAAACTCCCGCGGCGGGATGGATGAAAAAAATGGAGAAGGCGCGAAAAAGCACCGCATCGCCGTGTTTTTTGATGTCGTCTGCGAGCGATGCCGCCCTGGCCAAGGGCCTTGTGAACGGTCGAAGCTGTTGCGGGCATCGCGACGCGGCACTGTTTTTTTATGGAGATCTTCCGACACGCCCGAGGGCTGTATCTCCAGGTCGCGGCACAACGACGAGCGGGAAAGTTTGTCGCCCTGCTGCGCAGGACCGCGGGGGCGCCCTGTGGCCTACACCTCCGTTTTTTCCACCCCGCATAAGGCCCTGCTCACATCCACGTCCGCCGCCATGGGCAAGAGGAAAGTTTTCCGCATTTTCTTTGAAAGCCCTACATGTGAAGAAGAGAAAAAACTCTTCGACGAGCCGATCATTCAGGAAGCGACTTCGGCGGAGGGTCCGTGACGGAGAGCTCCGCAAATGGCGTGGACCGATCCGACGCGGGCGCCACGGCACCGCTTCGCATCGACGACCCATGTTCCCGAGTACATGGGCGATGGTCTGTTGTTTTGTGGACTGGTCAAGCATGGTCATTCAGGCGATATAGGCGTAGGTATCGTATGGCTCGCTCTGCATACGCTTTAAAAATGCCTTGTTGTGCCGCGCTTTGGTATCTGAAGCCGGCGGGTCGAACATCGCTTCAAGCCGCTTGAGGATTGCAGGAAGGAGTGTGCTCATAAGCGTTCGGACTGGTTGGTATTTGCCGATGGTTCCGGTTTCATAAGCGCGACGGTAGGTGTGTTCAATATCACAGCGGTGTTGTTCACGGATAATGCGTTCGCGGTCCACAACTTTTTCCCAGTCGGCAGGTAGTTCTGTAGACAAAAAGACAACGTTGTTTGTGGGCATTGGTTTATTAAATGCCTCATTTGACCTCTAATTGTTTGCCTTGCTGCTAATATACTTTGCATTTTATAAGGTATCAAGTAGTATAAAAATTTGACTAATCCCTTGTTTCTTACTGGCGTAAATCGAAAAACAACAAAAGAGCCCAGCAATCGCCATGACTGCTGAGCTCTTCGTTTTAAATATTGGGTTGTAATTTTGGTGCCGGGGGAGGGAATCGAACCCTCATGTGGTCACCCACGGGGGATTTTGAGTCCCCTGCGTCTGCCTGTTCCGCCACCTCGGCTTTTCTGTACGAGCAGAATGATACCATGGCCGCTCTGTCTCCGCAAGGAGAAATTTTGACGGTGCATCCCTTGGGCGCGGTCAAAGTGTTTTCGGGCGGCAGGGCCCGAAGGTCAGGCTTCGATGCCCCGGCGGCGCGCCTTTAAAGAACGTTTTTTGCGAAAGACGGCGGAATACTATGCGAGGGGCGGCCCCGTCGTTCCGCAGTCGGGCGCGGCTATGGGACGCTTCTCAGATTTTTTTCTTCCACTTGGTGCCCTGGGGCGTGTCCTCGAGGATGATGCCCTGCGCGGCCAGTTCGTCACGAATGGCGTCGCTGCGTCCCCAGTCTTTTGCCGTGCGGGCGGCGTTGCGCTCTTCAATGAGCTTTTCAATTCGGGCGGTTTCGTCGGCGGAGTTTCCTTTTTCGGCCTGTTCGATGCCGAAAATTCCCATGACGCCGTCGATGTCGCTGAAGAATTTTTCAGCTGCGGCAACGGCATCGGGGTCAACCTGCGGGTTCTCCTTGAGATAGCGGTTGACTTCGCTGACGACGTCGAAGATGACGCCCATGGCGGCGGCGGTGTTGAAATCGTCGTCCATGGCGGTTTTGAAGTTTTCGGTGCCTTTTTTCAGGGCCTCTTTGAGGGCGGCGCCGTTTTCGCTCTTTCGGTCGCAGCGGTTGGCCTTGGCGAACTGCAGGTCGGTCCAGCAGTTGCGCAGGCGTTCCACGGCCGCGGCGGCGTGCTCGAGGCCTTCGGGGGTGAAGTTGACGGGCGTGCGATAATGGGCGCTGAGCATGAACATGCGGATGGCCAGCGGCGGGAATTTTTCGCGGGCGGCGCGGGCCGTCAGAAAATTGCCCAGCGACTTGGACATTTTTTCGGCGTTGATCATGATGTACTCGTTGTGGATCCAGAAACGGACGAAGGGCTTCCCGGTAGCGGCTTCGCTCTGGGCGATCTCGTTTTCGTGATGGGGGAAGATGAGGTCGATGCCGCCGCTGTGAATGTCAACGGTATCTCCCAGCAGGTCCGTGGACATGGCGCTGCACTCAATATGCCAGCCGGGGCGACCCAATCCCCACGGGCTCTCCCATGCGGGCTCGCCGGGCTTTTGAGGCTTCCAGAGCACGAAATCCAGCGGGCTGCGCTTGACGTCGTCCACTTCGATGCGGGCGCCGCTCTGGAGGTCGTCGAGATTTTGATGGGAGAGCTTGCCGTAGGCCGGGAAGCTCTTCACGTCGAAATAGACGGTGCCGTCGGCCACGTAGGCATGTCCGTTGTCGATGATGCGCCCGATGAGTTTGATGATTTTTTGGATGTAGTCGGTGGCACGGGGATTGAAGGTGGCGCGCTTGATGCCCAAGGCGTCGGCGTCCTCGTAGTAGTCGGCGATGGTTTTTTCGGCAAGCTCGGCGATGGTGGTGTTGTCGCGGTTGGCGCGCGCGATCATTTTATCGTCGATGTCGGTGAAATTCTGAACGAAGGTCACCTCGTAGCCGAGATATTCAAGATAACGGCGAAGCACGTCGAAAACGATGAAGGGGCGGGCGTTGCCGATGTGAAAGTAGTCGTATACGGTGGGGCCGCAACTGTAAAAGGTCACTTTGCCCTCGTGAAGAGGCACAAAGGGTTCTTTTTTTCGGGTGAGATCGTTATAAAGCACAAGTGCCATCACAGTTCCTCCGTTCCGGTGTTAAAATTGTACTGTTTCAACGAGTATTATAACCGAGATTTGGGAAATTGACAGGGGCAATTGCGTGCCGAGGCTGACTGAAAGGGGGCGCTGGCCGTGGACGAACAGGAACGGATGGGGCGCATCCGCGCCATTCTCAAAACGCTGCCCATGAAGCCCGGCGTTTATCTGATGCACGACGAGGCGGGCAAAGTGATCTATGTGGGCAAGGCGAAAAAGCTGAAACGGCGCGTTTCATCCTATTTCAACCATCGTGATTTCGCCATTCCGCGGCTGCGAAAGCTGGTGGCCACGGTGCATGACATCAGCTTCATCCGCACCGAAACCGAATCGGAAGCGTTCATTGTGGAAAGCCGCCTCATCAAGGCCATTCAGCCCTATTTCAACGTGGAGCTGAAAATGGGCTCGCACTACCCCTACATTGTGGTGACGGCCGACCGTTTTCCCCGGGTGACGGTGACCCATCGAAGACCTTCGTCGGGGCATGTGTTCGGCCCTTATACCAGTGCGGGCTCCATGAGGAGCATGCTCAATTTAATCCGCAAATACTTTCCTCTGCGAACCTGCTCTCTCGACCTGGAAAAAACCAGGGCGGCGCGCCCCTGCATTATGTACGACATCGGCAAGTGTCTGGCGCCCTGCGCGGGAAAGTGCACTGAGAAAGAGTACGGCGAAACGGTGGACGACATTTTGATGCTGCTCAACGGCGGAACCGCCGACCTGGTGGCCCGATTGAGGACGCGCATGGAGGCTCTGGCACGTGAAATGAAGTTCGAAGCGGCGGCCAAGGTGCGCGACACCATTGTGGACCTGTGGCGTTTTTCGCGGCAGAAGCTGTCGGTCACGCTGACCGACGAACTGGACGAGGACACATGGACGGCCATGACGCGGCTGCGGGATCTGTGCGGCTTGCCCGTCGTGCCCTGGCGCATCGACGGCTTTGACATTTCCCATTCGTCGGGGCACGAGACCTACGGTGCGGCGGTGGTTTTCGAGCAGGGCTACCCCAACCAGTCGCTCTATCGGCGCTATGAGATCAAAACGGTGGAGGGCATTGACGATTTTCGCTCCATGAGAGAGACGGTGCTGCGTCGTTACCGGAATATGATCAAAAATCAGCAGCCGCTGCCGCAGCTCATCGTGGTGGACGGCGGTCCGGAGCAGCTGGCTTTCGCCCGCCAGGCTCTGGCGGAAGTGCCCGTGGAGATCGACACGGTGTCGCTGGCCAAACGCGACGAGCTCATCTTTACCGATCCCGAAAAGCCGCCGCTGCGCCTTGACTGGAATGATCCCGCGCTGCGCCTTCTTCAGCGGGTGCGCGACGAGTCGCACCGCTTTGCCGTTACGACGCACCGTCACAAGAGAATTTCCCGGCTGAGTCGTTCGGCGCTGGAGGACGTGCCGGGCATCGGAAAGCACAAGGCGGCCGTGCTGCTCAGCACTTTCGGCAGCGTGCAGCGCATCGCGGCGCTGTCTCCCGAAGAGCTTCAGAAAGCGCCGGGCATCGGGCCGGTGCAGTCAAAAAAAATCCTCGATTTTCTGTCGCAGGGGCACGGCGACGAACGCGCTCTTCCCCACGGGGGAGCGCCGGAAGGCGCCGCTGAAGAACCGGCGGCGAAAAAAGGTCCGTCGCGCCGTTGGCGCCAAAGCGTAGACGTGCCTTACAGAGAACCGACTCCCCATGGAAGCGTCGGCGTCGGCGAGACGAAGGACGGGCGACGCGTCAGAGAAACCTATGATCCGAAACGAAAGAGAGGCATTCACCGCGCATGAAACAGCAATGGATTGACGAATATTTTATGCGCCTGGCGCTGGGGCTGGCGCTTCGCGGCACGGGCAAAACGGCGCCCAACCCCATGGTGGGCTGCGTCATGGTCAAGGACGGCCGGATTTTGGGCCGCGGCTGGCACGACCACGCGGGAGGCCTTCACGCCGAAGCGGCGGCGCTGCTTCAAGCGGGCGATGGGGCGCGGGGAGCTACCGTCTACGTGACTTTGGAACCCTGCAGCCATGAGGGGCGTCAGCCTCCCTGCGCCCCCGCTCTGGTTCGTGCCGGCGTCGCGCGCTGCGTAGCCGCGATCGGCGACCCCAATCCGCAGGTTTCGGGGCGGGGACTGGAAATTTTACGCGACGGCGGCGTGGAAACCGTCTGCGGCGTTTTGGCTTCCGAGGCGCTGTGGCTCAATCGCGGCTTCCTCTCCCTGCAGCTTCGCCGCCGACCGTGGCTGACGCTGAAAGCCGCTCTTTCTGTCGACGGCTCCATGGCGCTTGAAAACGGCGTCAGTCAATGGATTACCGGTGAAGAGGCCCGAGCGGCGGGACATGTGCTGCGGGGCGAAAACGACGCCGTTCTGACGGGCAGCGGCACGCTGCTTCACGACGATCCGGCGCTGACGGTGCGCCTGACTGAAGGCGTCTCGCCGCGCCCCGTTATTCTGTGTCGCCGCGCCGATTTTCTGTCGAAAAAATTCAAAGCTCTGCACGGCAACGCGCTGATTTTTGCCGGCGAAGCGGCGCCGTTGCCCGAAGGCCTGGACAATCGCGTCAAAGTTCTGCCCGCCGACGCTTCGGGACGGCCGAAATTGAAGGACGTCCTGGAAGCTCTGGGCGCTCTGGGCGTCACTCGAGTTCTTGCCGAAGCCGGAGCGCGCCTGAGTTCTTCGCTCATCGCTTCGGGGCTGTGCGACGAATATCAAATTTTCGCGGCCCCCGCCTTTATGGGACAGGGACTTAAAGTCACTGAAGAATTTCATATCCGGCGCATGGAACAGGCCATTTCCTTTCGACTGCTGAGCTGCCGAAACGTCGGAAAAGACTTGTGGATTGAAGGAGGCAACCCATGTTCACTGGACTGGTTGAAGCAATTGGAAAAGTGCTGAGCGTCACGCGTCGCGCCGACGTGACGGAGGTGACGGTGGAAGCTCCCTTCGCCTCGGAGCTGAAAACCGGAGATTCCGTTTCGTTGAGCGGCGTGTGCTCTACAGTGACGCGCTGCGGCGACAAAGACTTTTCGGTGCAGCTCACCGACGAGACCCTGAAAGTTTCGCGCTTTTCGCTGCTTTTCGCCGGCGACCGGCTGAACCTCGAGCGGGCGCTGCCCGTGACGGGAAGGCTTGACGGCCATCTGGCGGCGGGACACGTTGACGGCGTCGGACTGGTGCTTTCCATGAAAAAGGGCCGTTCGTCGGCGGAGCTGTGGCTCGATCTGCCGCGGGAACTCATGCGCTATGTGGTCTACAAGGGATCGCTGTGCGTTGACGGCGTCAGCCTCACTGTGGCGTCGGTGCGCGACAGCGCCTGCTCGGCCGCGGTCATTCCCGAGACGCTGGAACGCACCACCTTGGGAGCGCTTCGCGTCGGCAAGCGCGTGAACATCGAAACGGACATGATTGCGCGCTATGTGGAACGGCTGCTGATGATGAAAGAGACTCCATCGTCCGCCGAAAACGGAGCTCTCACCCGCGAAAAACTGGCGCAGATGGGCTGGTAATTTCGAGCGGAGGAAGAAAAAAACTTTTTGCCCATTGGGCCGGCGGCGGAAATGATGTAAAATAGTTACAATAAAATGAAGAGTTTCAGATGAGGTTTCATTCAGGAGGTTTTGAACCATGAAGGTCGTTCAGGGAAATTTAGTCGCTCAGGGCGCGCATTACGCCATTGTGGCGTCGCGCTTCAACGAGCTGATCTGCGGCAAACTGGTGGAGGGCGCCAAAGACGCTCTCATCCGTCACGGCGTGAAGATGAACGAATTCGACGTGTACTGGGTTCCGGGCGCCTGGGAACTGCCCCTGACCGTCAAGGAACTGTGCCTGACGGGACGCTGTGACGCTGTCATTGCGCTGGGAGCTGTCATTCGCGGCGATACACCTCATTTCGAATACGTGTCTTCGGAGATGTCCAAGGGATTGGCGTCGGTGTCGCTGGAGCAGCGCGTTCCCGTGGCGTTCGGCGTTCTGACCACGGAAAATCTCGAGCAGGCGTTGCTGCGCGCCGGCAGCAAATCGGGCAACAAGGGCGCCGAGGCCGCACTTGCCGCCATGGAAATGGTGGCGTTGCTTTCGCAAATTCGTTCTGACAAAAACTGAAGGAGAGGCTGCGCGCAAAGCTGCGGCCGGAGAGCATAAAAATATCTTGAAGATTGGGGAGCTTTTTCATGATAGACATCAAAATGCTTCGCGAGGAAACTGACGCGGTGAAGGCCTATCTCAAGGCCAGAAACAACGCATTCGACGTGGACAGGGTGCTGGATCTCGACGGCGAGAAGAAAAAGATACTCGCCTCGGTGGAGGTCCTGAAAGCTCAGCGTAACGCCGGGTCGAAGGAAGTGGGCAGGATCCGCGCCGCCGGCGGCGACGCCGAAGCCAAGATGAGAGAGATGAAGGAACTGGGCGATCAGATCAAAGCCGACGATGCCCGCGTGGCCGAAATCGACGAAGAGCTGCGCACGCTCATGCTTCAAATTCCCAATCGTCCCGACGCCTCCGTTCCCATGGGCAAGGACGAAAGCGAAAACGTGGAGATCCGCCGCTGGGGTGCGCCGCGAACGTTCGACTTCGAACCCAAAGCCCACTGGGATATCGGGGAGGCCTGCGGAATTCTCGACTTTGAGCGCGGTCCCCGCATGGCGCAGAGCCGTTTTACCGTGTTCAGAGGCCTGGGCGCCCGTCTGGAGCGCGCGCTGACCAACTATATGCTGGATCTTCACACGCAGAAACAGGGCTATACCGAGTACAGCGTGCCCTTTATGGTCAATTCCGATACAATGCAGGGCACGGGACAGCTGCCCAAGTTCGCCGAGGATCTGTACCGGGTGGAGCGCGACGACCTGTGGCTGATCCCCACGGCGGAAGTTCCGCTGACCAACCTTCATCACGGCGAAATGCTCAACGAGAGCGATTTGCCGCTGTACTACACGGCCTATACGCCGTGCTTCCGCCGCGAGTCGGGCAGCTACGGACGGGACGTGCGCGGCATTATGCGCCTCCATCAGTTCGATAAGGTGGAAATGGTGAAGATCTGCACGCCCGAGACCAGCTGGGACGAACTGGAAAAACTGACGGGCAATGCCGAGGACGTCCTGAAGGGACTGAACATTCCCTACCGCGTCATCGTCCTGTGCACCGGCGACATGGGCTTTAGCTCGGCAAAAACCTACGACGTGGAAGTCTGGCTGCCCAGCCAGAACTGCTACCGCGAGATCAGCTCCTGCAGCAACTGTGTGGACTTTCAGGCGCGGCGCATGAACACCCGCTACCGTCCCGCCGACGGCGGCAAGCCCCGCTATGTCCACACCCTCAACGGCTCCGGCCTGGCGGTGGGAAGAACGCTCCTGGCCGTGTTGGAAAACTATCAGAACGCCGACGGCTCCTTTGAAATTCCCGACGTGCTGGTGCCCTACATGGGCGGCGTGAAGCACGTTCCCGTCGGGGAGCGGCAGGACTGAACCGAAAAAAGCCGGCTTTGCGGCGGCAAAGCCCGTTCTTCATTGTGTGGGGGACGGGCTTTTGCCGCCTAATTCAACGTGGCCCCGGCGGCGCCATTGCCGCAGTTTTTGAAAAAATTTTGTCGTCGGGCGGCCTCGTGAGCCCCGTCCGATCGTAGAATAAAGAAGCGCCCAAAAAAGCCGGCCGTCGATTTCGGCGGCCGGCTTCCTGTTTTTTTGACTTTTTGCGCGATTTTCGGCGATAATTTCGCCCTTGTTGTTTTTTTTTACGCAGTTATCTGCTAAAATACAGAAGCAGCGAGGGACTTTCGTGCGCTGTATCGTGAACCGGCTTCAACTGCGCCGAAATGGCGGCGCGCTTTTTTGGGGAGGATTTTCCGCATGGCTTTACATTTCGACGGAATGGTTGTGCTTCCTCTGCTTCTCATCGCTGCGGGCTGCGTGTTCCTGCAGCGTTTTTTCAGGGAGAAATTCAGCAGAGAGCAATATTTTTATATGCGTGACCTGTCGCTGATGACGGTTATGATGCTTTTGGCGCTTTGGAGCGGCAGTGACCGCATCGAGGCGCTTGTGGCGTGCGCTCTGCTGTCCATGGTGGTGGGACTGGCGGAACGGGTACTTCCCGGGCGCGGTTGTTTTTCGCTGATCCTGCTTCCCGGGCTGATTTTCGCCCTGACGGGGCAGCCCATTTCCTTCGTCTCCGCCGAGGGCGCGACCTTCACCTACCTTTCGTGGTGGGAATCGCTGTTTTTCACCACGGCGTGGATGACGCTGTTTCCCGTTTTGTTCAGGCGCCTTGACCAAATTCCGGGGCTTGCGGGACGCCTGTTGGGCGTCAGTCTGTCGCTGATGGTGTGCGTCACCTACTTCTCGCGGCAAAATCTCAGCGAAGCTTTTCTCGTCTCCGCGGTGTCTCTGGTGCTGGTGTGCGCCTATTGGAGCCGCATGGGATGGCGCTTCCGCCAGCTGGGCACGCCGCTGGTGTCGCTGTGGGGAACTCTTGTGGCCGGAATTTCCATTATCGGCGTCAGCAAGGGAATTACCATCACGGCGCTTCTGGTGGTCCCCCTCGGATTTTACGCCGTGCCGCTGGTGGAACTCTCTCTCGGACTGGTGAACAACGCCTTCGAAACGGGGCGCCTTCATCATCCCAGCGACCTCTACAGCCGCGCCATTGAGCGGGGCGTGGATCATCCGGCGGCCATCCGTCTGGTGACTGAAATCTGTTTCCTTGTGGGAAGCTCGGTGGCGCTGATGCAGCTTCTTCCCGAGTCTCGTGCGCTGAAACTGGCGCTTCCCGCCATGGCGGCGGTGCTCCTGGTGGTACTGTGGAGCGTCAGCGGCGGGCGGCGGAGCCGCGACGACAGCTCGCTGTGGGGAGTGAAAATCGACGGCATTTCCATGAACTACGCTCTGTCAAAGTGTTTGGCCTGGCTGAAAAGCGCCGCGCCCCGGTTTCGCATGGTGGTAACGCTCAACGCTCTGGGGATGTACGACCTGCGCTCCGACGCCCACTTTCGCGCCGTCGTCTCCGACGCCGACCTGGCGCTTCCCGACGGAGCGGGGCTGGTCTGGGCGTTGAAAAAACTGAAAATCCGTGTGGTGGAACGCATCGCGGGCATCGACTTTATGGACAGGCTGTGCCGTCTGGCCGCCTCGGAGGAACTCCCCGTCTATCTTCTGGGCGGACGTCCCGGTGTGGCGCGCTCCGCGGCCCAATACCTGCAAAAAGCTCATCCCGGCCTGAAGGTAACAGGGTTTTACGACGGCTATTTCGACCGGGCCCGCTCCGATGAAATTGCCGCACACATCCGCGGCAGCGGCGCCAAAATTCTTTTCGCCGCTCTGGGGATGCCGGCGCAGGAAAAATGGCTGGCCTCGCAGCGAAGCGGCCTTGACGGCCTGCTGTGCGTGGGCGTGGGCGGCAGCTTTGACGTCTTTGCCGGAACTCTGAAACGGGCGCCTCGTCCGTGGCAGAAAATGGGCTGCGAGTGGCTTTACCGCCTTTTGCAGGAGCCGCGTCGACTGAAACGGGATTTGAAGCTTTTCGCCTTTGTGGCGGCGGTACTGCGCGAGAAATTCAACGTGTTTCCCTGGAAAGACCGCAGGCACGAGAGCTGAGCCCCGTGAAAATTCAGGTGATGGCTCTGGGGCGCCCGAGGGAACCCTTTATCGCCCGGGGCGTGGAACATTATCAAATACGGTTGAAGCCGCTGCTTCCCGTGGAGTGGCTTTTTCTTCCCGACGCCAACAGGGGAAAGAACATGGACGAAAGGCGGCGCAAGGATCTTGAGGGACG
Source organism: uncultured Synergistaceae bacterium (assembly GCA_902489135.1). Lineage (GTDB taxonomy): Bacteria > Synergistota > Synergistia > Synergistales > Dethiosulfovibrionaceae > Pyramidobacter. The sequence goes on from CABTYW010000027.1 coordinate 18,658, forward strand.
GGAGTTCCTCAGGCGCATCGCCGTGGAGGACGTGTTGTGCCTGCTGGACGAGCGCGGAAATCAAATGGACAGCGCGACGTTTTCGGAAAAAATTTATGCCCGCCTCGCCGCAGGTCGGGGAAAGCTGATTTTTCTCGTCGGCGGCGCCTACGGCACATCGCCGGAGCTTCAGGAGCGCGCCGACGCGCTGGTGTCGCTGTCGAAAATGACCTTTACTCACGAGATGGCTCTTTTGCTGCTGTGCGAGCAGCTGTATCGCGCGGCGATGATCCACGGCGGTTCGAAATATCACCATTAAACTTTGTTGCAGATCAACGGAAGGATGAAGAACATGAATTTTGGCGGCAGAGGCGGTATGGGCAACATGAATCAGATGCTCAAGCAGGCGCAGGCCATGCAGGCGAAAATGCAGCAGGTGCAGGAAGATTTGAAGCAGGCCCGCGTTGAGGGAAATTCCGGCGGAGGCATGGTGAAAGCCGTGGTGAACGGACAGGGCGAACTGGTAAGCGTCAAGCTGACGCCCGAGGTGGTCGATCCCGATGACGTGGAAATGCTGGAGGATCTCATTCTCGCGGCGGTGTCCGACGCGGCCAACCGGGCTCACGAGATGATGGAGCAGCGCATGGGCGCCCTGACGGGCGGCCTGAAGCTCCCGTTCTAGTCCGGGATTATGGCCTTACCGGAGCCCATCGAACATCTGATCTTCCTGCTGAAGAAATTCCCCGGCGTCGGAGAAAAAAGCGCACGGCGCATGGCCTTTCACGTGCTTCAGTCGGGAGCGGAATTCGGCGAAGAGCTGTCAAAATCCCTCGGCGAGCTCAACCGGCGGCTGACGACCTGCGAAAAGTGCGGCAACCTGACGGAAACGCAACCCTGCCCCATTTGCAGCGATCCGCTGCGTGACCGCTCTCTTCTGTGCGTCACCGAAACCATTGAAGACCTCGTAAGCCTCGAACAGTCGGGACTTTTCAACGGCATCTACTTTGTTCTCGGCACGTCGCTGTCTCCGCTGGAAGATCGGGAAAATTTGCCCGAAAGCACCATAGGGCGTCTGAGAGCGCGGTTTGATGAATACCCCGTTCAGGAAGTGATCATTGCCACCAATCCCCGCATTGAAGGCGACATGACCTTCTACGCTGTCCTGGAGGCACTGCGCGACATTCACGTCAAGAAGTCCCGTATCGCTTACGGTCTTCCCGTGGGCGGCTCCATAGAGTTCGCCGACAGAGTGACCCTTCACGCCGCTCTGGAGAGCCGCCGGGAAGTCAAAGATCAATAGGGCAGCACGGGCGGGGCTTTGACGCTCCGCCTTTGTGTATTTCAAGGAGGTGATTCAATGACCGACGGATTGAAAAGAATTGCGGAGTCCGTGTGCCGGGGTGTGCTGGGGCTGCTGGGAATGCTGGCGGGCTATCAGTTCGGCATGAGCTATCTGAAATCCATACAGCCCGGGGGCTTTTTCGTTGACTTTATTGCCGTGCTTTTATCGGTGTGCGTTTTCGGTTTTGTGGGAGTTCTGCTGGCACCGTTTTTTCTGAGCGTATTGCGAGCCGTCAGCTCCTTTTTTGCGACACAACTGAAAAACACCAGTGTCGAAGAGTTGTCGTCGGCACTGGCCGGACTTCTGGTGGGGCTCCTTCTGGCCAATTTGCTGGTGCTTCCCTTCAGGAACGCCAATTTCGGCCCCTATCTTGCGGTGTTGCTCAACGTTTTGATCGGCTTTGTCATGTCGTGGGTTTTCATCGAGCGCCGTCAGGACATCCGCGGGGCGGTGGCTTCCGTCAAAGGCAAGCTGACACGGCGCCTTCGATCCCGCTCCGGACGGGGCGCCTCCGCGCTTTCGGCACAGGCGCGCAGCGATGCCGTGCCCCATAAAGTGCTTGATACCAGCGTCATCATCGACGGACGCATTCTCGACATCGCCAGGACGGGCTTTTTGCAGGGAACGCTGATCCTTCCGTCCTTTGTGCTGCTGGAGCTTCAGGCCGTGGCGGATTCCAAAGATCAGACCAAGCGCAGTCGCGGGCGGCTGGGGCTGGACGTGGTGCGGGATCTGCAAAACCTGCCCGATGTAAAAGTGCACATTGAAGAGGCGTCGCTCAGGGATTTTGACACGGAGTACGTGGATTCCGCCGTGGTGGCCATGGCGAAAAAATATGACTGCGAAGTGCTGACCACCGACTACAATCTCAACAAAGTGGCACAGATTCAGAACGTTCGCGTGCTCAACGTCAACGATCTGGCCAACGCCATGAAACCTCGGATCGTTCCCGGCGACGACGTGGTGGTGGACGTCATCAAACGGGGCAAGGACGCCCGTCAGGGCATCGGCTACCTCGAAGACGGCACCATGCTGGTGGTGGAAAACGGCGGCCCTTACATCGGAAAGCGCGTTGCCGTCACGTTGTCGTCCATGCTTCAGACATCGGCGGGGCGCATGGTCTTCGGCCGTGTCCGAGAGGAGAAAACGGACGCATGACCACGGCCTTCGTGATTCTCGCCGCCGGCAAAGGACGGCGGCTGGGCGGCCGGCCCAAGCAGTTCCGCCTTCTGGGCGGAAAACCCGTGATGGGATACAGCCTCGATGTGGCGGAAAGTCTGAAAGCCGCAGGTCTCGTTTCGGAGATCGTCATCGTGTTGCCCGCCGGCGGGAAATGGGAGCTCAGCGTCCCCGCGGACGTAAAAATCGTGACCGGCGGCGCCAGCCGCTCCATGTCGGTGCTGGCCGCCTTGAAGGTCTGCCGCGCCGAAAGCGTTCTGCTGCACGATGCGGCGCGCCCTTTTCTCAGCTTTGATCTGTGCCGCCGACTTTTGGCGGCCCGACGGGAAGACGGGGGCGTTATCCCCCTTTTGCCCGAAGTCAATGCGCTGAAAAGGATGGAAGGCGACTCCATGAGCGCCGTGGATCGCGACGGACTGTATATTACGCAGACGCCGCAGCTTTTTCCGCGCCGAGCGCTGGAAGAACTGCTTCAGGCGTCGGACTTCAGCGCCAGGGACGAAGCGGAGTTGTGGCTGCAAAGCGGTAAGGTCGTGAGTTCCGTGGAGGGCGAAACGATGAATTTCAAGATCACCGACGAAGGCGACTGGCAGATGGCGCGGAGGCTTGCCGAAGGCGGAGAGATCCGTACCGGTCTCGGCTACGACGTGCACCCCCTGATGCCGGGGCGAAAACTGGTGCTGGGCGGCGTCGTCATTCCGTCGCGCTTGGGACTGGACGGACATTCCGATGGCGACGCGCTGTGCCACGCCTGCGCCGACGCGGTGCTCAGCGCCGCGGGGCTGCCCGACATCGGAACGCTCTATCCCGCTTCAGACGAGCAGTATCAAGATGCCGACAGCACGGAGCTGTTTGGGGATGTTCTGGGCCGCATTAAGGCTCAAGGTTGGCGCGTCCATTGGCTCAGCGCCGTGGTCAGCGCCCAGACGCCGCGCCTGGCGCCGTGGAAAGAGCAGATTGTTGCGTCCATGGAGAAGCTTCTGGAGGGGAAAACCTTCAGCGTGACCTTCAAATCCGGCGAAGCCGTGGGCTCCGCCGGAAGAGGCGAGGCCTTTTACGTCTGGGCCGCGGCCACCCTTCGGCGGCTCTGAAGCCTTGAGTTGCGCGCCCTTCGCTTTCATGCTACAATGACGGGAGCAAATCGGACGTAAGGAGTGAAGAGTGGGCAGCGCCCACTCTTCGTTTTTTATCATCAACGGGAGCCCTGCGGCGCCGGTGCTTCCTTGCGCGAAAAACGCGGGGGCGGCGGCGCGAGTCCGAAGCGAACTTTTCGGCGAAAAGGGCGCATGAACATCACCGGGAGTGAGACGCATGGATAAAGAACGATTGAAATCGGAGTTGAAAAAAATTGTAGAGAACGCCGGATACCTGTTTGTGGGCATTGAAACCGTCAAAGAAGAGGGCGTTCCCGTTTTGAGAGTCTTCGCCGACAGCGGAGAGGGCATCGGCGTGGAGGACTGCGAAAAAATTTCGGCGCAGATCGGCGCCATGCTGGATCGGCGATCGGAAGAGTTCCATGAGAGCTACCTCCTCGAAGTCAGCTCGCCCGGACTGGAGCGTCCGCTCTTCAGCCTTGAGGACTATGAGCGTTTCGTCGGAAAAGAAGCGGCGGTGAGACTGAAAGCGCCCGTGGAAGGCCGGCGTCGCCTGACGGCGCCCATTGCGGGAACGCAGGACGGCGCGGTGATTTTCGCCGGCGACGGAGCGCCGCTGGCAATTCCCTTTGAGGCTATTGCCGCGGGCCATCTGATCTATAAAGAAGAAAAAGGACAGAAAATAACCTTCAGCGGAAAAAGGAGGAAAAATACAGCAAAATGAAACTCGGCGAAGGCTTTTTAGAGGCGCTGGAGCTGCTCGTTCGCGAGCGCAATCTCTCCACGGAGATTATCTTTTCGAGCGTGGAAGCGGCGCTGGCGCTGGCGTACAGGAAATTCAAGGAAACCCGCATGGATCCCGTGGTCACCATCGACCGCACCACAGGCGAGGTGTTGATTTACGACGTGTGCCGCGTCGTCGAAGGAGAGGCGGGGATCAGCGAGATCGGCCTTGCCGAAGCCCGCGCATTGGCGGGCGACGAGGTTCAGATCGGCGACACCGTAAAAGTCCCCGTGCTGGAACATCCCGAAAAGTTCGGGCGCATCGCGGCTCAGACCGCCCGTCAGGTGATCACGCAGCGCCTGAAAGACGCGGAGCGCGAAATCGTATATAATGAATTCAACGACAAAATCGGCGAGCTTGTTTCGGCATCCATCTTCAAATCCGAGGACGACCAGGTGCTGATTCGTTTGGGAGAGCGCAGCGAAGCCGTGTTGCCCAAGGAAGAGCGCATCGCCGGCGAAGTGTACGTTCCCGGCGAGACCAAGAAGTTTTTTCTTCTGGACGTGCGTCAGACGGGGCGCGGCCCGCGCATCGTCGTGTCCCGCACCCATCCCGGCCTCCTGAGAAAACTCCTGGAGCTTGAAATTCCCGAGATCGGAGACGGCACCGTAGAGATCAAAAGCATCGTCAGAGAGGCCGGCGCCCGCGCCAAAGTTGCCGTTGCCTCCACCAATCCTGAGGTGGATCCCGTTGGTGCCTGTGTGGGAAACAGCGGCGCCCGCATCAGAAACGTCAGCTCCGACCTCTGCGACGAAAAAATCGACGTCATTGTCTGGAGCGACGATCCTCTGGAGTTCATCAAAAACGCGCTGTCGCCCGCCAGAATTACCCGCGTGGAAGCCGTGGAAGGACAGGACCGCACCGCCCGCGTTTATGCGCCTGCCGATCAGCTTTCTCTGGCCATCGGCAAAGCCGGGCAGAACGTTCGCCTTGCCGCACGCCTGACGGGCTGGAAAGTTGACATCAACACGGAGGGGGAAAAAGCTTCCTCCGTCGTTGAAGGCGAAAAGGAAGAGGAAGGCATTTGAGGAGGTCTCATAACCCCCGTTCGTGCATCGCCTGCCGGCGCGAGCGACCGCCCCGCGAGATGATTCGGGTGGTGCGCAGCCGCGACGGTCAAATCACCCTTGACGAGCAGGGACATCTGTCGGGGCGCGGCGCCTACCTCTGCCCGGAGCCTCAGTGCGTGGCGCTCTGCCTGAAGAAAAAACTCCTCGAAAAGGCGCTTAAAAGCCCCATCCCCGCCGAAGTTACCGCCAAACTTGCGGCTTCAGTGCAGCTCAGCGCCGAAGATCTGGCCCTGGGCGAACAGTCCCTCAAAAACGAGATCATGGCGGTGCTGGGCATGGCGCGGCGCGCCGGCGAACTCATTATCGGACGGGATCGCGTACTGGCGAGCCTCTCGTCGGGACATGATCTGCTGGCGCTGCTGGCTGAAGATTGTTCGGCGGCTGTGCGGCGCGCCCTCAGCGCGAAGGGCGCAAAATTTTACGTAGTGAGCGGGACAAGTCGTTCAGAACTCGGACAGCTTTTAGGACTGCGACAGACTCAGATTGCAGCCCTTCCTGTGCAGAGCGGCTTTGCCGAGAAATTGAAAAGGCTGCTTCCAGAAGGAGGAAATGCGGTTGAGTAAAATGAGAGTTTATGAGCTTGCAAAGCTGCTCGACATGAACAACAAAGACCTGCTGGCTTTGCTGGAAAAATTGAACGTCGCCGTTAAAACTCACATGAGCACCATCGACGACGACGCCATTCAGCTTGTGGAAGACGAGCTGGAGAAGATGAAAAACGCCAAAGGAAACAAAAAGGCGTCGGATCAGAGCCGCAAGACGCCGAAAGCCGCCGGGACTTCGGAAAAGGCGGAAAATTCAAAAAAGCCCGAGGCCGTGCAAAAGACCGAACATCGAAAAACCGCCCCTTCCGCCCCGAGCGCTCCCGCCAAGGCCGATGAACCGAAAGCCCATCCCGAAAAACTGACGGCAGCCGAGCCGGCGAAACGGAAAAAGCTGATTAAAGTGCGCCAGGGCGGCTGCGTCAAGGATTTGGCCGACGTTCTCGGCCTTTCCGCCGGCGAAGCCGTGAAGAAACTCATGGCCGCCGGAATGATGACGCCCGCTTCCGCGGCGCTCAATGACGACATTCTTCTGGTCCTCGGCGACGCTTGCGGCGTGGATATCGACTGGGAAGCTCAGCCCAAGGCCCGGGAGAGCGCGAAGAAAGCCGAAGCCCCCGCCAAAGGGGGCAAGATGGGAAAAGCGGCCGCCAAAGGCGCCCATCTCAAGCCCCGTTCGCCCATCGTTACCGTCATGGGACACGTCGATCACGGCAAAACGTCGCTGCTTGACGCCATCCGCAAGACCCACGTGACGGCTCGCGAAGCCGGCGGCATCACCCAGCACATCGGCGCGTCTCACGTGGTTTACGCCGGCAAAGAAATCGTCTTTCTCGACACTCCCGGCCACGAAGCCTTCACGGC
>CABTYW010000028.1 GCA_902489135.1 uncultured Synergistaceae bacterium
ACGCCCGCGAGGTGCTGGCCGCCATTGGTCAGGCCAAGGAGCAGGGACGCGGCGCCATTTCCCTTTACGGCAAAATGATCGACAAACCCATTGTGACGCGCGCCCAGCAGACCCTCGCCATGGCCGAAGCTCTTCAAGGAGGACGGAAAGAATGAAAGACAGCAAAGTCATTGCGTCGCTGAGAGACGCCATCCTTCGTTCGGGATTGAAGGACGGCATGAGAATTTCCTTCCATCATCACCTGCGCAACGGTGACGGCGTGATGAACATGGTGCTGGCCGAGCTGGCTTCCATGGGCTTCCGCGGCCTGACGCTCAACAGCAGTTCGGTGTTCGACGTGCAGAGTCCTCTCATCGAACACATCAAAAACGGCGTGATCGGCCGTATTGAAACTGATTACATGGGGGCGGCGGTGGGGCGGTTTATCTCCCGGGGAGGCATGAAAGAGCCCGTCATTTTCCGCTCCCACGGCGGGCGTCCCGGCGCCATCGAGCAGGGCATCACGCCCATCGACGTGGCCTTTATCGCCGCGCCTTCGGCCGATCCCATGGGCAACGCCACGGGAAGTTTCGGCAAAAGCGCCTGCGGCTCTTTGGGCTATGCCGAGGCCGACGCGCGTTGTGCCGCTCACAGCATCGTGATCACCGACAATCTGGTGCCCTATCCGCTGGAACGGGCCATCATTCAGGAGCCGTGGATCGACAGCGTGGTGGTTGTGGACAGCATCGGCGATCCCAAAGGCATCGTTTCGGGAACCACGCGCCTCACCCGCGACCCCGTGGCGCTTGCCATGGCTGCCGTAACCGTTGACGTGATCCGCGCGTCGGGGCTGCTGAAAGACGGTTTTTCATTTCAGACCGGCGCAGGCGGCGCGTCTTTGGCCGCCGCAAAATTTTTGAAAAAAGTCATGCTGGACGAAAAAATTCAGGGCAGTTTTGCCCTGGGCGGCATTACCGGCGCTCTGGTGGACATGCTGGACGCAGGATGCTTTCAGTCCATCATGGACGTGCAGTGCTTCGATCTCGACGCCGTGGCCTCGCTGCGGGACAATCCCCATCACGTGGAGATTTCGGCGACCCGTTACGCCTCCCCCGCGGCCAAGTCGTGCTGCGTGGACAGTCTCGATGCCGCCATACTCGGCGCCACGGAAATCGACACGGATTTTAACGTCAACGTGCATACCGACTCCAACGGATTGATTATGGGCGGCAGCGGCGGGCACAGCGACGTGGCCGCCGGAGCCAAACTGTGCATCGTCGTCGCGCCGCTGATCCGGGCGCGCCTTCCCATTGTGTCGGAGCGCGTCACCACCGTTTCCACGCCCGGGCGCACCGTGGACGTGCTGGTCACCCAAAAGGGCGTGGCCGTCAATCCCGCGCGTCCCGATTTGCGCGCCCGTCTTGCCGACGAAGGCATTAAAATCGTGGATATTCATGACCTCAAGTCCATGGCCGAAAAGCTGACGGGCGTGCCCAACCGTCCTGCTGCCGGCACCCGCGAGGTGGCGAAGGTACTGTATCGCGACGAAAGCGTGATCGACCGCATCTTCAGCGTCCAATAACGCGAAACACGCCTTTTTCCGAAAAAACCGATGCCCGTGCCTCGTGGCACGGGCATCGAATGCGCCGGGGTCATCAGCTGACCCTCTTTGCTATCACTGGATCTCGCAGACGAGACGTCTAAAAAATCGCTCAGGAGGAAGTGAAGCCGATGAAACGTGCCGTGAGCCCGGAATACGAAGTTGTTGCCGACGAACTTCGCGAAGAAGGCAGAGTAATAGGCCGCGAAGAAGGCCGAATAGAAGGCCGTGAAGAAGCTCGCACTGAGGCGGCTTTGATGTTGCGGAAATGCGGCATTGACCCGTTAATCATTGAAAAGTGCACGGGAGTTGACGCAGAAAATCTTGACAAGCTTGCTAAAGAACAAGAACAGAAGAAGGGACAATCCAAAGGTTTCGAATTGTGACGCACTCCATGCGTTAAATCAAAAAAGAGACGTTACCCGAATTCAGGCGAGCGCCTCTTTTTTATATCGTCCCTCTTCGCTTTTTATGTTACGGGAAAGAATTCATTTTACAACTTTAGTTATGAGCAGGAGAAGAGCGGTTCACCTAGGAGCAATTATGAGAAGGTTGTTTTCAGATGGCATGCGCGGAATATTGGCGACGAGCAGACTCTGAAACGGAATTGAATGAGCGGATGGTTCTGTACGCCTCTCAACAGGCAAAATCGAGAACAATCACCTCATTTACGAAGACACAAGGGGCGTCAACGCCTCTTTTCCGTATGAAGCGGCTGCCAGAGGGGGTGAACGTGCGTGTCTGCATTCGGCGGGCTTTTTTCGATGCCTGCTTCCACAAAGCCTTCCTGAAAAAACGGCGCGGCATGAAAGAACAAAGGAAATTCGATTTTTGTTCAGAGCATAAAACCCGTGGGGAACATTTCCTTCGATGTTGAAATTTAAGACTGAGCTTCTGCGTTTGGAACTCAGAGCCAAAATTTCAGCACGTTTTATCAAAATACGCAAAGAGCCGGCCGTCGCGAGAACGGTCGGCTCTTTGCGTTATCCCCGGTTTCGGGCGTCCATGGCGTCCATCCAGCGGCAGATCGTGTCCAGCATCAGCTTGGTGTCGCCGCAGCCGCAGTGGTCACCGGCGCCTTCGTCGTCGGTGAAAAGGCGGAAGGTGAGGGAGCGCGCGTTTCTCAGCATGGCAATCTCCCTGGCGGCCACGGAAGAAGGAATGAGGATGTCGCTCCGACCGGCGAGGATGAGCACGTCCTGATTGATTTTGTCCGCAACGGGAGCCAGATCGTAGGCGCTTATCATCTTTCCGAAGTCGAAGAGCGTGGCGGCTCCGTAATGAGGCAGCATTTTCGCCAGCGCCAGCGCATGCAGGTCTTTTTCTTTCAGGGCTCGGGCGAACCGGTCATTGACGGCGCTTTTCATGTTTGCTTTCAAAAGAATGCGGAGCATCGCCGCGCGTGCCTTTCCATGCAAAGCTCCATATACATCCCAGAACGATGGGAAGGGCGACCAGCCGACCACACGGGAAATGCGCCTGTCGAAGGCGGCAGCCCGGGGAGCCAAATAGCCGCCGAGCGAGACGCCGATGATGGCCGCATTTTGCAGGTCGAAATGCGACGTCAGCGCCATGACGGGTTTTTCCCACGCCGCAGTGAAGGGACAGCGCCGCAGACGCGTCACCGCGCCCTGTCCGGGGCCTTCGAACAGATAGACTTCGTAGCCCCGTTGACGAAGGTACAGCATGGGAAAGAAAAATTCTTCGTAATAAGAGTCGTTCCCGCCGTGAACGATGAAAACGCCCTTTTTCTCCCCTGTCGGAGCAGTGTGCATAACCGGCAGGGTGATGGTTTCGTAGGGGACTTCCAGCTGCTCCACCGCAGGCGCATCGCCCGCCGGAGGCGAGAAAAAGTCCGCATAATAGGCGTAAAACAGCTCCCGCGATTTGTTGTAGCATCTCAGGGCGTCGGGATCGTCGTCGCTCATGTAGAACTCCGCCATGCGGTAATAGGCGATGGCGTTGGCGGTGCGATCTTCGGCGAGCGCGCGGGAACCCAGTTCCATGAGAATTTTCTTCCAGTCGTCGAAGTCTCCGATCTGTCGCGAAACGCGCGCGACTTCGTCGAGATCGCCGCCGCTCCAATTGATCATGCGGTTCAGCTGATAGTTGATATACGGTTCGTCGTTGAGGCGGTGAAACCCTTTTTTGAAAACAATGGGCGCGCCGGGGTCGTGTTTTTTCATCTTCTTTCGCTCCTTTCGGTCGTTTTTTCGCCGCGTGTCCTGTGTGTCCGAAGCGAAAAAACGTCTTTCGCATTTATTCGTACGAAAACATTATAAAGGAAGCGCCGAGGCCTTCGCCGCTTCCTTTTCCATGAAATTATTTATCAAAAAAAGAAGCGCTTCACCCTTTAGCAGGCAAAGCGCTTCTTGATTTGATGTCATGCAAAAATCATCCCGTGCGGCGTCCCGAAATGAAAAGAACAAGTCAAAAAAAATGGCACTCTCTAGGGGATTTGAACCCCTGTTACCGGGCTGAGAACCCGATGTCCTGGACCGCTGGACGAAGAGAGCGCGCATTGAAAAATGGCTGGGATACAGGGATTCGAACCCCGATTTTCTGATCCAGAGTCAGACGTCCTGCCGTTGGACGATATCCCAAAGCCGTCTCAGTTATGCTCTGCGTCGTTGGCAAAGCATGAGAATAATACCATGGTCATGAGAAATTTGCAAGTCCTTAATGTCGTTTTAAAGGAAATGTTTTTGATGAATACTGGAACCGGGCATATCCCGTACTTTTAGAGCCTGCGCCACCTGCGCGCTTCACGCTCCGTCGGGCTTCGAACTCCTCGCAGAGTGCCGCGGCGGCAGCTGGAAGCCTTTCTTTATGAAAAACGCGGCGACGTTGAAGGCGGCAATGTTCGGGGCTGACTTTACGACGTTTTCAGTTTATAATTGACCATGGATATTTATGCGGTGATTTTGAAAAAACACGGTGTCCTGCGCAGGACACGGCACATCTGCCGATGAAAGGGAGCTGGACCATATGAAGAGTGACGATAAAACTTACACCCAAGCGCTGAGCCGCCGCCCGCTCAATGTAAGACGACTTTGGGAAGAAGAACCTGTGGGGCTCTTCAGCGGAAGGGACATTTTCGCCGCCGCCAAGGAGAACCGCGCCATCGTGCTGGCTGCCAACGCGCGTCATCCCATTACGGCCAAAGGCGTGCTGCGCGCGGCCAAGAAACACGACGCCGCCGTGCTTATCGAGATCGCGAAATCGGAAGCCAACTATTGCGGCTCCAACTTTTCGAACCTTCCGGAATATGCGGTGAACTACTCGCGCGAGTTGGGACACGGCGCCGTTTTCGCCATGCACGTCGATCACTACGGCATCAAAGGACGTGACGACGTCATGAAGGCTGTAACTCAGATGGGCGAGGTGACGGCCCGCGGCTGGACGTCCGTTGCCATTGACGCCTCCCATTTGGACGACTGGAACAACCTGTGCGCCACCCGCGACGTGGCCATGCACATTCCGCCCTATTTCGGCCTTGAGGTTGAAGTGGGGGAGATCAAAGGCCCCGGCGAGTTTTCCACCGTGGAAGAGGCGCTGTATTTTATCGGCGGACTCAACAGCTGGGGGATTTTCCCCGATCTTATCGCCATTTCCAACGGTAGCAAGCATGGCACCTACGATAAAACTCTGGGGCAGAACGAAGGGATCAATTTCGAACGAACCAAGGCCATTGCCGACGCTCTTAAGCCCTACGGCGTAAGTATCGCGCAGCACGGAATTTCCGGCACCGACATTGAAACGCGCTGCTCTCAGTTCGCTCAGTACGGCATTGTCAAAGGCAACGTGGCTACGCTGTTTCAGAACATCGTTTTCGGCATCAAGATGGAGCCCGAGACGGGAAATGCCGTCATCGAGGGCGATTCCTACGTCAAAGAGGCTGACCGCGGCATTCCCGCAGAACTGTGGGACGAGATTGTGGCCTGGTGTGACGGCAAGGGCATGAGCCGCAAGTCCGGCGACTACAAAAAGGCCAATCTGGCGTTCTGCGACAAAATTCTTGCGCTTCCGGAGAAATATCTGAACCGCATCGTCGATGAGACGGAGTACTGGACTGAACGTTTTATCAAGGCCTTCAACGCCGAAGGCACGGCGGAAAAAGTCATTGAGCGCGTCTGCCGCCGCACTTCGTGGAACCCTCTTCCCGACCGAAAAATCATCGCCCGCCGCGGCGATTATCGTGCCGACAATGCGCCCACCAAAGGCGGCAACGACGGCGGCGATTATTCCGAGTAGTCGATGAAAAGGAGCGTCGAATTTTTCCTTTGCGCCGTGCTGTACGGCGCCGTCTGCTCCGCGCCGGGCCTCCGGGCCGAGCCGCCCGAAGCGGTGCAGCTCACGGCCGACGTCATGGATTACAACATGCAGGAGGGCGCCTTCAAGGCCAGCGGAAACGTGAAGCTTCAACGCGGGGATCTGACGCTGACGGCCGACTACGGCAGAGCCAGCACCGCGAAGAAAAATGCTCGCCTGTGGCAGAACGTCCATGCCTTCGGCACGCAGAACGGAGAGAAAGTGGACGCGCGCGGCGCGGCGCTGGACGTGGATTTTTCAGCGCCCGACATCGATTATGTGATCACCGGCGGCGTGGACGCTCAGTTCGGCGTGCAGCGCCTTCAGTCGGACAGCGCCAGAATGCACGGCAAAAAGTTTGAAGCCCGGCAGGTCACGCGCTATGAGGACACGAAGCAAAATCTGACGCTTGCCTGCAAAAGCGTGGAAGGCCTCTATGACTCCGGCGGCATCGTACAGGGCACCGCCGAAGGCGACGTCACGGCAGTGAAGACCGACACCGACAGAGTGACCACGTTGGCTTGCCGTCGCCTGACCTACTCCAGAAGCGACGGCACCATGACGGGCACCGGCGGTGCCCGCATCGTCGTGACGGGCGCTGCGGGCTCGGCGGTGAAGCACACGCGCATCGACTGCGACACGCTGGTTTATTCCTTTGCGGAGGGGACCGTCACGGGCACCGGCCACGCTCAAGCCGTTCAGGAGGGGCGAACCTTTCAGGCTCAGACCATGATCTACCACATTGACGGCGGCAAGCTTGAGGCCAAAGGAAATCCCCGCGTGACCGTCGATCTTTCGTCTTCGGAGGCGCCCAAGGTCGCCGCTCCCACGGGGAGAAAGCGCGGCAAAAAGAAATGACTGAAAAAAACGTAAAAACTTTGACGGCCCAGGGGCTCAACAAACATTATAAGCACCGCCACGTGGTGGCCGACGTAAGTCTGGAGTTCAGAACCGGCGAGGTGGTGGGGCTTCTGGGCCCCAACGGTGCGGGCAAAACCACCAGCTTTTATATGATCGTGGGACTGATTCGCGCCGATTCGGGCAGGGTAAGCATCGACGGCCGGGACATCACCGATCTCCACGTCTACCAGCGCGCCCGCCTCGGCATCGGCTATCTGCCGCAGGAAGCCTCGGTGTTCCGCAGCCTTTCGGTGCGCGAGAACATCGAGCTGGTGCTTCAGGAGCGCGGAAAAGCGCCCGCGGAGCGCCGCGAAATTCTCGGCAGTCTGGTGGAGGAGTTCGGACTGACCGACCTGCTTGACGTCAAGGGCTATTCCCTTTCAGGCGGGGAACGCCGCCGTCTTGAGGTGGCGAGGACTTTGGCCATGGATCCCGATTTCATCCTGCTGGACGAGCCCTTTGCGGGCATTGACCCCATTGCCGTCAACGATATTCAGCAAATCGTCAAATCGCTGAAGTATAAAGGCTACGGCATTATGATTACCGACCACAACGTGCGGGATACCTTGGCCATTACCGACCGCACCTACATCATCTATCAGGGGCAGATCAAGGTGAAGGGCACGTCGGCGGAAATCGCCGCCGATCCCTTTGCGCGAAAGTACTATCTCGGAGACAGCTTCCGTTTGGACTGAGGCCGCTTTCAGAAGGCCCGTTTTCAGCGTCCCGCCGGACGAAAAATCGGATCCGTCGCAGCGTCCTCTGCGAAGGTGAGGCAAGCCATAAAGACGGCGAAGATAACGGCAGAGAGGCTGGAGGATTATGGCAAACGCAAAATCGGGAAAAATGATACGCAACGCCCTGACCATGATGGCGGGTACCTTCTCCAGCAGAATTCTCGGCCTTCTCCGCGAAGTCATCACGGCGGCCTGTTTCGGCGCAAGCCGCTCTCTCGACGCTTTTTTTGTGGCCTATACCATTGCCAATCTCGGTCGTCAGCTGCTTGCGGAAGGGGCGCTGTCGGCGTCCTTCGTCCCCGTGTTTTCGCAGGTTCTGGAGCACGACGGCCGTCGGCGCGCCGAACATCTGGCGCGTCAGGCGCTGACAGTGATCCTCTGTGCCGGCACGGGCGTCGTTCTGGCGGGAATGGTGTTCAGCCCTCAGCTCATCGCCCTGATCGCTCCCGGTTTTTCGGCGGAAAAGGCGCGTCTGGCGGCGTCCATGACGCGGCAGATGTTCCCCTTTCTGCTGTTCATCTCCGCCGCGGCTTTGGTGATGGGAGCGCTGAACAGCATGGACTGTTTTCTTGTCCCCGCTCTGGCGCCGGCGCTGAGCAACGCGGCTTACATTGTCACCGTGATTTTGACATCGCGCACGTGGGGCGTTCAGGGACTTGTTGCGGCCGTACTTCTGGGCGGCGCGGCGCAGCTTCTTTTTCAGTGGTGGTGGGCGGCTTCGTCGGAAGGTTTCCTTCTGGTGCCGGCCCGTCCCGACGGCAAAGACGCCGAACTGAAGCGGATGCTGAAGCT
The DNA here is from genome assembly GCA_902489135.1 of uncultured Synergistaceae bacterium. Taxonomy (GTDB): domain Bacteria; phylum Synergistota; class Synergistia; order Synergistales; family Dethiosulfovibrionaceae; genus Pyramidobacter. Next base: position 8,320 of record CABTYW010000028.1, read on the forward strand.
GTTTCTGCCCTATGCGGCGGGACTGTCGCTCAATCAGCTCAATCCCGTTCTCGGCCGATTTTTCGGTTCGTTCCTTGAGGACGGCGCCATTTCCATGCTGAACTACTCCAATCGGGTCATTCAGCTTCCTTTGGGGCTTGTGGTCATCGCTGTCTCCCAGGCCGTTTTGCCCGAACTTTCGCGCTGTATGGGGCGCGGCGACGACCTTTTTGCTTCCACGCTGCGCGACGCTCTTCGCTTTGCGCTCTTCGTGATTTTGCCCGTCACTTTGGGAACTGTGCTGATTTCATCGGAAGCCGTCAACTTTCTGTTTTATCGCGGCGCCTTCAACGATGCCGCGTGGCGCGGCACGGCCTCCACGCTGTTTTATTCGGCGCTCGGCCTTCCCGGCATGGCCTGTTCCACCGTGGTGATGCGCGCCCTCTTCGCGCGGTCGCTGCCCCGTCAGGCCATGGCCATGACCGCCGCCAGCGTGGTCGGGACGCTGGTCTTTTCGGCGGCGCTGGTTTTTCCCATGGGCATGGACGGCATCGCTCTGGCCGGGTCTCTGGCTTTTACCTTTTCAGGCGGCGTCGGCCTGTTCATGCTGCACCGCCACATGACGGCGCCGCTGCGCCTTGTGTCGGCAAATTGGGCGGCCAAAACGGCGGCGTGTTGCGCGGCCATGGGCGCGGCGGGGGCGGCGTGGAAGTTCCTTTGGCGCTACCCCGCCGACGCCTCGCTGTGGATGCGCGGAGGCTGGATTTTGGGCGTTACGGCGCTGTGCGCCCTTCTCTATGGAGGAGTAAGCAGGAAATTGGGTTGCGAGGAGTGGATTCTCATCGATGCAGCCTTTCACAGATCCCACGGGAGGAGGTGAGCCCTCAATGAAAAAAATTTTGAGCACTCTTTTCGGCGCTTTGCTGCTGATTGGCGCTTCGGCGGCTTTTTCGGCCATGTCGCCCGATGAACTTATGAAAACCCGCTCGGTGCTTTTGTGGGTGGGCGGCAGCAAGGTGGGCGATCTGATGGTGGGAGCCGACGCCAAATTGCAGTTTCAGTTCATCGACCGCCCTTTGGCGGAACGCATTTATTCCGATCCCGGCAGTTTTCCCGATATGATCGTCTGGAATGCGTCCTACATCGACAAGGCGTCGCGCGGGCGGTGCAATTTGGTGCTGATGATTTACAAGGCCGTCAATCGCTGGAATTTCGACCCCGAAAAAATTCGAGTCAACGGCGAGCCCATTGGGCCCAAGCGTCTTTACACCAGCCTGCTTTCCAAGCCCGTAGGCAATTTGCCCGCGGGAACCATGGACGCCGTGGCTTTCGGAGTGCCCAGGTCTCTGTCGAAGCCGGGGGCGAAGATTGTGTTCAGTTACGGGGACTTTAAGTCCGAATTTATCGTTCCGGAAAAGTGAGGTCTTGAACATGGCAGGTCATGTTTTTAAATGCGCCCTGTGCGGCGAGGAAATAAAGGGCGACGCCCGTCCGGTACGCTGTCCCAAGTGTGGAGGAAAGGCCTTTGTCCACCTTTCCGGCGAACCTTTGAAGAGAAAAGCGGGCTGCACCGGTTCCTGCGGCGGATGCGGCGGATGCTGCCATTAACGCGCCCTTTCCTGACGCTGGGCATCGAAAGCAGCTGCGACGACACCTCTTTGGCGCTGCTCGAAGGACCCCGCTGCGTGAGAAGTTGGAACATCTCAAGCCAGATCGGCACTCACGCCCGCTTCGGCGGCGTTGTCCCCGAATACGCCTCAAGAATGCACCTCGAGGCGATTTTGCCGCTAACTGAAGACGTTCTGCGCTCCGGCGGCGTGACCGATCCCGCCGACTGCCTGAATCTCATTGCCGTGACCCGCGGTCCCGGGCTCATGGGGTCGCTGCTGGTGGGCGTCATGGCCGCCAAGGCCTTCGCTCAGGCGTGGAACGTTCCCATACTGGGCGTCAACCATTTAGAAGGTCATATTTACGCCAACATGGTGGACCACGACGATCTGGAATTTCCCTTTTTGTGCATGGTGGTCTCCGGCGGCCACACTGAAATCGTTCTGGCAAAAAGCGCCGGAGAGTTCGTTGTTCTGGGAACCACGCAGGACGATGCGGCGGGCGAGGCCTTCGACAAAGTGGCCAAGGTGCTGGGGCTGCCCTATCCGGGAGGCCCCGTCATCGACAAACTGGCTCAGCGCGGCGACGCCCGGGCCTTTCGTTTCCCCGACACCGCCCGAACGGTGGAAGGGTTGAACTTCAGCTTCAGCGGGCTGAAAACGGCGGCCATGAACCAGATCAACTCCATGAAATTGAAGGGGGCGGCAATCCCCGTCGAGGATTTCTGCGCCTCGTTCCGCGAGGCGGTGGTGGGGACGCTGCTCACTCGCCTTCGGCAGGCCGCCGCGCTCACGGGCGTCAGAAGGGTGGCCATTTCGGGCGGTGTGGCGGCCAACAGCCGGTTCCGTCAGGCCGTCGCCGAAGAGAAGGGTTGGGAGGCTTTTCTGCCGTCGAAGATGTTTTGTACCGACAACGGCGTAATGGTGGCCGCGGCAGGCTACGCGGCATGGCAGACCGGACGGCGCGGCGGCATTGATCTGTCGCCCGATCCGACGCTCGATTTGGGAGAGGACGGTGCGGGAACGTGAGAGGGAAAAGGAAAAACAGGGGATTTACGCTGATTGAGATGTTGATTGTAATCACCCTTATCGGCATCCTTTCGGGCGGACTGATGCTCACCATGAGTGCCGGGACCGACAAGGCCGAAGCGTCGCGCATCGTCAGCGACCTGAACAGCATGAAGCTTGCGGCGGGCCTCTATTATGCCGATCACCTGGACGGAACAATGACGCCCTCGCCGGAGGCGCTGAAGCCCTACATGACGGCTCCGAACGCGCTGAGCGGCGATCGTTACCAATTTTTGAAAGACGAAGATTCGGGGCAGTGGTTCGTGGGCTGCTCCATTTCGGGAGTTTCCGTGGGCGTGCGGGACCGCCTGAAAGCCATGGCGTCGGCCAACGGCCTGCGCCGCGGCGCGACTTCCGATGACGCCGACGTTTACGACGGCGGAGAAAACGGCGTTTACGTCAGAGTTCGATGAACCTTTGAGATCAAAGGCGTCCTCCTGTGCGGAGGGCGCCTTTTTGATGATGTTGAAGAGTTTTTGACGAATTGCAGTGAAATTATTTCTGTAAAATGTTGTGCAATCGGTTTCCCTTTTTTGTGTTATAATGCCAAAGAGAAAAAAATCACCGAGGGGGTTCCTGAGATGGCACAAAAACAACTTGTTTACGGAGTGAACGATGTCCCGTCGCCGTTAATTCTTCTGTTGGCCGGAGCGCAGCACGTGCTGACGCTTTTCGGGGCGACGACGCTGGTTCCGCTCATTGTCGGCCCGGCCATGGGCATGGATCAAACGCAGGTGGCCATGTTTATTTCCTGTGTGTACTTCGCCATGGGGATCTGCACGCTCATTCAGGTCAGTCCCTTCGGCTCGGGTCTGCCCATCGTGCAGGGGTCAAGTTTCAGCTTCATTCCTCCCATTATGACCATCGTGGGAATTTATTCGGCTCAGGGCGCCAACGTGGTTATGCAGTACGTGGGCGGTGCGCTCATCGCCGGCGGCGTCTGCCTGCTTCTTCTGGGGCACTTCGGTTTTATCGGAAAAATTCGGCGCTATGTGGGCCCCATCACGGTGGGTACCACCATTATGGCCATCGGATTTTCACTGGCCGACACGGCGGTGAGTTTTAACGCGGCCAAGTATTGGCCGGCGTCGCTGGCTGTGGTGGCTCTGATTTTCCTGTTCGGTCTCGGCACAAAACATCGCTACGTCAACATCTTTTCGGTGCTCATGAGCGTTGCCGCGGTCTGGATGGCGTGCTTCATTCTCAGCGCCGCCGGCGTATTTAAAGAGGGACATCCCGTCTACATCAGCCTGGCCAACGTGAAGAGCGCCAAATGGTTTCAGTTTACGGGGCTGGCTCCCTGGGGGATGCCCAAATTCAGCCTGGTGGCTTTCGGCGCCATCCTGGCGGGATTTTTCTCGGTCATCCTGGAAAGCATCGGCGATTACTTCAACGTCTGCAACGCCGCCAACCTTCCCGATCCTTCGGAGACGCAGATCAACAAGGGCATCCGCGCCGAAGGGCTGGGCTGCATTTTCGGCGGTCTGACGGGAGCCGTGGCCTGCACTAGCTACACCGAGAACATCGGCCTCATCGGTCTGACGGGCATCGCTTCGCGCTGGGTGGTGCGCATGGGCGCCATTTTGCTGGTGTGCATGAGCATGATCGGCAAGTTCGGCGCGCTCATCGCCACGTTGCCGTCGCCCATTATCGGCGGTTGCTACATCGCGCTCTTCGGGACCATCGGCGCTTTGGGAATTCAAAATCTGACGCGCGCCGATATGCAGAAACAGCGCAACGTCATGATCGTGGGCTTCTCCTTCCTGATGGCGCTGGGGCTGCCGGGCTGGGTCACCGCACAAAAGGAAGCTTTCTTCGCCTGGGGCATCGCGGGACAGATTTTCTGGGCTGTGGGCAAGACGTCCATGGCCGTGGCGGGGCTTTCGGCCTGTCTTTTGGACAACCTGATCCCCGGCACTGGCGAGGAACGGGGATTTAAGAGCGCTCAGCAGGATTAAGGCGGCATTTTTCCGAAACGGACGGACGTTCGGAACGAATAGAACGGAAACAGCGCATACCGAAAGGCTCGGGGGAACTTTTCCCGAGCCTTTCGGTATGCTAAAATAACGAAGGAGACGGGAGCGTGAAGAAATGGTCCGACTGACACCGCGGCGTCGGAAAATCGCCCAATATCTTGAGACGCTTTACTGTGGATACAATCGTCGGGAATACGTTTCTCCCGATCCGCTTCAGTTTTTGTACGGCTACGGCCGCACGGAAGACCGCGAGATTGCGGCGCTGATTGCGTCGTCACTGGCCTACGGCCGCGTGGCCATGATCCTTCGCGGCGTGAGGACGCTGTTGGACGCCATGGGCGGCTCACCTCGGGCTTTTGTGGAAGAAGGATCGCCGAAAGAGTGGCGCGAACGCTTTCGTTCCTTTCGCCATCGTTTCACCGACGGCGACGACGTGGCGTATCTTCTGGAAGGCGTCCGCCGGGTTGTCGCCGCTTACGGCTCGCTGGGAGCGGCTTTGGCGCAATGGCGGAGGGAGCGTGGCAGTCTGGTCGGCGCACTTGACGCCCTAGTGGAACACCTGGCGGCGGGGCGTCCAAATTCTCTGCTGAGCCGTCCCTGCGGCGGCAGCGCCTGCAAGCGCCATTTCCTCATGCTCCGCTGGATGACGCGTTCTGACGGCGTTGACCCCGGCGGCTGGGAGGCGCTCAATCCCGCAGAGCTTTTGGTCCCCTTGGATACGCATATGTACCGAATTTGCGAGGCGCTGCGCTTTACGCGCCGCAGGTGCGCCGACCTGAAAACGGCGGAGGAAGTCACCGCAGTCTTCCGTCTGATGCGTGCCGATGACCCGGTGCGCTATGATTTCACGCTGACGCGTTTCGGCATCCGTCCCGAGTTGGAGCAGAACGATTTGATTGAGCAGTGCCGCCGCCGGTGAATGAAGGGCGGCACGGAGTCGAAGTGATTTTTTTGAAAAAAGGATGATTTTGAATGAAGAAAAAATTTTTGGCGGCGTTGTTCTTTTTGGTTTTGCTGGCTTCGGCGGCGTCGGCCGCGGCGAAAATCGGGAACTTCCGGAGCACCGATCTTCAGGGAAATTCCATTGACGAGCGGATGTTTCAGAACGCCCGCCTGACGGTGCTCAACGTATGGGGCACCTTCTGCCCGCCCTGTCTGCGCGAGTTGCCCGCTCTGGGCAGACTGAGCAAAGAGTTCGCCCCCCAGAGCGTGCAGATCGTGGGTCTGGTCTCCGATTGGTTTGATCAATCGGGAAATCCGAGCCCCCGTCAAATTGACACAGCGCGTCTTCTGGTGAAGAAAACGGGCGCCGACTACCCCCACGCGCTGCTGAGCGCCGGCCTTATGGAGTATCTCGGCCCCATCGACGCGGTGCCGCAGACCTTTTTCGTGAACGGCCGCGGAGAAATTATCGGCGCGGTGACGGGGGCCCGCAGCGAGGAGAGTTGGCGCGGCATTTTCAGCGCCATGCTGAAAAAAGCGGAGCTCTAGGGCGCCCATGGGAAACAACAAAACCGCCTTTCTGCTGCTGGCATCGGCGATGGCGCTTATCGCCGCAGGCGCGGCGGCCGGCCAGAGCGCCGAGGTCTTCATGAAGGCGACGCAGGTCTGTCTGGAGTGCATCGGAATTGGCTGATCGCAGAAGAACTTTTTTTCAGCTTGCCTGGACGGCGCTGACCAACGGCTACGCGGCGGGGTTCCTGAAAGGGAACATCTACCGCGGAACGCTGAAGCGTTTCTGCCTCCCCGGGCTCAACTGCTATTCCTGTCCCGGCGCGCTGGGGGCGTGTCCCGTGGGGTCTTTTCAGGCGGCTCTGACGGGAACTTCACCGCACTTTCCCGCCTACGTGCTGGGATTTCTGCTGTTCTTCGGCGCTCTGGCGGGACGTCTGGTCTGCGGCTGGCTGTGTCCCTTCGGCCTGGTGCAGGATCTGCTGCACAAAATTCCGGGAGTGAAAAAGCGCAAAAATCTGCCGGGACACTCCGTCCTGTTGCGTCTCAAGTACGTTGTCCTGGCGGCATTGGTGGTCATTCTGCCGCTGCTGGCGCGCGACGAGCTGCTCAACGTCAGCGATCCGTGGTTCTGCAAATATCTGTGCCCTTCGGGAACGCTCATGGGCGGAGTGCCGCTGCTGGCGCTCAACGAAGGCTTCCGAGGCGCCGCGGGGCTGATTTTCGGATGGAAAAGTCTCATTCTCGTCGCGCTGATGCTGCTGTCGGTGAAATGCTTTCGGCCGTTTTGCAAGTATCTGTGTCCTCTGGGGGCCTTTTACGGATTTTTCAACACCGTCGCCCTGTTCCGCTACCGCTTCAGGCCCGACCGCTGTACGGGCTGCGGCGCCTGCGCACACCGCTGCCCCATGGGCGTTGCTCTGCCGCAGCGCCCCAATTCGGCGGAGTGCATCCGCTGCGGCAGATGTCTTGAAGTTTGTCCCACCGACGCGCTGACTGGCGCTTTGAAAAGGGACTCTGAAGCGTCTTCGGCTGCAAAACCGCAGCGGCAGAGCCCGTGAGAGGGGAATACGCCATGGCCGATCCCGCAGGAATGATTCCTTCTGGCTTCGCCGCCCTTGACATTGAGACCACGGGGCTCAGTCCGTCGTTTTGCGGCATCGTGGAGATTGCGGCTCTGAAAGTTCTGCCCGACGGCACCGTCGAGGCCTTTCAGACTCTGGTGAACCCGCGGTGCTTCATCCCCCGCGCCGTGACGGCCATTCACGGCATCACCGACGACATGGTGAGAGGACAGCCCACGGCGGAAGGGGTGGCACCGCAGCTTTTGGAGTTCGTAGGCACGATGCCGCTGGTGCTGCACAATGCGCCCTTCGACATGGGCTTTCTCAATCCGCTGATCAAGTCTCTCGGCCTGCAATGGAGCAGTCCGGCGCTGTTCGACACGCTGCCGTTGAGCCGAAAGGCCTTTCCGGGGCTGCGCAGTTACAGTCTCGAGAATTTGAGCCGCTTTTTCGATTTTGACGCCGGCGGCCATCATCGCGCTCTGGCGGACTGCCGCTACTGCGCGCAGCTCTTTCAGCGCATTTTGAAAAAACTGGGCGCGGCGTCGCTGTCCTATGACGAGTTCGCCGGGAACTTCGGCGCCTCCAAGCGCCTCCTGGGACGATGAAGAAGTCATGTCCTTTTTTGAAAAACGCACGAAAAAGCGCCGCTCTTCCCGAAAATTCTCGGGAGAACGGCGCTTTTCGCGTTCTGCAAAAACTCAGTCAAAGAGGTAAGCGTTGCATGTGACGCAACGTTTTTTGCCATCGTCGAAGGCGCAGCGCCGGCACAGCACGGCGTGAAGGCCTTTGTCAAAGGTGAAGGCGCCGCAGTTGATGCAATATTTTCCGCGGGCTCCGAAGGAACAGCTGCCGCAGAGCTGGGCGGGAACGCCTTTTTCGAAGGTGTCCCCGCCGCAAGTGACGCAGCGGTCTTTTTTGTGGCCGAAGGCGCAGGAAGGGCACAGCAACGCCTCCGTGTCCGCGCACCGGGCGGGAAGCGCGGCGAAAAGAGACGAAAACAGCAGAACGGCGGCGAAAAGAGGCGTTTTTTTCACGGCCGTCCTCTTTTACGGGCGCAGCTCCAGCTCCGCTTCAAGAGATTGCCGCCGCGCGTCCAGCTTGTCCTCGGCATCGCGGAGCGATCGGCCTTTGATGCAGTAGTAGATCTTGATTTTCGGCTCCGTGCCCGAGGGACGCACGGCAAACCACGATCCGTCGGAACACAGGAACTTCATGACGTTTTCCCTGGGCAGTCCGTCGATGCCCGTGCTGTAATCGAGAACCTTTACAACGCCGTCGAAGGCGGTATGTCCGCTTCTCAGGCGGGCCATTGTTTTTGCGATCTGCGCCGCGCCGTCCTTGCCCCTCAACGTAAAGGACTGCTGCCAATCGAGGTAGTATCCCAGAGCGGCGTAAAGCCCTTCGAGGCGATCCCACAGCGTCTGCCCCGCGGCTTTGGTCTCGGCCGCCATCTGGCAGATCAGCATAGCCGCGACGACGGCATCCTTGTCTCTGGCGTGAGTCCCCACGAGGTAGCCGTAGCTTTCCTCATAGCCCATGACAAATTGAGCCTCGCCGGTTCGCTCAAAGCGCGTTATCTTCTCGCCGATGTATTTAAAGCCCGTGAGAGTACGCGTCACGGCCGCGCCATGGCTTTCGGCGGCTTTCGCTCCCAGATCGCCAGTGACCACCGTGGTGATGACCGTGGAGCGCGGCGTGACGTCCCTGTGGGAGAGGACAAAATCGACGAGCAGAGCGCCGATCTGGTTGCCCGAGAGCAGGCGGTATTCCCGTCCCGCCCTGACGGCGCAGCCGATTCGGTCGCTGTCGGGGTCGGTGCCGATAACGATGTGGGCGCCGATTTTCTCCGCCAGCGCGATGCCCATCTGCAGAGCTCCGCGGTTTTCGGGGTTGGGCACCGGCACGGTGGGGAAATCGCCGTCGGGCAGCTCCTGTTCGGGAACCACTGTCACGTCGGTAAAGCCGCAGCGGTCGAGAATGGCGCGCACGGGCACGTTGCCCGAACCGTGAAGGGGCGTGTAGACGATTTTCAGTTCCGAAGCGTTGCTTTGCGCGATGGAGGACTGCTGCACGGCGTCGAGGTATCGTTCGACCACGTTCTGATCCAAGAGCGTGAGTAAGTTTTCTCCTCCCGTCAGAGGAATGGATTTCACGTCGGTTACCGATTCCACATAGGCCGTCAGCTTGTCCGCCAGAGCGGGAACCAGCTGGCAGCCCTGAGCGTCGTACACCTTATAGCCGTTGTATTCTTTGGGGTTGTGGCTGGCCGTGATGACGACGCCGCCGGCGGCCTCGAGGTGGCGCACGGCGAAGGACAAAATGGGAACGGGCTCCAGGTGTCTGAATATTTTTGCCGGAACGCCGCAGGCGCACAGCACGCGGGCCGTCTCCTGCGCAAATTCGGCGGAATGGCTGCGGGAATCGTAGGCGATGACCACGCCTTTTTGATACTCGCCCGGGAACTCCTGTTTCAGATAATTGGCCAGTCCGAAGGTGGCTTTACGGACGATGAAGACGTTCATGCGGTTCGTTCCCGCGCCCATAATGCCCCGCATGCCGGCGGTGCCGAAGGCAAGGTCGCGGTAAAAACGGTCTTCAATCTCCTTTTCGTCAGTGAGTTGTGCCAGTTCCAGACGGCTTTTTTCGTCGATCCACGGTGCATGGAGCCACTGCTCGTAGCGTTCGCGCCAAGTCATTGTTATGGCCTCCTTGAAAGAGCGCCCCCCCATGGGTGACGTCTCCAGCTGAGATTGGTGTCCTCTTCATCTTCTGAAAAAATTTAAAGATGACCTGGGACTTTTGCCTTCATTATACACGGTCCGGCGGATGTTTTCGTCTTCTTGGCCCCATTGAAGCCGCGCACTCGTGACGCCGCTTTGTCGGTCATTCATGGGGGCGGAGCAGTTTGAAATGGTTTTTTTTGAACCGGATCAGGCCTTCCCGCTGCATGCGCCCCAGCTCCTTTGACAGGTTCGTCCGTTCCAGATTGAGATAGTCGGCCATTTGCTGACGGTTGAAGGGGATGTCCAGTTCCGTCGCGCTCTTTTGCAGTGACAGCGCGTTGAGATAGGCGAGAATTCGCCCGCGGGCGCTTTTGGGCGACGTGTGAAAGCTGCGTCCCGAAAGCGCCATGTTTTTGCGCGACGAGATGAACAGCAGATTGCGAATCAACCGCTCCTTCCATGCCGCGCGGGGCAGGATGTCCAGAAGGGGCCCCGCGCGGAGAAAAAGAACGGAGCAGTCCTCGTCGGCCTGAACGTCCACAGGCATGATTTGGTCGGACAGAACCGCATAGGCTTCGGCGAAAATCTCGCCCGTTCCCACGTGGCTCAGGAGCGTGCAGTTTCCCCACAGGTCGTCGCTTTGAACGTTGACGCTGCCCGAAAGAACCAGCCCCATTCGGTCCGTTCGGCCTCCGGCGTGGAGAATAAAGCTGCCCCTGGCGTAATCCCGGCGTCGGGCGTCCAGCGCCTCCAGACAATCCGTGCACTCTTTCGCGCTCATGCCGTGAAACAGAAGGCTGCGGCCTAAAGCTTCGGTGTCCATGAAAAAACTCCTCGAGAACAATTTATTTTGTGGCTGAAACAACATAACAACGGCGGTTCTTCTATTATACTGAGCTCATCAGGACAAGAGAAGGGGGATTGGAAAATGATCCGAAAAATTATTCGCATCGCTGAAGAGAAATGCAACGGCTGCGGTCTCTGTGCCGCCGCCTGCCACGAAGGAGCCATCGATATCGTGGACGGCAAGGCGAAGCTGGTTCGCGAGCATTTCTGCGACGGTCTGGGCGACTGTCTTCCCGCCTGCCCGACGGGTGCCATCACCTTTGAGGAGCGCGAAGCGCCGGCCTATAACGCCGAGGCCGTCAAGGCCCGTCAGAAAATGGAAGGTTCGGAAAAATCCGCTGCAACGAAAGGGGCGGAAATGCCGGAGGAGATGGCGCGGAATGCCCCTCCCTGCGGCTGTCCGGGGGCCCGTTTCATGCAGCTTCACGGAGCGGACGAAGAAACTGCGGCGCATGGGCCCGTTGCGGCATCCCAACCGCCTTCCCGTTTAAATCAGTGGCCCTGCCAGATCAAACTTCTGCCGCCCAAGGCTCCGTTTTTCGACGGAGCCAAACTGCTGATCGCTGCGGACTGCGCGGCCTATGCCTGCGCTTCTTTCCACGAAGATTTCATGAAGGGCAAAATCACCCTCATCGGATGCCCCAAGCTGGATATGGTGGACTACACCGAAAAGCTGACGGCCATCATCGCCGAAAACCACATCAAAAGCGTCACGGTGGTGCGCATGGAAGTGCCCTGCTGCGGCGGCCTGCAGCGGGCCGTCGAAAATGCGCTGCGTCAAAGCGGAAAATTCATTCCCTGGCAGATCGTCACTTTGTCGCGCGACGGAAGGGTGATGGACTGACCGAAAACTGGGCACTTTCAAGGGCTGCCCCTGCAAAGTTCTGCCCGCTTCAGACCGTGTTCCCAGAGGAATGTTTTCTGATGACGGGAAAGGGGAAGAACGCTTCGGCGCCGAAGCGTCGCCGGGGCGCCGGAAAAACAAAAATAATCTGCCGTCGATTGAGCGCGAACAGGCCACTGTCCTCTAAGGGCAGCGGCCTGTTCGCGCTTTTGTGGATGGGGCACAGAGCGAAGAAATGCGGCACATTCAACGAAAAAATGCACCGGTTTCCATGGAAGATGTTTGGAAATTCTTGCCCACGCCCCTTTAAAGCTTCGCGGCGGGGTCGTCGGCAATCCTTTTTTTGCCGTGGAGCGTCATCAGATCTTCCCGTTTCATGGCGTAGTTGGGCGAGGACAGGTCGAATTGCTCGTCGTCGCGACGGTCAAAACCCATCAGGCCCAGCAGAACGTTGAAGGCCAGGTCGTTGGTCCAGAAAGCGTCGCGGTGTTTTTTCAGGTTTTCGCACAGGTCGGGACGTTCTCTTTCAAACGCCTCCGAAAAAATGGCGAAAAAGGGAATGCGCGCCATGGGCCAGATGAATTTCGAAGCATCATGCCCGATGCCTTCCTGAGGGACTTCGCCGTGGTCCGAAAAATACAACATGACGCGAAATCCGGGATAATCTTTTGCTTTTTCGTAAATCTGTTGGAGAACATAATCGGTATACCGCACAGAATCGTCATACTGGCTGTCCAAACGGTCATCGCCGTCGCTGAAACAGCGGAACTCCCGAGGATAACGGTCGGCGTACAGCCAATGGCTGCCCAGCAGATGAATGACCATCAGGGTTTTGCCGCCGACCTGCGAAGGCATCACGCTCACCAGCGATTGGTCGTAGCGTTGACTGCTGACGCCGGTGCCGGCGTTGCCGTTGACCCAGAATTGACGGTGACTGCACGATCCGATGGACGACACCGGGGTGTCCCAAAGGCCGAAGCGACGCTGATTGCTGAGCCACCAGGTTTCAAACCCCGCAGCGCGCGCCATGTCCATAATAGAGAAAGCGTCGGTCAGATCGATGGTGTTGTACTGATTTTTTTTCAGTCAGCGCGAAAGTCAGGGCGGGAACTGTGTGGGTGTGGCAAGAGTAGGCGTTTTTGAACAGCAGCGCCGTGCCCTTTTCTGCCATGGCGTCAAGCCACGGCGTCGTTTTGCGCCCGTAGCCGTAGGCGCTCATGTGCCCGCGCTGCTCCGATTCGCCGATAACCAGCACATAGACGCCCGCTCCCGCATTCAAAGTGGGTTCAGCAAGGAGACGGGCCATTCGTTTTTCGACGGTTCTTTGGTACGTGCGGAATTCACCGAGAGAGCTGCTGACCATTTTGATGAGGTTTACGGCGTAGTAGTCGCAATTTTCATGAATCAGACGGACGCAGCTGTAGCCCAGAAGCAGTATGCCGAGAATGAGCGCGGCAGGATGCGAAGGACGAGAAGGAACGTCGGCGCGGACAATGGTCCGTGAAAGACGGCGACACAGCCAAAAGACGAACAGCACGGTGATCGAGACGACGATCGCGTCGCGCAGGCGCTGCATTTTTAAAAAATCGAAAGCTTCCTGCCAGTGGGTCTGGAAAATTGCCAAAATCACGTCGCAGGAAGGCAACGCGCCGCTGACGGCCGTATAGATCCAAGAGCCGCAGGAAATCATCGCGACGAGAAAGAACGCGGCCGTCAGAAAGGTTTCGGCAACACGGAGGCGGCGTCGGATCAGGCGTGCGATGAAAAGCGCCGTGCCGAAAGTCAGCGTATAAAAAAGAAAAGCTTCGGACACCATAATGCCGGTAAAAGTACCATCGTCGTAGAAAAGCGGCGCGTAGACCGACGACGTTCCAAGGAAAATCAGAAATTCATAGATCAGCAAGACCTTCGGACCGTAATGCCAAAAAGCGAGGACCGTCGCAAAAACCGCACCGCCGAGCAGCAGCGCGTGGCGGTGGTAGAGCAAATGGGCATGGTCGGTGCCGATCAGGCGCAGAGTCAGTGACTGAATGCAAAACAGGAGCATCGTCGCGAGAAAAAGGGCGGTGCTCCGTCCATTGACCTTCATGGTGAGCCGCATGAGAGATTCAATCCTTTCGTGTGGGAGAACGTCAGAACCCGAAAAGCCGCCGTGCGGGGCTGTCGAAGGGCAATTTCGCACAGAACGGCGAGAGCCTTCAAAGGCTGAGGGGCCGAAAAAAGCCCGACCTTTAGAGAAATTCCTCGTCGTGCCGCGCCGAAGGACAGGAAGGGCAGCCCGCGCAGCCGCCGCAGGAATGCCCGCAGGTCGGTGCCGAAATGGCGGTTAAAATCACGGGGACTACCATGTTGCCCGCGGCGTAGAGGTCGATAATCACTTCGTCGTTGAGAAAGGGCCGGTCGCGGGGTACCCATATTTTCAGGGCTCCATTTTCCAGCGGGATAAATTTCTCCCGCGCCTTTTCGTCGGGAGATCCCACGCGGCACACCGGTGCGGGAACCGGCCCCGTCGGCGAGGTGAACCGCCCAACGACCATGGTAAACTCCTTGCCCATGGCGCGCAGCCGCTCTTCGGCGCGCGGTGTGATGATCAGCTTCAGTTTTTTGTTCATGGTTCTTCCTCCCGTCGGGACAGCGGCTCGGCCAGTCCCAGCTTTTCCAGAACTCGGCGGAAATCCTCGGGCGTCGGCGCGTCGAAGGCTCTCCCTTCAATGGCCGACAAAAAATCAGGCAGCCCCGAAAGCGTCAAACTTTTGGCGTGAAGCATGGCACGCCTGACGCCCAGCGATTTAAGGCGCCCCTTTGAGCCGAAATCGCCGTATTTGACGTCGCCCAACAGAGGATGGCCGATGTGGTTCATGTGAACGCGGATCTGGTGGGTGCGCCCTGTCAGCAGATGAACTTCCGCCAGACTGAACTGCCCGCTGCAGGCAAGACGGCAGTATTCCGTGACGGCCCGTTCGCCCGAAGGCACAACGCGCACCAGCTTTTTCTCAGGCTCCTTCAGCAGCGGCACGTCAATGCGCCCGCGCCGCGGCAGTTCGCCAACGACCAGAGCCCAGTAGCGCTTGTCGGTCTTTCTGACCTTGAAACATTCCATGAGCGCGCGCGTCGTCGGACCGTCGAGAGCCAAAATCATCACGCCGCTGGTGTTGCGGTCAAGACGATGCACCAGCTGAGGCGGGTAGGCGGGATCGGCGGCATAGGCGAGGGCGCGCGTCACCACGCTGTCCTCCCCCTTTAGATCGGGCTGACTGAGCAGCCCCGCGGGTTTGTTGATGACCAGAACGTGTTCGTCGCTGTAAAGCACGTCCAGGGGTAGCCGACGAATTTTTCCGTCGGGCGCCTCGGCGCGCCCCACCGTGCCCGGCTCCTCCCAGGGAACCCAGACGAACTGACCTTCGGCGACGTGAGCTTTGGGCTCGCAGCGCTTCCCGTCGAGGCGCACGGAGCCCTTGCGGAAATATTTCATCATGGCGCCCAGGGGCAGTCCCGGCCACATGGAGCGCAGCACCGCGTCAAGACGGCGTCCGTCGTCGTGACGGCTGATTTGAAACTGCCAGGACATGGCTAGCGCGGCTGCTCGGGACGCCACTTCCACAGGCGTCTCTGCAGAGAAAAGTCGAAGTCCGATATGGCGCGCCCGGCTTCCATTCCGCCGTCAAGCGTTTCAACGGCGCCGTGCCAGCTGTTGAGATAAAAGTCAAGATTGTCCGCCGCTGCGACCACGAAAGCTTCCGGCGTGGCGGGAAGCACGGGCGAACCGAATTCCTTCTGACCGTGATGACTGAGAATGATGTGCCCCAGCAGCGTGCGCGTCAGAGGTGAAAGACCGAACCGGTCGGCCAGTCCGATGAACCTCGCATATCCCGTGGCGATGTGGTCAAGCACCGTGCCCTCCAACGTTGAAAGAGGCCCGGGATCGAGAACATAGGTGTCGATTTTGCCGATGTCGTGAAGCAGCGCGCCTGCCACGACGATGTCGATGTCGGGCTCGTACTCGGTGCCCACGTAGCTCTGAGCGATGGCCTTTGCCGACCGCGCGACGCCCAGCGTGTGTTCCAGCAGACCGTGAACATAGGCGTGGTGGTGCGCTACCGCCGCGGGGAGCTTTTTGAAGCCCTGCCACGTTTCGCCGTCGGGCTGAAAGACAAAGCGCACGAAATCGCCCGCCTCGCCGCCGCAGCTGCCGGCGAGACTTCGAAATTCCTCCTCCAGCTTGTCCGCCGAGACGTTGGCCGCGCGGATAAAGGCGGCGGGCCGATATTCCTCTTTATCCTGATCCACAAGCCATACCTGATTGAACTGATACTGCGGCTTGCCTTTAAATTCAGTGACGGCGCCGATGAGCCCGGCGGTTTGCCCCTTAAGGGACAGAACCAGCGAAGAAGACGACGGCTCGGCGATCTCGTTTCGGTTCATTCCGTCGCGGTAGTCGATCCACTGAGAATTGCTCCAGATTCTGGCGTCCAGCGATCCCGATTTGTCCATAACGGAAATAATCCAGTAGGGTCGGTCGTTTTTGTCACGTTTTTCTTTAAGCTCCGTCACCAGCCCCACCGTCTGAAATTTTGAGTCGACGGGCAGCGAGCGGACTTCTGCGATGGTTTTGTTGGCCATGTATAAACTCCTTTGCGTGCTGAAAATGAAGTGAAAAAACTTCTGAGAACAACCTATCATATCACCCTCAAAGTCATGAGGCAAACCGCAGCGCAACGGCGTTTTTTTCGTAAAAAGGGGAGAGATTTTTTTCGGGGAAGTGGGAGTGTGCGGCGCAAGACATAAATATATTATTTAGTGATATTCTATGTTGATTGATAATCAATGTGATGCTACAATAAAGTACACGGCAAGGAAGCCGTGAAAATATGGGAGAGTTCACTCTCCAGGAGGTGGCTTTTGCGATGAAAATGAGACGTGGAACGGGTGTCATTTTGTTGGCAATTTGGGCCGTCGTCGCCTTTTCGGCGGCGTCACTGGCGGCGCCTCCCAATGAACTGCTGCACGGCGGCGGACGCGGCCTGGTGGTGACCACGCAGCCGCTGGCGGACAAAATAGGACAGGAGGTCCTCGATCGCGGCGGCAACGCCGTAGACGCCGCCGCGGCGGTGGCTTATGCGCTTGCCGTCTGCCATCCGTCGGCAGGCAACATCGGCGGCGGCGGTTTTGCCATCATTCACATGGCCGACGGCACCGATGCGGCGCTCGATTTTCGGGAAATGGCTCCCGGCCGGGCGACGCGGGACATGTACCTGGACGAGAAGGGCAATGTGATCCCGCAGGCCAGCACGCGCACCTATCTGGCTGCCGGCGTGCCGGGCACCGTCGCGGGCATCAGTGCGATGCTGGAGCGCTACGGAACGTGGAAGCTCGACCGCATCATCGCTCCGGCCATCGAATTGGCGGAGAAGGGATTTGTCATCACGAAAAATCATGCGGGCAGCATGAAGAGCGAACGCGAAAAATTTAAAAAATTCGCTACGGGGCGGCGGTACTTCCTGCACAAAAACGGATCGACCTATAAAGAAGGCGAGCGCAGATCGGAAGAGCACACGTCTGA
>CABTYW010000029.1 GCA_902489135.1 uncultured Synergistaceae bacterium
GCGACTACGACGTGGACGGCGTGTCTTCCACGGTCATCGCCCTTGAGCTGGCGCAGCAAAGCGGCGCGGTTTCGACGGTCTACTATATTCCCGACCGACGCAGCGAGGGCTACGGTCTTCATGCCCAACGCATGCGTCAAATTATTGCCGATGGTTTCGACACGCTGATTGTGACGGACTGCGGTTCCAAGGACATTGAGGCGGTGGAGCTGGCCAAGGCGGCGGGCATGAGCGTCATGATCTTCGACCACCACGTGGCCGAAGGCGGCGTGGTCAATCTGGAGACGCTGGTCAATCCCCACGTTGACGGCGACGCGTCGGCCAAAACGCTGTGCGCCGCATCGGTGCTGTGGTGTTGGGCCTGGCAGTCGGGAATTTTGCCCGAGAGGCGTCTTGTCGAACTCCTGCAGCTGGCAGCGCTGGCCACGATTTCCGACTGTATGCCGCTGGGACCGCTCAATCGGGCCATTACCCGCGAGGGTATCGCCCTGATGCGTCGCTCGCCGCGCCGCGGCCTGCGTGAACTGGCCCTCGCTCTGTGCCCCGGCGATTTTCCCTCCATGATCGACGAAAATCGGCTCGCCATGAAGATCATTCCCTGTCTCAACGCCGCGGGGCGCCTGAAAGTGGCCGATGTGGCGGTGAACGTGCTCTCGGGCATGGGCTCTCAGGAGGAACTTCAGGGCAGTGTGGACGAACTGCTGTCGCTGAACCGCCGCCGGCGCGACATTTCGGCATCCATCTGCGCCTCCATCAACGCGGAGCTGGGTCGAGGCGAGACGGCGCAGGTGCTCTTCGACGGGTCGTGGCCTGTGGGGATCCTCAGCGCCATCGCCAGCCGTCTGTGTTGCGAACACAATAAAGCCTTCGCCCTGGCGGCGCCTTCGGGCGGCGGAATTCGCGGCACGCTGCGCGTTCCCGCCGGGGCCAACGCCGTGGAACTGCTCAAGGGGCTCGACGATTTGCTTGAGGGATGGGGCGGCCACAAAAGCGCCGCGGGATTTTCCGTGGATCAGCTGAAGTGGCCGAGGCTGTCCAAAGAGCTGGACGCTTTGCTCAAGGGCATCAAAACGGAAAATCGCCCCGAAGGGGTGATCGAGTTTGAGCCCGACCGCATTACCGATGCCATGTGGGATGAGGTGCAGCGCGTGGGGCCCTTCGGCACGGGCAATCCGTCGCCGTCTTTTTTCGTGCCTCTGGGCATGGATACGGTTTTCGAGCCGCTGGGAAAGCGCGGCCTTCACGCCAAGGTGCGTTTCGGCGGCAATTCGCTGATCGCTTTCAACGGCGCCGGGCAGATCAGGCGCATCAAGGGCATCCGCGGCTGGATTTACAGGCCGCGTCCCAATCTGTGGCAGGGGCGGACGAACCTTCAGTACATCGTTGAGGGCATTGTGGTCGCCTGAGCGCCGCACAGCGGCAAAAAGGACTTGAAGGGGGATGAGACCATGGCATCGTCAGAGAAGGGATCCCGCGCCGCCCAAAAGGCGCAGCGGGGACAAGTCCCCTCGGAGGCGCTGGGCGCCCCGGTGCGGCAGAGCCCGCCGGGGGCACTTCGTCACCCTGAAGCGGAAGAATTGAAGTTCGACGTGTCGCGTCCTCCCGCCGAGGGCGGCGCGCCCAATGCGCAGGACGGGGAAAGCGCTCCCGACCGCTCACGAAAAAAGGCGCTGGCGCTGCTTCGCGACAGCTATATGGGGCGCCTGCCGCCGCCTCAGCGATCGGTGACGGTGAACTTCGCCTGGCAGGAGCTGTGGAGCAAGGCGTCGCGCTATATTCCTGAAGATGACCTGAAAAAACTGGGCGAGACGCTGGTTTTTGCCGCTCAGGCTCACGGCGAGCAGATGCGCGCTTCCGGCGAGCCCTACATTATTCATCCCGTTTACGTCACCTCCATTTTGGCGGACATGCGCCTTGACCTGCCCACCCTTCAGGCGGCTCTGCTTCATGACGTCCTGGAGGACACGGCGGTCACCGCCGACGAGATGAAGTCCAAGTTCGGCCCCACCGTGGAAATGCTGGTGGACGGCGTAACCAAGCTGGGAAAGCTGCACTTCAAAAGTTTTGAGGATTATCAGGCGGAAAATCTGCGGAAAATGTTTCTCGTCATGGCCAAAGACATTCGCGTGGTGCTCATCAAGCTGGCCGACCGCACTCACAACATGCGCAGCCTCGGCGCGCTGCGTCGCGACAAACAGCAGAGAATTGCCAAGGAAACCCTTGAAATCTATGCGCCGCTGGCTCATCGTCTGGGAATTTACCAGGTGAAGCGCACTCTGGAAGACCTGGCTTTCAAGTACTACGATCCGGCCATGTACTACGATATCAAGCGCCGCGTGAAAAAACGTCTTCCCGAGCGCGAGGGCATCGTCAATCAGGCCATGGACATTTTGAGCGACCGCCTCAAGGCCATGGACATCAAGGCCAGCGTCAAGGGGCGCGCCAAACATTTTTACAGCATCTTCGAGAAGATGAACCGCAAAAAGCTCTCGGTGGAGCAGCTCTATGACCTGCTGGCGATGCGGGTCATCGTGGAGGACGTGACCACCTGCTACACCGTTTTGGGCGTGGTCCACACGCTGTGGAAGCCCATTCCCGGACAGTTCGACGATTACATCGCCAATCCCAAGAACAATATGTACAAGTCGCTGCACACCACCGTCATCGGGCCTCAGGGCGAACCCATGGAGGTGCAGATCCGGACGTGGGAGATGAACTGGCTGGCGGAATACGGCGTGGCCGCTCACTGGCGTTACAAAGAAGGGCAGGCTCACATCGACGAGCTGGACAACAAGCTGGAGTGGATCCGCAAGGCCCTTGAAGACGGTCAGGAGACCAACAATCAGGAGTTCATGGAGCGCCTCAGAGACGACGTGCTGACGTCCGACGTCTTCGTGTTCACTCCCGAGGGCGACGTGAAAAGCCTGCCCCGCGGGTCCTGCCCCGTGGACTTCGCCTACGCCGTTCACAGCAAAGTGGGCGAGCAGTATGTGGGCGCCATGGTCAACAACCGTATTGTGGCCGCCGATTACGTGCTGCATAACGGCGACATCGTCAAAATCATGACGTCGCCTCAGGGAAAGCCCTCGCGCGACTGGGCGAATTTCGTCAAAAGCAGCAAAGCCAAATCGCGCATCAGAATCTACTTCAAGAAGCTGGACTCTCTGGAAAAAAGCGGAAATATGGCCCGCGGGCGCGAGCTGCTGGAGCGCGATCTGAAAAACCGTTTGGGCGCGGCCTTCACATCCATGGACGACCTGATGCCCTTCGTCGGCCGCATCGCCCGCGACGTGAGTTGCAGCAACGCCGATGACGTCCTGGCGGCTCTGGGAGCGGGCGCTTTGGGAGTTTCCGGCGTCGCTCAGAAAGTCTGCGCGGCCTTGAACGCTCCCGCGCAGGGCGCGCCGCAAAGCGCCGAAGAACCGGGATCTCAGATCGCTCACGGCTTTGCCAACACCGACGCCGACGTGATTGTCGAGGGCGCGTCGGGCATTGCCGTCACGCTGGCTCAGTGCTGTCAGCCCGTTCCCGGCGACGCCATCGTGGGCTATTCCGCCAAAGTGCGCGGCATTATGGTGCATCGCGAGAACTGTCCCAGAATAGAAAAGGCTCCCGGCGATCGGCTGATTTCCGTCAGCTGGGGCAACACCGAAAAGAAAAAGTACAGCGCGCGGGTCATTATCGACGCGCTGGACCGCACGGGGCTCTTCGGCGACGTGGCGCAGCTTTGCGCCACCAACGGCGTCAACATCGCTTCACTGATGGCCACTCAAATGGGCAGCGGCAACTCGCGCGTAAAAATGGACTTGCTGGTGAAGGATCTTGAGCAGCTTTACGCGGTGATCGCGAAGCTCAACGGCATCAAAGACGTCATCAACGTTTATAGGGGGTAGGGGCCATGAGAGCGGTAGTGCAGCGCGTAACTTCCGCGTCGGTGGATTCGGAGGGCGTCCGAAGCGGCGCCGTCGGGAAGGGATTCTGTGTCCTGCTGGGCGTGGCGTGCGACGACACCGAAGAGGACGCGGCGTGGCTGGCGGAGAAAATCGTCAATCTTCGGGTTTTCGAGGATGAAACGGGAAAGATGAACCGATCGCTGGCTGACGTGGGCGGCCAAATGCTGGTGGTGTCGCAGTTCACCCTTTACGGCGACTGTCGGCGGGGACGCCGTCCTTCCTTCAGCGCGGCCGCGCGCCCCGACCGGGCCCAAGAGCTCTACCGCCGGTTCGTCGGAGACGTCGGGGCTCTGGGAATTCACGTCGAAACGGGAGTTTTTCGGACCATGATGACTGTGAACATCGTCAATGACGGTCCCGTCACCTTAATTATTGACACTTGGGAGAGAAAATAATGAATTACAAACGCATTCCTCTGGGCCCCATCTGGACCAATTCCTATGTGATCGACGACGGCAACGGCATTGCGGTGTGCTGTGACGTGGGCGGCGATCCCGCCGACGTTCTGGCCTATCTTCGCAACGAAAAGCTCAGTCTGACGGCCATCGTGCTGACTCACGGGCACATGGACCACATTCTCGGCGCCGCCGATCTCATCGATGCCACGGGCGCCGAAATTTACGTTCCCGAACAGGATCTGAGCCTTCTGACCGATCCCGACAGAAATCTGGCCGGGGAGTTCGGCTACGAGGTCCGTCCCGTAACGCCTGACCATCGGGTGCACGACGGCGACGTCTTCACAGTCGGCGGAATGACTTTTACGGCGCTTCACACGCCGGGGCACACCTGCGGCAGCACCTGTTATCTTGTCCGGCAGGGCGATGAAAAAATGCTTCTGTCGGGCGACACGCTTTTTGCGCGCAGCATCGGACGAACCGATCTGGTGGAAGGCGATCCGGTGGCCATGACGCGCTCTCTGGAGCGCCTGAAGGCGCTGAAGGGCGATATGCCCGTGCTTCCGGGCCACGGTCCTGAAACTACCCTTGAAAAGGAGCGTCGGTGGAATCCCTTCCTGACAGGGGAACGCAGTTTATGACGGCGCTGAAAATGGAGCCGCAGGAGCGCCCGCGGGAACGGCTCATTGCCTGCGGCCCCGAGGCGCTTAAGGACGAAGAACTTCTGGCCATCTTGTTTTCCACGGGCAGAAAGGGCGTTGACGTGGTTAAAATGTCCGCGGAGCTGCTGGATCGCTACGGGAGTCTTAAAAACCTGTCGCGCGCGTCGGTGGCCGAGCTGGTCAGCCGAAAGGACAGCGATGCCGTCAAGGGCATCGGAAAAGCCAAGGCCGTTCAAATCCTCGCGGCTCTTGAGCTGGGAAAACGCGCCGCTTCCCAAAAGCGGAGCGGCGGGACGCTGGAAGAGGAGCTTCAACGGTGGGCGCAGGCCTTCAAAGACGAAGAGCGCGAATTTATCGTCGCCGTTTTTCTCGACAGTCGCGGTCGCCCCATCGCCGACGACCGTCTTTCCTACGGCGGTCTCGACGGCGCTTCGCTGGACATGCCCTATCTCATGCGCCGCGCTGTGCGTGTGGGCTGTTCCTCTCTGGCGCTGATTCATAACCATCCCGACGGCACGTCGGAGGCAAGTCCCGACGACCTCTGTCTGTCGCGGGGCACGGAAAAAATGCTCAGCGTACTCAACATCGGATTTTGCGGCCATTACATCGCTGCAGCGGGAAAAGCCGTCAGAATTCCCGACGGCGCTTCGGGCGCCGACAGCCTCCGAAGGGAGGACATCGGGGCGGCGTGCGGCGGCCGTTCTCTATAAAAACGCGCGCGGCGCGCGCGGCGCGTGACGCACGCGGCGAAGCGAAGAATGAAGCGAAGGAGGAACCAGTGTGGCTCTTTTTAACAGATTGGGCGGCGTGGGCATCGGCATCGACCTGGGCACGGCCAACATCGTGGTGTTTCAGAGCGACCGGGGCATAGTTTTTGACGAGCCTTCCTGCGTCGCCGTGCGCAAAATGCCCAAGGGCGGCGCTGAAATTATCGCCTACGGCCATGAAGCGAAGTCCATGGTGGGCAAAACTCCCGTGGGCGTATCGGTCATTAAACCGCTTCGCGACGGCGTGATCGCCAACTTCGACATGACCGAGGCGGTTCTCCGTCATTTTGTGACGCTGGCCTGTCAGGTCGGCCATTTCTCCGGTCCTCACGTCGTCGTTTCCGTTCCCGCCAAGGTGACGGAGGTGGAGCGCCGCGCCGTGGTGGACGCGGCTCTGGGTGCCGGCGCGCGGGAGGCTTACATTATCGACGAACCTCTGGCGGCGGCATTGGGCGCAGGGCTCCCCATCGCCGCGCCGGAAGGCAGCATGGTGCTTGACATCGGAGCGGGAACCAGTGAAGTGGCGGTAATCTCTCTGGGCGGCCTGGTGGTGAACAACTCGCTGCGCATCGCCGGCGACGGCATGGATGAAGCCATTGTCAGCCTTTTTCGCCAGAAGCACGCGCTGTTTATCGGCGAAAGCACGGCGGAAAATGTGAAAATCCAAATCGGCTCGGTGACGCCGCTGAAAGAGGAAATGGAAATCGAGGTGAAGGGGCGGGATCTGGCCGACGGTCTGCCCAAGGTGTGCCGAGTCAGCTCCGTGGAAGTGCGCGAGGCGCTGGCGCCCATCATCTCGCGCATCGAAGACATGGTGAAGGTGGCGCTTGAGCAGACGCCTCCCGAACTTTCAAGGGACATTGTGGACAACGGCATCGTGCTGACGGGCGGAGCCTCTCAGCTTCGAGGTCTGACGAAGAAATTGACGGGCGTGCTCAATGCGCCGGTCATTCTTGCCGAGGATCCCATTCATGCCGTGATCAACGGCGTGGGCATGACGCTTCAGAATTTGGGCGATATGAAAACCATTCTGACCACTGTCCACAAGAGCCAGATGTAGCACCGCCATGCCTCAGCCTCGTCATTTTGAGAGAGAACTGATCGTCTCTCTGGTCTGCATCGTGGGCTGCGCGGCGCTTGCGCTTGTTTCCGCGGGGCGTCCGGCGGCGAAAAGCGTCATGAACGTCGCCTCGAGGCTGCTCAGTCCGTTGGAGAAGCCGGCGTCGGCGGCGAAAAGCGAAATCGACCTGTTTTTTCACTGGACGGCCGAACGGCGAAGCCTTTTGACAGAGCTGGCGGAGCTGCGCGAAGAAAACCGCGGTCTGCGGCTTCTGGCGGGCGAAAGGGCCTCGGAGAAATTGAAAAAGTATGTGCGCCCGGGCAACCGCTATGCCGTCGTGTTTCGCGATCCCGCCGAATGGTGGGATTTCATGAAGATCGACGCGGGAGCCGACAGTTGCGAGCCCGGTGCGGCGGTATTGGACGGCTCCGATCTGGTGGGCGTTGTGGACTCCTGCGAGAAGGGGAGCGCCTGGGTGCGCCTCATGAGCAGCGAGGATTTTTATGTGCCCGTGGTGGTGGAAGAAACCCGCGAGATCGGCGTGGTGACCGGCGACAGCGAGGGCGGGGTCTGGCTCAAATATCTGCCCGCCGACGGCCGCTACGCTCCGGGGATGAAGGTTTTTACCGTGCTGGGCGCCCGTCTGCCGCCGGGGCTGCCGGTGGGAGAGCTGACGGACGAACGGCGTTCCATCTCTCCGGGCATTGACGAATATCGAATCAGAACCGGCGCCGACCTTTTCAGACTGCAATATGTGAACGTCGTCGAAGTGAAAGAGCCATGAACAAATTTCTTGTTCTCGCTTTGAGCTGGTACGCTCAGGATCTGCTTCAGATCTTTATGACGCAGACGTGGCTGGCTCCCGAAATTTACGTCATCGCGCTGGTTCGGTGCGCCACCCGGCGCGGCGAGGAGAACTCGCTGCGCTGGATTGCCGCCGCCGTCGCCGGCGGTCTGCTCATGGACGTGCGGTGGATCGGCGTGCCGGGGTTCTGCGGCGCTCTGTACACGGCGGCGCTTTTTACGGCGCGGGGACTGTGGTTCCAAATTCCCGCCGCCAACCGCCGGATGCTGCCCTTTACGGTGATCACCGGAGGGCTGTGCATGCTCCTGACGCCATTTCGCTTGAGCCTGTGGGAGCGGAGCGTCATTGCCGGACGGATTTTTTCGGTGGTGTCGCTGCAGTGGCTGCTGACGGCGGCGGTCCTTATTCTTTTTGCGCTGACGAGGTTCCGCGGTTATGACGACGAAGATCTTTAACCGTCCCGCACGGCGCAGCGAGGCGGATACGCGGCTCAACGGCTGGCGCCTGACGGTGGTGGGGTCCTTTCTGGCTCTGGCGGCGGCGCTGGTGTTGTTTCAGGTGCTGTGGTCCGACCGCTACGTGGGACTGGCGGTGAAAAACCATCTGCGCCTGGTTCGCATGGCTCCCGCGCGCGGGCAGATTTACGACAGAAACGGCATGCCTTTGGCGCTGAACGTCATGACCTTCGACATTATGGGCTATCCACTGGACCTGAAAAAGGACGACGTGAAGCTGCGCCTTTTGGGCGCCATGGAGCGGGCACGGCTGCCCCACGACGCCGAACGCCTCGAGCGCAGAATTCGTTCGCTCACCTGGGCGCCCTACCGTGCCATTTCTTTGGTTCCCAATTTGACGCTGCTTCAGATGACCAATTTAATGGAAGATCCCGATTTTCCCAAGGAGCTTTTTCCCATGCCAGTTTGGCGGCGCACCTATCCGGCGGGACCTTTGGCTTCTCACGTGGTGGGCTGTGTGGGAGAAATCTCTGAAAAAGAGCTGCAAAACGTTGAGGCTTCGCCGGAAAAAAGCTACATCGGCGGAGACGCCATCGGCAAAACGGGGGTGGAGGCCTTTTACGAGGATCGCCTGCGGGGAACGGTGGGCGAAAGCGCTGTAGAGGTGGATGCCCGCGGACGTCAGCGGCGAATTCTCTACAAAAAGGAGCCGGGCATCGGCAGCGACCTGACGCTCACCATCGACCTGGGCGCTCAAAGTTATGCATCGCAGCTTCTGGGCGACCGCAATGGTGCCATTGTCGCTCTGGACGTCACCAACGGCGAGGTGATCGCGCTGTGCTCCAATCCCTCCTATGACCCCAATCCGCTGGCCTGGGGCGTTTCCGACGCCGAGTGGACGGCGCTCAACGCCGACCCCGATTTTCCCATGATGAATCGCGTCATTGCCGGGCTGTATTCGCCGGGATCCATATTCAAGGTCGTTACGGGCTATGCGGCTCTCCAGTCGGGAGCGGTCACGGCGGAAACGCGGATTTTCTGCAGCGGCATTTTCAGCCTCGGTCACTTCTCCTATCGCTGCTGGCGCCGGGCGGGACACGGGCGGGAGAACCTCGTCAAAGCCCTTCGCGATTCCTGCGACGTCTTTTTTTACGAAACAAGCCAAAGGGTGGGCGTGAAGAAATACCACGAAACGGCGCGGCGCTTCGGCCTGGGACGTCCCGTCGGCATTGACCTGCCCGGCGAGGCCTCGGGGCTTCTGCCCGATCCGGCGTGGAAAAAAGCGACGCTGCGGCAGGGATGGTACAAAGGCGATTCGGTGAATTTGTCCATCGGGCAGGGGTTCCTGCTGATGACGCCTCTTCAGATGTGCAGCCTTTACGCGACCATTGCCGGCGACGGCCTGTTCTTTCGCCCTCACGTGCTGAAAGACGCCTACGTGAAGGGCGTGGACACGGGGCTGCGGCGCGACTGCATCGCGGTGATCAAAGAAGGCCTGAAAGCCGTCACTTCACCGGGAGGCACGGGGCATTACGCCGCGGTGGACGGCCTCGACATGGCGGGCAAAACGGGGACGGTCCAAAATTCCCACGGGAAGGATCACGCCGTTTTCGCCGGCTACGCGCCCACGTCCAAACCGCAGTACGCCGTGGTCTGCTTCGTTGAAGGCGGCGAAAGCGGCGGCCGCATCGCCGGGCCCCTCACGGGACGCATGCTGGCGTGGTTGCTGAAGCAGAAGAGATGCGGAAACTGATACAATAAAAACGCTGAAAGGGATGGAATCTATGGAACTGGCACGAAATCGGGATCTCAGCTTCAGAGGTCGAGGCAGCGCCCTGCGCGTCGTTTTTGAAAGTCCTTCGCTTCCCGGCACGCCGGACGTGCTGCGGGAGCTGCGCGACGCTGGAAGCTCCGTGACGGGGCGCCCGCTGGTCTTCGATTTCAAGGAGCTGGAGGTTTCGCGCGGCTGGATTCTCGATCTGATGCGCGACGTGATTTTTCCGCTGGATCTGACGGTGACGCAGTGGTCGGGAAGCAACGAAAAAACACAGAGTGTCCTGGCTTCGCTGGGATTTAAAGCCGACGGCGTCGAGCGTCCCGTGATGACCAGGGGAACGCTTCAGATCGTCACGGCGCCGCTGCGCTCGGGACAATCGCTCAATCACGACGGCGACGTGCTCATGCTGGGGGACCTTCATTCCGGCGCGGAGATCAACGCCACCGGTTCCATCGTCGTTCTCGGAACGCTGCTCGGGCAGGTTCACGCGGGCTGCGGAGGGGACAACGGCGCGTCGGTCATCACTTTGAGCTATCAGACCAATCAGCTGCGCATCGGCAGCATGATCAGCAATGCCATGGAACCGGGAGCGTCGCCCTGGTGGGGACGGCCCGTGCGCATTTTCGTGCAGAGCGGCGTCTTTGTGGCCGATGAAATTGCGCGTGAGAGATGAAAAAGACGGAGGATCGGTCTATGAGCAAAAAAAAGGGCGCCGCGGCGCCCCGTGCAAAAAGTCAGAAACAGTGGGAACTGATCGAGCGCGCCAAGCTGGCGGCCCGTCAGCCCGGGCGCTTTCAGTCCGAGGGCGCCGGTGCGGAACCTGAAAAGAGCGGGGGAGCTTTGCCGGACGAAACGCCCCGCCCCGAGGGCGCAGCGCTGAAAGACGGCGGTGCCGTCCCGCCGGAAGCCGAAATCTCTGCGGCGGATGGCGGGAAAAGTGCCGCGGAGAGGGAAAGCCTTTCTGCGCCGGCGAAGCCTTCCCCTGAAAAGGAGCCTCCCCTTTCGGCGCCCGTCGCGGAAACGGTTCAAGGGGCGTCCGCTGAAGAAAATTCCGAAAATGACGGCGTTTTCCGGGAGGAATGTCCTCAAAAGCCTTCCGTCGATTTTTCGGCGCCGGAAGAGACGGAGACTTCCCGGTCGGCGGGCGAAGAGCCGCCTTCGCAATCAAAGCGGAACGGTCAGAAGAAAGAATTTCAAAGGAGGAATTCCCCTATGGCGGGACGCGCAATCGTGGTAACTTCGGGTAAAGGCGGCGTCGGCAAGACCACGACGACGGCCAACCTGTCCATGGCCCTGGCGAAGCTGGGCAAAAAAGTGGTGGTGGTGGACGGCGACACGGGGCTTCGCAGTCTTGATCTGATCATGGGGCTGGAAAACCGCATCGTCTACAACCTGGTGGACGTCATCGAGGGCGCCTGCGACCTGAAAAAGGCTTTGATCCGCGACAAGCGCGTGGACGGGCTGTATCTGCTTCCCACGGCTCAAACCCGCGAGAAGGACTGCGTCAACGAAGCGCAGATGAAGCAACTCAGCGACGAACTGCGCAAGGATTTCGACTTTGTCATCTTCGACTGTCCCGCAGGCATCGAGGCCGGATTTCGCAACGCTTCCGCCGGCGCCGACGAAGCTCTGGTGGTCACCACGCCCGACGTCTCTCCCGTGCGCGACGCCGACCGTATTATCGGCATGCTGGAGTCCCAGGGAAAAGCGCAGATCCACCTGATTATCAACCGCATGCGTCCCAAGATGATGCGCTCCGGAGACATGCTGGGCGTTGACGATGTGCTGGACATCCTTTCGGTGTCGCTCATCGGCGTGGTTCCCGAGGACGACGCCGTCGTCAAGTCATCCAACAAGGGCGAGCCCTTGACCCTCGATCCCGACTGTCCGGCGGCCACGGCCTTCATGAACATCGCCCGCCGCATTACGGGAGAGGAAGTGCCGTTTTTGGATATTGAGCACATGGGCGGAGGCTTCCTGGCCAAGCTGAGCGCTCTGTTCGGACGTAAGTAGGTGAGAGCGCATGGGATTTTTCAGCAATCTTTTCAATAGAAACAGATCCAAAGATACGGCGAAGAAGCGCCTTCAATTCGTGCTGCTTCACGATCGCAGCGACGTCGCCCCCGAGGTGATGGATGCCCTCCAGAGGGACATTCTCGAGGTGATCGGGCGCTACATGGATGTGGACAATTCCGGGACGGTCTGTCGCGTGAGCAACGACGAAAACGTCGCCGCATTGGAGGTTTCGGTGCCCGTCAAGGGCATGAAGCGCCGTTCCTCGGTGATGAGAAAACTGGCCGACAAGAACCGCTGATGTTGGACAGGACGTCGTGGCGGAATTTGCTCGGCGCGCTGGATTATCCGCTGTTGATCGCCGTCGTTGTCCTGTACTGCATGGGCGTGGCCGCGATTTACAGCGCCGCAGGCGGTTCGTCGGGTTCGGGAAGGTTTTATGCCGTTCGTCAGCTGATCTGGGGCATCGGCGCTCTGGTTCTCGCCGCGGCAGTTCTGCGGCTCAACCCCGAAAGGGCTTTTGCGGGGGCCTATTGGCTCTACGGTGCCTGCTGTCTGTCGTTGCTGTTGCTTTTTATCCTGGGACACCGCGCCAAGGGCGCGCAGTCCTGGATCAATCTGGGCTTCTTCAAAGTCCAGCCCGCCGAGTTCGCGAAGATCGGTCTGGCCTTCGCTCTTGCACGGCGCCTGAAGGATCATCCGCCCGTTACACCCGGGAATTTCCTGAGCGCCCTCGCTTTGGGCGGCGTTGCGTCGCTGCTGGTTTTAGTGCAGCCCGATTTGGGCAGCACGCTGGTCTATGGGGCCATGATCTTCATCGCCCTGTTTGTGGCGGGAGCGCCCGCCAAATATCTGATGTGGCTCGGGGGAAGCGCTCTGGCGCTGCTCCCCGCGGGATGGCTGCTGCTGAAGGATTACCAGAAAAAAAGAATTCTCGTTTTCATCAATCCCGAGCTTGACCCCCTGGGCGCCGGCTATAACGTCATTCAGTCGCGAATTGCCGTGGGGTCGGGACGGCTTTTCGGAAAGGGGTACATGCAGGGGGCGCAGAGCAAGCTGCGCTTTCTGCCCGAACCTCATACGGACTTTATCTTCAGTGTCTACGCCGAGGAGTTCGGCCTTGCAGGTTGCCTCGTGCTGCTGCTGCTGCTGACTTTCGTGCTGTGGCGCATGATCGGCGTCGCGCTGAGATCCCGCAGTTCGGGGGTGAAAGTGCTTATTGCGTCGCTTTCGGCGTCCTTTTGGTTCCAGTGCGTCGAATCCATCGGCATGAGCATGGGAATTTTGCCCGTCACGGGGCTGCCGCTGCCGCTCATGAGCTACGGAGGCAGCTCGCTGCTGGCCACCGTTCTCACCGTGGCTCTTGTGCTGAAGCTGGGCGCTCTGGATCTGCTGGCGCTGCGCGAGAACGACGTTCCCGACGGACCGGTGAACTTTCAGGTGCGCCGTTTCTGAAAAACGGCGGCCGTTTGCTCTTGCCCAAAGACTTCTTGGAAATAAAGGCGGAGATTTTTTCAAGTGGAGTTTCGCGTCCTTTTCTCCGGCTGTCGCTGCAGTTAAAGGCTCGGTGCGGTCTTTTTTTATGTTTTTTCCCGGAGGTACGAAAATTTTTTGCGGTTTACCGAATTTGAGGTTGATTGATTTTGAGATTTGAAGAATTTGACGATCCGCGCTGGCCTCTCATCGCCGGAGCGAAGTTTCCTTCACGCTATGCCTGCTGCGAGTGGGGAGAGACCGCCCCCAAGGAAAAAGCGGATTTTCGCATTTGCTACTGCTTTCCCGACGTGTACGAAGTGGGCATGAGCTATCTTGGCTTTCAGCTGCTCTACCCGCGCACCAAGGCCGCGGAAGGCATGGATGCCGAACGCGCCTACTGCCCGTGGATCGACATGGAAGCGGCAATGCGGCGGGCCGGCACGCCGCTGGGTTCCCTTGAGTCGGGCAGACCGCTGAGGGATTTTGACGCCGTGGGTTTTACGCTGCAGCACGAAATGAGCTTTACCAACGTTCTGACCATGCTCGATCTGGGCGGCATTCCGCTGCTTGCCGCCCATAGAACCGACCGTCATCCTCTGGTGCTGGCCGGCGGGCCGGCAGCCCTGGTTCCCGAGCCCATGGCGGATTTTATCGACATCTTCTGTCTGGGCGACGGAGAAACCGTCAACCCGCCGCTTTTTGAGCTTTTGAGAGCCACCAGAGGCAGGCCCCGCGGCGAACGCCTTCGCGCGGCCGCCGAGCTTGAAGGAACCTATGTGCCGTCGCTGGTGTCGTGCAGCTACGACGACGACGGCGTTCATTTTTCGTCGGAATTCAAGCTTCCGCGCCGGCGGCTGATCTGCCGGGACATGGACGGTATTGCGCCGGAAAACATGATTGTGCCCGCCTCGGGCATCATTCACGACCGTGTGGCCGTTGAGCTGTTTCGCGGCTGCTCACGAGGCTGCCGTTTCTGTCAGGCGGGAATGATTTATCGTCCCGTGCGCGAACGCTCCCCTCAGACCGTCGAAAGAACCATCCGTCGTCTCATCGCCGCCACGGGCTGGGAAGAGTGCAGCCTGGTCTCTCTGGCCAGTTGCGATTATCCGCCCATTGCCGACCTGCTTCACTCGTTGGAGGAGCTGCACGGCGACGGCATTAAGGTGAGTCTGCCCAGTTTGCGGGTGGACAACTTTTCGGTGTCGCTGGCGGCGGGACTTGACGTGATGAAAAAAGGCGGCCTTACTTTGGCGCCCGAAGCGGGCAGTCAGAGGATGAGAAACGTCATCAACAAAGGCGTCACCGAAGCCGACCTTGACGCGGCGCTTCATGCCGCTTTCGAGCACGGCTGGCAGAAGGTGAAGCTCTACTTTATGATGGGACTTCCCGGCGAGACCGACGACGATCTGCAGGGCATCGTCAGTTTGGCCGAAGGGGCGGCGTCCATCGGCCGCAGTTACACCAAACGGGCGGTGATCAACGTTTCCGTGGCGGGATTTGTGCCCAAAGGGCAGACGCCGTTCCAGTGGGCTGCCCAGAACACCCGCGAGGAGCTGGCACGCAAGGGCGCTTTCATGAAAAAACAAATTCGCTCGCGGGCGGTGAACTTCAAATATCACGAGTCCTCTCAGTCGTTCATCGAGGGCGTTCTGGCCCGCGGCGACCGCCGCGTGGGCCGCGCCGTTCTAGAAGCGTGGCGCCTGGGCGAGCGCTTCGACAGCTGGAGCGAGACCTTCAGCCTCGACCGCTGGATGGAGGCCTTCCGCCGCACCGATATCGACCCGGCGTGGTACGCCCAGCGGGTGCGCCCGGAGAACGAGGCGTTCCCCTGGGATCACATCGACACCGGCGTCACCCGGGAGTTTCTGCTGCGGGAATACCGCCGGGCGCAGCGGGCTCAGCTCACGCCCGACTGCCGTACGGGCGGATGTCACGGCTGCGGCTGGCAGAACAGAGGCTGCCCGTGGAGCGAGGTCAAATCATGAGCCGACTGCGTTTTGTCTTTGAAAAGCGCCAATTTTCCTGCTTCGTCCGTCACGTGGAACTTCCGCCGCTTTTCGGTCGTATCGCGCGGCGGGCCGGCCTTTCTGTGGAGCTGACGCAGGGCATGTCGCCTCACCCTCACATCGTCATGGGCCCCGCTCTGCCCGTGGGCGTCGTTTCGCTTTACGAGCTGGCGGACGTCTGGTTCACCGGCTCCGTGGAGCCCGCGGATGCGGTGGAGCGTTTGAACGCTCAGTCCCCCGAAGGATTTCGTTTTCTGAAAGCCGCTGTGGTGCCGTCCGACAGCGCTTCGCTGAATAAATGTTTTGACGCGGCGACTTACTGGCTCAGCCTGCGTCAAACTCAAAAACTTCCGGCGGCCGCACGAATTTTTCGTGAAACGCTGCCCGAAACCGTCCTTTCACTGAGGGCTTCCGCGGACGAAATGGAACTGGTTATGGGCAATCCGTCGGCTCTGGGGCCCGGAGCGCTGGTCAAGGCGCTGACGGCGGCGGAATTGATCTCCGGCTGGCCGGAAGTCTGTATCGCCCGGCTTGTCATCGGCCGTTGGAACAAAGCAGCCCGTCAAGTGACGCCCTTGCTGTGAGCGGCGTGCCGAAAAACGGCGGTGCGGCGCTGCATGCGGCTCCATGAGGAGTTCCTTTGGGGATGAAATGATTTTTGATGCGATTTTTGCGAGGACGAAGCAGTCCAAGTTCAGAGTTCGGAGGCGTGAAAATGGATCAGCCGGACGTAGTTATTCTGGCTAACACCATAGATCCCGAAGAATCCCGCGTGGCCATCGTTGAAAACGGACGTCTCGCGGAGCTGTTCATCGAGCGGATGTGGGAGTGCCAGAAAAACGGTGAAATTTACAAAGCTCGGGTGGAAAGCATCCTTCCGGGCATGAACGCGGCGTTCGTGGGATTGGGCGACGGACGCAACGGGTTTCTCTATCTCAATGACGCGCGCGGCGTGAAGGTTCGTCAGAACGGCGAAATTCTGGTTCAGGTAGTCAAAACGGCGCGGAAAAACAAGGGCGCGCGGGTGACTGCGAGAATTTCTCTGCCGGGGCGCTATCTCGTCCTCGTGCCGGGAGGCCACGACGTGGGCGTCTCAAAGCGCATCGTTCGCGAGGAGGAGCGAGGGCGCCTCAAAGAGACGGTTCGCGCGCTGGATCTCAAGGGGTTCGGCGTTATTTTGCGCACGGCGTCGGAGGGCGTGGATGCCGAGGCGCTGGCCGACGATCTGCAGCATTTGAAGTCGCTGTGGGCGGACATCGAGAACATGGCGGAGCATCAGACGGCGCCCTGTCTGCTCTACAAGGATACGGGCCTGGTGGGACGGGTGCTGCGCGACGAACTCAACTCCGAAGTGTCGCAAATTGTCGTGGACAATCAGGAGGAATACGACCGCATCGAAGAGTATCTTGGGCAGTACGGCTCTGCCGAAACCCCTCCCGAACTGTCGTTCCACCGCGGCAACATCCCGCTGTTCGAGTATTACGACATCGAAAAGGAAATCGACGCGGCGCTGGACAACAAAGTGTGGCTTCCATCCGGCGCCTATCTGGTGATCGACCAGACCGAGGCGCTTACCGTGGTGGACGTCAACACGGGCAAATACACGGGCGGTGCCAGTCTGCAGGAGACGGTGCTGGCCACCAACCTTGAAGCGGCGGAGGAAATTGCGTGGCAGCTCCGTCTGCGTTCCATCGGCGGAATTGTGGTGGTGGACTTTATCGACATGGAGCCCGAGGAGGACCGAAGAAAACTTCTGGCGAAATTGGACGAAGTCTTTGCCAAAGATCGCTGCCGCATAAAGGTGTACGGCCTTTCGCCGCTGGGGCTTGTGGAGATGACCCGCAAACGGGCCCGCGCCGATCTCCGGTCGGTGCTGACGCGCCCGTGTCCCTGCTGCGGTTCAGGCTTCGGTGTGTTCAAAGAGGACACTTTGTCCATGATGCTGAAGCGCTTTATCCGAAAAGTTTTCATGTCGGGACATGCGGAAGCACTGCTGCTGGACGTCAACGAGACTTTGGCCGCCTATGTGGGAGAGGTCTACCTCGGGGCGTGGGAAGAGAGCTTCCGGCGAAGAATTTTCCTTCGCGCCTGCCGCACCATGCCCCTGGAGAAATTCCGGCTGGATCTGCAAGGTTCGCTGAGCAGCGTGGAGGGCAGGCTGGAACTCATGCGAAACAGAGGAGACACAAGCGTTGTTTATCGAACGACTGACCCTTAAAAACTTCAAAAGCTTTGGCGGAACACACGAGCTCCCCTTCGCGCCGGGGTTTACGGCCATTGTCGGCCCCAACGGCAGCGGGAAGAGCAACATTTTGGACGGGCTTCGCTGGATCCTTGGCGAGAGCAGCGCCGCCCGTTTGCGCATCACCCGCCAGGGCGACCTGATCTTTCAGGGATCGGCCGGCATTTCTGAAGCCACGGAAACCGATGTCACCCTTGACCTTGCCGAAAAGGGAGCTCACGCCACCTTAAGGCGTCATCTGGACGCCAACGGCAGCGCGCTGTACATTAACGGCGTGCGGTCGCGCGTGCAGGATCTGGCGGGCTTCAAGCAGAAATGGCGCCTCGAGGGAGACAATTCGGCTTTCATCGGCCAGGGCGAAGTGGGCGCCGCCGTGCTTCAGAAGCCCTTTCAGCGCCGTTTGCAGCTGGAAGAGCTCTTCGGCATCGACCTCTACCGCAAGAAACGCGACAATGCCCTCGACGATTTGAAACAGTCCACCGACGAGATGACTCGTCTCAATACCCTGATGGCGGAGCTTCAATCGCGGCGTGAGGAAATCGCCCCCGAACTGGCCGGAGCCCTCAAGGCAAAGGAATATGAGGATCGGCTGGAAGACCTGCGCCGCGCGCTTTATCACGCCAAAAGGTACGCCGAAGAAAAGCGGCTGGAGGCGCTGACGGCGGCTCACGATGCCGACGGCGCCCGACTGCTGTCGTCGCGGCGCTGGGCGCAGCTGTGGAAAAATGCCCTTGTCCGGCTGAGGGAGCAGGGCAGCGAGTACGCCCGCCTGCGAACGTCGCTGAGCGACGAGCTGGAAGAAATCCTGCCGCGCCTTGACGACGTGCTGCGCCGCGAACTGGCGCTCAACGCCGAAAAGAGCGAAGGCGACTTTGCGGTCCGCCGCCTGGGCGAGGAGCGCGGCCGACTGGAGCGGCAGCTGAAAGAACAGGAAGAACTTCGCGGAGAGCTGGCTCTTCAGACGGGCAAACTCACTCAACAGACATCAACGTTGACCGTGGAGGTGCAAAGCCTCGAAGACCGCATCGCCGGCCGAAGCGCCGAGATCGAAGAACAGCGCGCTCTGCGCCGGACGCTGCTTGAAAAAGAAGCCTCCTTCCAGGAAGAGGCGCGCCAGATGAAGGCCCGTGCGGAAACCCTGGAACTTCAGGGAAAACAGCGCACGTCGCTTCTGGACAGACTGCGCGCCGACAAGGACGAATTGGTCACGCAGCTTACCGCGGTGGACGAGAAGCTTGAGAGCCTTGAAGACGGCGTCGAAGAGCTGGAAAAAAAACGATCCGACGCCGCGTTGGCCAGCCAGCAGGCGGCCATTCGCGCTCAAAGCCTGCGCCGTGCCGTAGTCAAAAGCGAAGCCGAGCTGGATTCGCTGCTTCAGCGCACCGAAGCGGGACTTTATCCGCGCCCCGTGCAGATGGTGCTCTCGGCGGTGAAGCTGGGACGGTTGAATATCGAAACCGTCCCCGCCGTAGAGAGTTTTTCCTGCACCTCCGATCTTGCGCTCTGCCTTGAGGCCTATCTCGGCGGCCGTCAATACTGGCTGCTGGTGGACCGCATGGAGCAGGCCCGATTGGGCATTGAGCTGCTCAAGGACCGCAGCGGCGGACGCGCCACCTTCCTGCCCCTCGAACGGTGTCGGGCGGCACACGCCGAAAAAGCCCCCGCCGGCGCCGACGTGTTGGGATGGGCCATTGACCTGGTAAAGCCCGTCCCGCGATGGCTGCCGGCGGTGCAGTACCTGCTGGGACAGCTTCTCGTGGTCAAAACCTACGCGGCGGGCGTTCGTATTTCAGCGTCGGCCCGCTATCCCGCGGTGACTTTGGACGGTGAGGTGTTTTCGCCTTCGGGGACGGTGAGCGGCGGCAAAAACGCACGCACTGCCGGTGCCGTCACGCTGCGCAATCAGATTGATGAGCTTCAGAAGCGCCTGGACGTCGATAAAAAAGCGCTGGAAGCCGCCGCCCGACAGCTGGAAGCCGCCGAAAAAGCGGAAAGCGACGCCCGGGGGCAGCTTGAATTCCGGCGCACCGAGGCGCAGGAATGCAAGTCCGCCGCGGAGGCGCTGCGCCGCCAACTGCGCGAGCAGACCGACGAACTGGGTGCTCTTCTGCGCGAGGACAGCGGTGCGGCGCTGCGCATTGCCCAATACAGGAATGCGGCCCGGGAGGCCGATGAAAACGCTCAGGCGGCCAGAAACCGCATGAATTCCCTGCCGGCGCTGCAGGTCAGCGACGAAGAGACGGCCCGGCTCAACGAACTGCGCACGGCTTCGCTGCTTGCCCATGAGCGCCTCGCCGCCAGGAAGGCCGATCTGGAAAAGGCCGTACACGCCGTATCGGATCTCAATGGGGCTCTGGCCGAAAACGCCCGACAGAGTCGGGACGAAGTGCGGAAAATGTCCGAGCTGTCTCAGCGCGGCCGGGAACTGAAAAAAGAAAAAGAAGCGCGCGCGAAAGAGAAAAACGAGGCGGAGCAACGCATCGCCGATCTCGACCGGCGCAACGCCGACGCGGCGCGGCGCATGGAGCGGCTCATTCTTCGCGGCCAGCGCGCCCAGACGACCTTTGAACAGGTCACCCGTGACGAGCTTTTGACGCGTACGGAAATCGAGAAGGGCCGCGAGCGACTGAACGATCTCATGGCCGCCAACGAGGAAATTTATCCCTATCCCGAAAGCTTTGTGCCCGAACGGAATGAAAGCGTCGAGAAGCTGGAGGGCAGCTGCCGCTATTTGGATCGCTCACTGCGCGAGCTGGGCGACGTCAACATGGGCGTGCTTTCGGAAGACCGGTCTCTCGGCGAGCGGTTGGAATATTTAGGGAGTCAGCTCAATGACGTGCGCCGCGGCATGGAGGATCTCAAGCAGCTTATCGCCGACACCGACAAACAGGCGGGGACGCTTTTCGGCACCGCTCTGGCGAAAATCGACCGTCGGTTCGACGAGCTGTTTCAGCGCCTTTTCGGCGGCGGCGAAGCTCATCTTCGCGCGCAGGAAAACATGGAGCTTTGGGACGCCGGCGTGGAGATTATCGCCCGTCCGCCCGGGAAAAAATCCCTCTATCTGGCGCAGCTTTCAGGCGGAGAACAGTCCCTTACGGCGCTGTCGCTGCTCTTTGCGGCCATGGAAGTGGCGAAGGTGCCCCTTGCCGTACTCGACGAAGTGGACGCCGCTCTCGACGAGGCCAATCTGACCCGCTTCGCCCGAATGGCGGCGGACTACTCAAAAAACATTCAGGTCATCGCCATGACCCACCGCCGTCAGACCATGGAGCACGCTGAAGTGATGTACGGCGTCACCATGAGCGAGCCGGGACTGTCACAGATCGTCAGCGTGAAGGCCGAACAATGGGATTGATCGACGGAAACGCGCCGCCTCGCTGCGACGACATTCTCTACGGCTTTCTGAAGATGCTTCAGCCTTCCGAGGGCCCAAGAATCAACATGGACACCGTGTTGCTGGCGGGATATGCCCGTCCCCGGACGGGCGAGCGCGTCATGGAACTGGGATGCGCCCACGGCGGCATCACGCTCATTCTCGCCAAGCGTTTTCACCAGGCGATCTTCGAAGGCCTGGACCTTCAGCCGTCGCTGATCCAACTGGCCCGGGAAAATGCCCTTCGCAACGGTCTGAACGACCGCGTCGGCTTTACCTGCGGCGATCTCAGGAACATCAGAAAACTTTACAACCATCAGAGCTTCGACGCTCTCGTCGTCAATCCGCCCTATGAAGATCCCGGATTCGGCGTCAGCTCGCGGTATGCCGTCAACCGTTCGGCGCGGCAGGGCGAAACCTGCACCCTCGAGGACGTGTGCCTGGCAGCCCGATTTCTGCTGAAAAACGGCGGACGGCTCTATATGGTGATGCGCGCCCTTCGCCTTGCCGATACGCTGGCGCTTTTGAAAAAACACCGTTTGGAGCCGCGCAGGCTGAGGATGGTGCATCCCCTTCCCGGGAAAAACGCGTCGGTGTTTTTGACGGAAGCCCGCCGATCGGGCGGCGCCGCTCTCACCGTCGAGCCGCCGCTTTTTATCGACGACGGAAGGGGAAACTTCACGCCGGAACTGATGGAGTTTTACGGCCCCGAGCCGCCCTCCAATGAAGGAGTCTCCCTCGGACCTTAAAAAGAACGCCCTGTACGGTGAAAGCCCGGGACGGACATGAAACGGCGCAGCCTTTGGACGCGGCGGGGAGGTTCGAAAAATTTTGCGGAAGGAGAGGATCTCATGCCGCTTGTACTTATACCGACGCCGGTGGGCAACCTGGGCGACATCACCCTGCGCGCCCTTGAAGAGCTGAAAAGCGCCGACCTCGTCGCCTGCGAGGACACGCGCCGCAGCGGACTGCTGCTGGCTCACTACGGCATAAAACGCCCGCTCATGAGCTATCAGAAATTCAACGAGCAGTCCCGCGTGGCCGAGATTTTGGCGCGCCTTGCCAAAGGCGAAAAAATCGCCCTGGTCAGCGACGCCGGAACGCCCGGCATGTCCGATCCCGGCCTCATTGCCCTGAAAGCCGCCATGGATGCCGGCTATGAAACGGACGTGCTCCCCGGCGCCACGGCCTTTGTGCCCGCCGTGCTTCTGTCGGGGCTGGCGCCTCAGCCCTTTTCCTTCATGGGATTTTTGTCCGACGGGAAGGGCGAGCGCCGCCGGCAGTTGGAAAATCTTGCCCGTCATCCCTTTACCATGGTGTTCTATCTGTCGCCCCATAAAGCCGCCCGCCAGCTTGAGGATTTTATCGACCTGCTGGGCGACCGCTCCGCCGCGCTGGTTCGCGAGATCAGCAAGGTCTATCAGGAAACCCGCCGCGGCACGCTGACGGAAATACTCAAAAGTGTGGAAGACGGCGTCAAAGGCGAGCTGGTGCTGGTGGTGGAAGGCTGTGCCGAACGCGATGGGGCTGCCGTTTCGCAGGAGGAGTGGAAAGACGAAGCTGAACGGCGCAGGGCCGCCGGCGAGCCGGTGAAAAAAATTGCCGAGGACCTTTCGGCGCGCACCGCCGTGGCGAAAAACCAGATCAAAACCTGGCTTCTGTCCAAGGAAGAACGCCGCTGACGGACAAGCGCTTCGACGCTCCGCCGTTGAGGGCGGAAACTGCGCGCGCCGTGCGCTTCCGCGGGACGGGAAACGCCTTCGGCTCGCAACTTGGGACAAAGCGGCCGCGCCCAACGAAAGCGGAGAAAAAATTAAATCGATTCGAGTTTTTGCGTTTGCATTTCTCTGATCTGTGGTATAATAATCTGCATATTTTAAATATTCTGCTTATCGGAATATGAGGGTTAAAAAAAAGAGGGAATTCCTATGGAGAGAGAGAGTTTCAAGTCGCGTCTCGGTTTTATTCTGGTCAGCGCCGGATGTGCCATCGGCATCGGCAACGTGTGGAAGTTCCCCTGGTTGACGGGGCAGAACGGCGGAGGCTTTTTCGTTCTGATCTATCTGCTGTTTTTGATTTGCATGGGCATCCCCGTGATGACCATGGAATTGGCCGTGGGGCGCGCCAGCCGCGCCAGCGCCGTCAAAGCCTACAAGAAGCTCGCGCCTGCCGGCAGCTATTGGCACATTCACGGCTGGTTCGCCCTGGCGGGCAACTACCTGCTCATGATGTACTACACCA
The DNA here is from genome assembly GCA_902489135.1 of uncultured Synergistaceae bacterium. Taxonomy (GTDB): domain Bacteria; phylum Synergistota; class Synergistia; order Synergistales; family Dethiosulfovibrionaceae; genus Pyramidobacter. The sequence goes on from CABTYW010000029.1 coordinate 23,226, forward strand.
CCGTGTCGGGCTGGATGTTGTCCTACTTCTATAAATTCGCCGTGGGCACCTTCAACGGTCTGGACAGCGAGAAAGTCGGCGGCGTCTTCTCCTCCATGCTGGCAAGCGTGGGTGACATGGGAAGCTGCATGGTGCTCACCGTTCTCGCGGGCTTTTTGATCTGCTCCATGGGAATTCGCAAGGGCCTGGAAGAGGTTACCAAGTGGATGATGCTGGGGCTGCTTTTGCTGAACGTCGTTCTGGTGGTTCACAGTCTGCTGCTGCCCGGTGCCCACGAGGGCGTGAGCTTTTACCTTCGTCCCAGTCTGGAGCGCATGAAAGCCGTGGGCGTCTGGAACGTCATTATGGGCGCCATGAATCAGTCGTTCTTTACGCTGAGCCTGGGCATCGCTTCCATGGAAATTTTCGGAAGCTACATGTCCGACGATCACACTCTGGCGGGCGAGGCCGTGCGCATTGTGTCGCTCGACACGTTCGTGGCGCTCATGGCGGGCCTCATCATCTTCCCCGCCTGCTTCAGCTTCGGTGTCAAGCCCGATGCGGGCCCGTCGCTGATCTTCCTCACGCTGCCCCGTGTGTTCGCTTCCATGGCCGGCGGTCGCTTTTGGGGCGCGTTGTTCTTCCTGTTTATGACCTTTGCCAGCTTTTCCACCGTCATTGCCGTGTTCGAAAACCTCATCGCCAACTGCATGGACACCTTCGGCTGGAGCCGCCGCAAGGCGGTGTGGCTGAACTGCGCCTTTGTGCTGGTGAGCAGTGTTCCCTGCGTTTTAGGCTATAACTTGTGGAGCGGTTTGCGCATCATCGGCAACCGCGATGTGCTGGACAGCGAAGATTTTCTGGTCAGCAATTTGCTTTTGCCCCTGGGTTCGCTCACCTATCTGCTGTTTTGCGTGTCCCGCTGGGGCTGGGGCTTCGACCGCTACCTCGCGGAGTGCAATAAAGGCGAAGGCATCAAGCTGTCGCCGCGGCTCAGGCCCTTCTTCCGCTTTGTGCTGCCCGTGCTGATTTTGCTGGTTTTGATCGAAGGATTGATGTAGACCTTTATTCTGGCAGCCGGCGGGCGCAAACGTTCGACGCAGGCGCTGGAAGCCTCGCAAAGCCTTGATTTTGAAGCGCTTACACTTCCTTCGGTGCGCGCGGGGGCCGTTTTTTGAAAGAGACCTTTTTCACTTTGTCGCACAGGCGCCCTTTCAAGCCGCGATAAATTATGCATTTTCTTACTTGACTGCAATTTTTGTGACGCTAAAATGGAAGTGTTGATGGACGTCTGGCGGAAGTCAGACGAAATACAACCTTTAAGGAGTGGATTTTCAATGGCAACTGAACTTACCAAAGATACTTTTGAAGCTGCAATCGAAGCAAGCAAGAACAAACCCATGTTTATGGATTTCTGGGGCCCCAAATGCACCCACTGCCTTGCTCTGATGCCCAGCGTTATGGAACTGGCGGAGAAGTACGCCGACAAAGTTGACCTCTGCAAAGTCAACATCTCCGGCAACCGCCGCGTCGCCATGGCTCTCAAGGTCATGAGCCTTCCCTCCTTCCTGTTCTTCAAAGACGGTGCCGAGATGGCCGATCTCCGTCTGAGCGGCGATTCCGTCACCATTGAGCAGATCGAAGAGAACGTCAAGAAGATCTGCGAGTAGCATCGATTAATAAAAGCCCGTGCGTTGTTTTTAGGCCGCGCGGATGAAGAATGGTGTAAATCTCTAAGAAGAAGGCGGCATAGTTTACAGAAATGTAGGCTATGCCGCTTTTTCTCGTCTTTCGGAGAAATTGCTTGCCCCGATGGAGTACGAGGAGATAGTGATTGTTGCTTACTGCTACTTTGGCGCAATCGAAGGTTTTTGAAACGACTCTGAGAACTCTCGAAGGTAACTCATTTTTTTTAGAAAATCACTTATGATGTTTTAAGGAGTCCTCATGCGTAATTTGCAAGCATATTATTCAGCCCCGATATCGGAATTTCTCCGTCGGTCGACGGCAGAGATCCTGGGCATCATCCACTCGAACAACATCTCTGCGGAGACGACGATCCAAGATCGGAAGAGCACACGTCTGA
>CABTYW010000030.1 GCA_902489135.1 uncultured Synergistaceae bacterium
CTGATCATCGCCGAGGACGTTGAAGGCGAGGCTCTGGCAACTCTGGTGGTCAACAAACTGCGCGGCACCATGACCGCGGTGGCTGTGAAGGCTCCCGGTTTCGGCGAGAGACGCAAGGCCATGCTTCAGGACATCGCCGTGGTCACCGGCGGTGAAGTGGTGACCGCCGACCTGGGCGAGAAACTTGAGAACATTGAGCTTCAGAAGCTGGGGCGCGCCAAGAAAGTTCGCGTCACCAAGGAAGACACCACCATCGTCGACGGTTCGGGCAACAAGGACAACATCCATAACCGCATTGCCCAGATCCGCACGGAAATCGAGAACTCCACCTCCGACTACGACAAGGAGAAGCTGAAGGAGCGCCTTGCCAAGCTGACGGGCGGCGTGGCCGTCATTCAGGTGGGTTCCGCCACTGAGACCGAGCAGAAAGAGCTGAAGCTTCGCATCGACGACGCTCTGTCCGCCACTCGTGCGGCCGTTGAAGAGGGCATCGTGGCCGGCGGCGGCGTGGCTCTGGTGAACTGCGTTGACAAGCTTGAGAAGGAAATCGAAAAGAAGGGCCTCAAGGGCGACGAGCGCACCGGCGCCAACATCGTTCTCAACTCGCTGTCCTCGCCGCTTCACCTCATCACCACCAACGCCGGACTTCAGGGCGACGTGGTGGTCGCCCACGTGCGCGACCTTGAAGAAGGCCACGGACTGGACGCTTCCACGGGCGAATATGTTGACCTCATGAAGGCCGGCATCATCGACCCCGTCAAGGTGACCCGCAGCGCTCTCGAGAACGCCGCGTCCATTGCCAAGATGATTTTGACCACTGAAGTCCTCGTGGCCGACAAGCCCGAGGAGAAGAAGGCCGATCCCGCAGCCGGCATGGGCGGCGGCATGGGCGGAATGTACTAAAAATAAAAACACATTTTCCGGAAAAAAGCACCCAAAGCGGGCTCCGCGGCATTTTTGCCGCAGAGTCCGCTTTTTCATGCCGAGGCGCTGAGATCCGTCTTTTCGGCGGTGAGGGCGGTGGTGAGGTTATTCCGATGATTACGAGTTATTCAAAACGTCTTTTCGGCGGTGAAGGCGGCGGTGAGGCGTGGCCGGGGCCTGTGTGGCCTGTCAAAGACAAAAAAACGCCGCCGCGCAACGTGCCGCAGCGCCTGCGTCAGCGCCTTTTGCAGCTGAGGCGTTCCCGCGTCGATTGAAAGACCCTCGGCGTCTTTGGAAGGATTATCGATTTTACCCGTTTTTGAATAACTTCATATTCAGTTTTGTTCAAGGGACGATACTCTTGACGCGTGGGATAGAAAGCTGGAGAACGGCCCACGGCGGCAACAGACGGGACTGTCGGTCCCGTAGCTTGAAACCATTCTGAGGAGGTTTCGTTCACAATGTTCAAAGGTATCGTTACGCTTTCCGCTCTGTGCGCGCTCACGGCGGGCGTCGCTTTTGCGGCAGCGCCTCTTGACAGAGCTGCTGCGGGCAAATTGGTGATCGCTCATCGGGGCGCCAGCGGCTATTTGCCCGAGCATACCTTGGAAAGCAAGGCTCTTGCGTTCGCTCAAAAAGCCGATTATCTGGAACAGGATCTGGTGATGACCAAAGACGATCGTCTTGTGGTCATTCACGATCATTTCCTTGACGGCCTGACCGACGTGGCCAAAAAATTCCCCGATCGCCGACGCGAAGACGGCCATTACTACGTGATGGATTTTACGCTGGACGAAATCAAAACTCTGGAAATGACTGAAAACTTCAAGACCGAAAACGGCCAACAAATTCAGGTTTATCCCAACCGTTTCCCCATGTGGAAGTCCCATTTCGTCATTCACACCTTCGAAGACGAGATCGAGTTCATTCAGGGACTGGAAAAATCCACGGGCAAAACCGTCGGCATCTATCCCGAGATTAAAGCGCCTTGGCTGCACCACAAAGAAGGCAAGGACATCGCCGCGGCGACCCTGGAAGTCCTCAAAAAATACGGTTACACTAAAAAGACCGATCCTGTCTACCTGCAGACCTTCGACTTCAACGAATTGAAACGCATCAAGACGGAACTTCTGCCGAAAATGGACATGGACATCAAACTGGTTCAGCTCATCGCCTACACCGACTGGCACGAAACCGAGGAGAAAAACGCCCAAGGGCAGTGGGTCAACTATGACTACGACTGGATGTTCAAGAACGGCGCCATGGCCGAAATCGCCAAGTATGCCGACGGCGTGGGCCCCGGCTGGTATATGCTCATCGACGACGTCAACTCCAGGCCCGGCGACATCAAATACACGCCCATGGTGGAAGACGTGGCCACGACCGACCTGGAACTCCATCCCTACACCGTTCGCAAAGACGCTTTGCCTTCCTATTTCACCGACGTGAACCAGATGTATGACGCGCTGTTCAACCATACGGGCTCCACGGGACTGTTCACCGACTTCCCCGACCTTGCGGTGAATTTTTTAGAGAATCAAAAGGCCGCGGAGAAATAACCGCGAAAAGTTTCTGTGGGGAGCAGCGTCGCGGTAAGAGGGCGGCACCACCATCTTAAGGGTGAACCCGGCCTGGTGGAAGTTCAAAAGAAAGAGAGCGGCATAGATCGTTCCTTCAGTGCCGAGCGTTGAAAATTGGGGAGCGGCTCAACGAGCCGCTCCCCAATTTTCGTTTGGTGCAGAAAAAGCAAAGTTCCTCGGGCAAAAAGGATGTGCGCCCACATGGTCGATTTCACCGCTTTTCGACGGCTAAATTTTAATGGTCCGCGGCGCTTACCAGCCGTCGCCGCCTCCTCCTCCTCCCCCGCCTCCCGAACAGCCTCCGCCGCTTTCGCTGTCGTCACTCAGGCCTGACGATGAGCCGGGCGGGGTCATGGCGGCGCCCAGAGAGTCTGAAAAGTTCGAGGCGAAACTGTTCAGCGACGAAGCCGTCAGAGCTGCGCTTAAAGCGGCTATGCCGCCTTGATCCAGTTGGCGGTCTTGACACCAGTCGGGGCTGTAGCCGGCCTGTTCCAGGACGTTTTCAAAACGCGCAGCCCATGTGTTCACGCAGTCAAGAGCCACGGCGTAGGGAAGCAGACGTTCAAAGACCTGAGGCGTGTCATCGGGCGGGTTGAAAAACTCAAGGCGGTTCTTTTCCGCGGCGCCGATGTACATTTTCAATCCCTCAACGGCGGCGACCGCCTCTTTTCCGGCGTCGCTCAAGGTATACATGAAGGGACTGAGCAGAATCCCCGAAACATAAAGGGCCGCACTGATGCACTCAAGGGGCGTGAAACGGCCGTCGGCCAGGAGAGGGAAGGCGCTGGAGATCCAAAGGGCCATGGCAAATCCCAGAAAAACAGCTCGGGTGATGCTTTTTCGCGATTTGCCCGGAGCCCGCAACCGCGCCCAGAAAAAGCAAAAAACGGACAGAGCGCACGTCGTTGAAGCCGCTTCAGCCGTCGCCGGAGCGACGCCTCCAATCCCTTCGTCCAGGAGAGAGACGAGCAGACCGCTCAAGAACAGCGAGGCGTAGATGCCGTAGACGAGACGGCTGTTCACTGAGAAAAGCGATTTTCCCGTTTTTTCAAGCCGATGTTTCATGATGTCGCGGGCGGAGGCAAAAAGGTGACGGCTGTCATCAGTCACGGGCAGCACGATGCCGGCGCTTTTGCCGTCGGGGAACAGCGCTTTGGAGATGGCCACGTCCATGGGGTCCAGAGTTCCCTTCTTGCGTTGGTTCAGCCACTGAAGGCTGAAGGAATGTTTCGAGGGGCGCAGAATTTTGATCTCTCCCGACACGGCCAGATTGATGATCTCGGCGCTGAAACAGCCGTTGTCCGCTTTCAGACGGTTCATGTACCGTGCCGAAGCGGGCGTCATACCCGCGGGCGGATGAAACAGCGGCATCACGGTTTTTTTGCCGCGGCGGTTTTCAATTGCCCGGCGCAGCGCCGCCAAAGCGCACAACAGGGCTGATGCCGTACCGATCCACAGAACGCCGCGGGCCAGAGGTTCGGCTGCGTCGAAGAGCGTCTCTTTTATTCTCTCGCCCGGTCCGGGGAGCGGCTTGTTCACAATGCCTTTCGGCCAGGCGTAGACCACCGTCAGTCCTTCGCCGGGAGCAAGCGGCGTTGTGGAGGAGACGGATCCGTCGCCGTTTCTCACGGCACCGTCGCGGGAGCGGCTCCCGGCAGGTCCCGTGTACCACTGAACTGCGCTGAATCCCCGGCCGGGCGGCGAACCGGGAAGGCTCAGCGAGAATGAGGCTTTGAGAATGGGGAACTTCCACCGGTTGCCCGTGACGTTCCAGTAGAGCTCGTCATGATCCTCGAAGAAGCCGATTTGCTTTGTCGTCACGTATTCGAGGACGAAGCGATGCACGCCCGGTTTCAGCGTCACGTCGGGGCTGCCCATGCGCACCAAGGCGGCGCGGCCCTCTCGGGACAGGTTCCATTTCAGCGGCACGCCGTCCACAACCGTGGAGAGCACGTTAAAGCCCACAGTCACCGTCCGCCCTTGGGCGTCGCGGTACTCCACGGGGAACGCGCGGACGATGCCCCTCTTGATTCTGTCGTTGGTCACCATGACGGTGAGATCTTCGCGGATTTTCAGAGAGGCGTCCTCCATGATCCGGGCCGAGACGTCATAGTTCAGGATGCGTTCCGTTACCGAAGCGGAGGCGCTCCCCCATGTAGCCGCTGCGCCGAGAGCCCACAACGCCGCGAGAAGTTTTATCATGCGCCGATGCACGTTCTGCCATCCTCCTTCAGGGATTTTGCTTCATTCCGTCTTTTTCCAGATCGAGAACGACCACATCGTGGTCGGGATGGTCCGCTCTCTTCGTGGAGCGGCGTGGAATGCGGCTTTCCGTTTCATAGACGCGCCACTGAGAGGTGCGGTCAATGCCGCTGTAACCGATGTAGTCCAGATTGCTCTTTTTGTTGTCGTAACTGAAGCCGCGCTCAAGCCCCATCAGAGGAAAGGAAGTGCCCTTGGGAGCGGCGTCGTTGTAGTCGCCCAGGGCGAACACCGGCCCCTTCAAAGAGCCCACAAGTGCGTTCAGCTTGGCTACCTGGGCGGCGCGCTTCGCCTCGTTGTATTTCGTCGCTTCGCCCTTGTTATCCTTGCCGCGGGTGCTCATGCTTTTCAGGTGGACGTTGACCAGCGTGAACAGGTGTCCCGTTTCCAGGTCTTTGAAGCGCCCCACCAAAAGAGGGCGGTCAAAGAGACGGTAGCTTCGGCCGTTGTATCGACCCGACGCGTTGGAAAAATAAACTTCGGCGTCGCCGATCATTGCCACTTTGGCGGGGTTCCACAAAAAGTACAGATCCTGTTTGCTTCCCGTGTCGTTGCCCACGTACTTCCAGCCCCGCAGATAGTTGGTCACAAAATACCTCATCGAGGCGTTGCCCTCGATTTCCTGCAAAGCCAGAACGTCGGCGCCGCAGTTCGCTATGGTGCGGGCAAGGGCCTCGCAGTCCGACGGCACATAGCGCCGGCTTCCGCTCACGTCAAAATATTCAATGTTGAACGTCCCCAGCGCCAGCGCCCGGGCATGAACCGCGCAGAAAAGCACGAGAGCCGCCGCGGCCAAAAGACGCCGCAGAGATTTGTTCATTGTCGTCATCCTCCTCCGTCCACATATTCCGCCCTATTCTAGCATAGAGAGGACAGGTCGGAAAAAAGCGCCCACTTCACGTCGGGTTTACAAAAAGGCGGCCGTGTTTTTGTGTGCGAAGATCACATGGAGTCCCGCCGCTGAATAAATGGACGGAGCAGGGACCACGGCGCGGTTTTCAAAAATTTCCCGTTCGACGAAAAAACGGCCCCCGCGCCCCCGATGGCCGCGGAGACCGTTTACAGCGCGTCGCAGAAAAAGGGCGGCGCCGAACGCCCCTTGATTTTGAAATTTGCCCGAAGGGTGTTTACTTGGGAGAAGCCGTGCACCAATTGATGAACCAGACGATATTGGGCAGTCCCACCAGGTCGATGAGCACCGCGCCGCAGAGAGGCACAATGAGAAATGCCTTGTGAGACATGACGCCATAGCGTTCGCAGACGGCGCCCATGTTGGCAACCGCGTTGGGCGTGGCACCCAGACCGTGTCCCATAAATCCCGAGCACATGACGGCAGCGTCGTAATCCCTGCCCAGCAGCGGGAACAGAATAAAGATCGCCATAATCACCAGCAAAAGCGTCTGAAGCAGAAGAATTCCCATCAGAGGCAGCGCCAGGTTGTAAAGATCCCAGATGCGCAGGCTCATCATGGCCATGGTCAAGAACACGCCCAAGGCGACGTCGCTGATCAGGTTGATGCAGCGCGTGTTGATCTTGACCAGATGAACGTGGTCGTTGACGTTGCGGAAAATCACGGCGACGAACATGGCGGTGACGTAGCCCGGCAGGCTGAAGTTGGTTCCCTTGGTGTATCCGGCGATATAGCCCGAAAGCAGCGATCCCAAAGCCATAATGACCAGCACCAGACACAGCGACTTCATAAAGGAGTCGGCGGTGACTTCGTTGCTTCCGCCTTCGCTCATCACTTCGGAGGCGCTCTTCTGATAGATGGCGTCATCGCTGGCCTGAATGTCCACGTGGTTTCTTTCGATAAGCCATTTGCAGACGGGGCCGCCCAGCAGGCCGCCGGCGATAAGACCGTAGGTGGCCGAAGCGATGGCGACGGCCGCCGCGCCGGCGACGCCGAGATTTTCAGTGAGCGGGCCGAAGGACGCCGCCGCACCGTGGCCGCCCTCGAGAGAAACCGCGCCCGCCATGACGCCCAGCGCCGGGTGGATGCCGAAAAGCTTTGCCAGAGCGACGCCCGCGCCGTTCTGAAGCACAGCGAGGATCCAGCAGAACACAAGATAGACAATGAGCGCCTTTCCGCCGCGGCGCAACAACGCCAAACTGCCGCCGATGCCGACGGTGGTGAAGAAGGCCAGCATCATGGGCGACTGCAGAGACGTGGTGAACTTGATGGAAGCTCCGCCGTTGTGGTGCAGGAACAGCGCCAGAAGCGCCATAATCAACCCGCCCACGACAGGTGCCGGGATACAGAACGTTTCAAAGAACCGAAGACGGCGGCGAAGGCCGTAGCCAAGGATAAGCAGCAGCAGAGCCACGGCGGTAGTCCACAGTGCGTCAAACTTGAGAGACAAAACGTTTTCCGCAAAACTCCACGACATCGACATCACGCTCCCCAATAATATTGCACCGAAAAGGTGTGCTTTCATTAAAAACATAAAAGCAATGCTATTTTATCATAATGTTAAAAAAATGGCATGTAAATTTCGTTCGTCCCGCGTTTTTTTGTTTTGCCGGTTGGAAAACGAGAACGTCCCGCTCCTTCACCCAAGGGAAAAGCGTGCCGAAAAAGCGTTGTCTTCATGGGCATCTCATCGCTGCCTCACTGAATGGAACCGACGTAAAGCGGCCCGTGACGCCGGAGACGCGGCGTTTTTGAAAATGGCCGTTTTGCCGAGAAGGTTTTTCGCCGCCCGAAAGAGGTTTGGTGTGAACGACACAAAAAAGCGCCCGAGGGCAATTACATCTCCCCGGAGCACTTCGGCGCCGGCGCCGCGGCGCGGCCACCGGCTTCAAAATTTCACGCGTGCCCGAAGCCCCGCCGCCCGAGGCGGAGCATGGCGTTCGGCTTCTACCCAAGCGTCCTTGCCGGGGGCGTTGTCCTCCCGTGGATTGTGGCGCCGACATGTCCCTGTTGCCCGATGGGGTTTCGGTATCGCGCGATAGAAGATCGTGCCGCCTAAGAGCGTGGCTCGTCGCAAGTTCGGCATGGCCGGTTTTGCATCAGCCGCAGATGTAGTGCCGTTCAAGGGCGCGATTGGCGGCTGAGTGGAGCGCATTGACATTTTGCAGGTTGGTGGGTAGACTTTAAGTATATAAATTATCATGGTGCTCACATAAAAGGGAAAGGGAGGCGAAGCCGTTGACCCGGAGGATCATCCATGTGGACATGGACGCGTTTTACGCTTCGGTGGAACTTCGCGACCATCCTTCGCTTCGCGGCCGTCCTCTGATCATCGGCGCATTGCCCGGCGAACGCGGCGTGGTTGCCACCTGCAGCTACGAGGCGCGGGCCTTCGGCGTGCGCTCGGCGATGAACATCAAAGAGGCGCAGCGTCGCTGTCCGCAGGCGGTTTTTATGCGCCCCGATCGGGAAAAATATCGTCGCGCTTCTTCTCAGCTTCACCGCATCTGGAGCGCCTACGCCGACGCCGTGGAATATGTGGCTCTCGATGAAGCTTATCTTGACGTCACACGTTCCATGCGGCGTTTCGGCGGCGCTTCCCGCGTCGCCCGCCTCATAAAAGCGCGCACCCGCGCGGAGACTGGGCTGACCTGTTCCGTGGGCGTGGGCTATTCAAAGACGTCGGCCAAGCTCGCCAGCGAAGAAAAAAAGCCCGACGGCTACTTTGAAATCCTCACCCCCCGCGATTTTGTGGAACTCATCATCGACCGCGACGTCACCGTGCTTTACGGCGTGGGCGAGAGAACGGCCGAAAAGCTCCGCCGGGCCGGCATCTCCACAGTGCGCGGTCTTCAAAAGCAACGTGCCCGCCTGACGGCGCTTCTGGGCGAAAAGACGGGACGACGGGTGGCGCAGCTTTCTCTGGGCATCGACGATGAGCCCGTGGAACCCTGGGAAGAGACCGACGCCCGCTCGGTGAGCCGCGAGGTAACCTTTCAGCGGGACACCGCCGATTTTTTCTACCTTCGCGACGTCCTTCTGCTGCTTTCCGTTGCAGTGGGTGCGCGGCTACGCCGTCTTGGCCTCTCGGGGCGCACCGTGACGCTCAAACTGACCTACGGTACCATGCGCACCATCACACGGTCGCACAGCGGCGAGGACACTGACCATCCCTTCGAAATCTGGAAGACCGCTATTGCGCTGCTGAATTACGTTGACAAAAGTCCCGTACGGCTCATCGGCGTAGGACTGCAAAATTTGAGCGTCGGCGCTCCGCGGCAGCTCACCTTCGCCAACATCGGCGGCGCCGCAGACCTTCGCCGCACCCAAAGTTTGCGCAGCTCTTTAACAGACCTCAGGAGCCGGTGCGGCACAAACCTGCGCCCTGTACTGGCCGACCCCTCGGGCGAGCGGCTCTATGCTCTGATCGACGCCATGCAGACCGGCAGCCTGCGCCGGGCGCGCTAAATGTTCAAGCCGCCAAATCTGGCGCGCTACGTGAGAGCGCCCCTGCGAAGGAACGACTTTTCGTTTGAGCCATTCGATGGCGACGTCGCGAAACGTCATTGAATGCGGAATATAGGCGTTGCCCTGATGGCGGCTCTCTTCGCGTTTGTGCCGGGCTTCTTTCAACGACCTCTCCGGCCATTCCCCGATGACCGGCTCGCGTCCGTTCTTTCCACGCCTGCGAAAAAGCCAAACTTTTTTTCACTCGCATCCACGAGAATATAGAGACAATCATCATCGCAGACGCGGTACCGTTTTTTTCGGGGCGAAGCGCTTTTACGGCTTTTTCAGCTAGCGGCGTCATTTTTTCCTCCTTAGTCTCCCGTGACGCTTTTTCTTCAATATGATCTCCCATTTTGTCTTCTGTTTTTTTGAAAAAGTCTAATCCTGCGCGAAAGCAGGCGGAAATAAAAATTCACAAGCCTTGATTTATCAAGACTTGTGAATGGGTGAGAACCTGTGATAATGAAAATGGTGGAGGCGCGGGGAATCGCACCCCGGTCCTGGCATAATGGGTATGAATGGGCGCTACAGGCTTAGTCGATTTCTTTTCTTCGCAGAAATGGCGCTGTGATCGACAAAACAGCTGCCAAATCTCTACGTTCCGCGACAGTACGCCGCTCGCTGTGATTAGCCCTCCTGATTATGCGGGCGCTCTTCATCATTCGGGCGACTGCTTAATTAAGCAGCCAGTGCGTAGTTGTTGTCGTTTCTTTTTGGTGACGGGTTGCGCCCGTCGGTCGGCCTGCTCCCAGACTTCCACCATACCAGTCGAACCTGATCGCCCCCGTTAATAAAATGATGAGGCAGGTGAGGTCTGCAAATTAAAGGGCGCTTCTGTTGCGCATTTCGCGGGCGACGGAACGCTTGGCGCTGCGTTCCATAATGGCGTCGCGTTTGTCATGAGCGTTCTTTCCCTGGGCGAGAGCCAAAGCGACTTTCGCGAGGCGTCCTCCCTTGAGGTACATCGAGAGAGGGATAAGCGTCAGCCCTTTTTCTTTGACTTTGGCGCTGAGGCGTCGCAATTCTTTTCGGTGCATGAGCAACTTGCGGTTCTGCCGCGGGTCGTGCCGGTACCAGCTGGCCTTTTCGTAGGGGGAGATGTGGGCGTTCATGAGCCACAGTTCGCCGCGCTCGAATTTGGCGTAGCTGTCCTTGAGATTGACTTTCCCGTCGCGCACCGACTTGATTTCAGTGCCTGTCAGGACGATGCCGCACTCAAAGGTTTCGACGATGAAATAATCGTGGCGTGCCCGGCGGTTCTGAGCGACGATTTTATCCTGCGCCTCTTTCATCGTCTTCACCTCTTTGCAATTTTAATTTTATCGTGCGAAGCGGGGCAAGTCAATATATTCGCGCGCAGTCAAAAAAACCCCCGGCGCCTGCCGAGGGTGGATGTCCGCATGGTCGGGGTGAGAGGATTCGAACCTCCGACCTCCTCGTCCCGAACGAGGCGCGCTAACCAGGCTGCGCTACACCCCGGACACGTCGGGAATTGTACCGCACTTGAGGCGTTTCGTCAATTGCGTTTTTGGTGGCTTTAATCGTCTTCTTTTTTCCTGCGGTTGCGTCCCGTTCCTCCGTCCGATGAGGAAGATCCGGGGATCTGGAGTTTGCCGACGGCGGCTGCCGGAATTTCCAGCCACCCCCAGGGGGTCACCACCATAAATCTGAGGGCGACGCCCTGTTCCTCCATAACTCTGATGTGGTCGGCATATTCATAGACGTCGAAGGGAATCCAGCAGTCTGAGATGATCCAGACGCGGCGGCAGCGATTTTTTGAGAAGATGAGGCTGTAATCGACGGCCAGCCGCAGGGCGTCGGTAAGATCGGCTTCGCCGAGGTACAGCACGACGGCCTCGGGCTTCGGCTCGGGCGGAAGCGCCGCGGGAAGCAGCGCCGCCTGGGAGTCTATCCATGAAAGCTCGTCGTAAAGCGCCTCGGGATCGTCGCGGACTGCCTCCCAATAGGGCAGCTCCATGCCGTCAATCACAAAGGTTCGGGTCAGCCATCCTTTGACCTGCACCAGCAGTCGGGCGATGTAATCGGGATAGTCGGGCCTATTGATGCTGCGCATCAGCGAGTGAACGGTCAGGGGAATTTGTTTGTCGTTATTGTCCATTTTGGCCTCCAAGTGCGTGGCAAGCTCTTATAAGCATACCACACTTTGGTGCTTCTTTCTCGGATGAGGGAAATGTGAGATAATAAAAATCATAATATTTCAGGAGGTACGCGATGGAGCCGCAATGTCTCAACGCTGAAAACTGTTTGTTTGTCATGGTCGATCTTCAGGAAAGGCTGCTTCCCGCCATGGATCGCAAGACGTCGGTTCTGAATGAAGCTCTGCGCCTTCTGCGCTGCGCTGAAACGCTGAATATTCCCGTTCTGGCGACGGAACAGTATCCCGCCGGACTGGGCGCGACGGTTGAACCGCTCGCCGAGTTTCTTGTGCCGGAGAGAACTTTTTCAAAAAAGACTTTTTCCTGCTGGGGTGCGCCGGGGTTTGAAGAGGCGCTCGCCGCTCTGCGGCGGCGTCAGGCGGTGATTTTCGGCATTGAAAGCCATATCTGCGTTTTGGCGACGGCCCTGGAATTCCTGCGCCGTGGATTTGTGACGGTGGCGGCGGAAGAAGCCTGCAGCAGTCGGAAACGCGAACATCATAATCTGGCCATGGACAATCTGCTGGCCGCTGGGGCCGCGGTGCTGCCCACGGAGTCCATTGTCTATCAGCTTCTCGGCAGAGCGGGAACGCCGCAGTTCAAGGCGCTGCTGCCCTTGTTTAAATGAGCGTCTTCGGCCGGTTTCCCGTGGTGCTGCTGGGCGCCGTCGAGGGCGTTGCGGCGTGGCGCTGCGCTGTCCGGCTGACCGAAGCGGAGAGAAGGGACGGTCTCGATGCGCCGTGGTTTATGGTCGCGTGCGCACTGCTGTGCGGCACTGTGCTGTCGGCGATGCCGCTGCAGCGGTACGGGGTGCCGTGGGCATTGGCTGCGACGTCTCTGTTCTTTGCGCTGCTTCACGGCCTGACCGATCTCATGAACGGTTATATTTATGATCGGGTCGTGATTTTTTCGCTGGCCGCGGCGCTGCTCATCAGAGCCGCGGGGCAGGGAGGAGCGGGGATAACGTGCGCTCTTATGGGAGCGGCGGCGGGATGGCTGCCCTTGGCGGCGATTATCCTTGTCAGCCGAGGCGGCATGGGACGGGGGGACGCCCGCATGATGGGCGGCCTCGGTGCCTGTTTAGGATGGAAGCTTGCCCTGCTAAGTCTGTACCTCGGCCTGATGATCGGAGGCATCTCGGCTTCGGTGCTGCTGGCGGCGCGTCGAGTCGGCCGTCGTGACCGAGTGCCCCTGGCTCCTTTTCTGGCGACGGGCGTGGCTGCGGCTCTGCTTTGGGGCGGCGCGCTGACTCGAAGATTTTTCGGGACGGAACTTTTGGGGTGTCTGTAAAACGACCTTTCATCAAAATGGCCTTTCTTCCTTTATTTTTTTCTGCTATGATGCCGGTGAAACATCAAACTTTTTGAACAAAGGGGAGTCTCAAATGGATCTGAAGGTTATTGATCATATCGGCATCGCTGTTCCTTGTATCGACGAAGCTCTGAAGTTTTGGGAAGGCATTCTCGGCGTCACCTGTCAGGGCGTTGAGGAAGTGGCGGAACAGAAGGTCAAGACGGCCTTTCTCCCCGTGAAAGACACGGAGTTTGAGCTTCTTGAGCCCACCGCTCCCGACAGCCCCATCGCGAAGTTCATGGAGAAAAACGGCGGACGCGGCGGCATTCAGCACGTGGCCGTACGCGTGGAGAACATTGAAAAGGCCCTTGAAGAGCTGAAAGCCAAGGGCGTGCGCCTCATTGACGAGAAGCCTCGTCGCGGCGCCGGCGGCGCCATGATCGCCTTCCTGCACCCCAAAGCGACGGGCGGAGTGCTTCTTGAGCTCTGTGAGCGCAAATAACGCACATTTTTAAGAGGCACGAGCATCTCGTGTCTCCTTTTTTCATATCGATGCGGTCACTTTGTAAAAAATTTAAACTTTTTTTGAGCGGCGAGGTCTTTAGGAGTGAAAGGCGTCGTTTGGCCGCCGAATTCGTGAAGGCGCACAGGACTCTTCAGGACGCACGCACCATGAGACGCTCTCCCGGGATGACCGTTGTCGAAATTCTTGTGTCCATTCCTCTGATGCTCATCGTCGCGTGGGCCGCGGTGCAGACGCTGTCCCTTTGCACTCAGTGCTTTGAACGAACGTACAATGACTGCGCCGACGTTTCGCGACAGAGCGCCGAGCGGCTTGAGGCCTTTCTTGACAACGCAATCAAACACTGCGGCGTCGGCGTGCCCGAGCGCTGGCAATCCGATCTTTTTTCACCGCCGACCGCTTTGAACTTCATGCCTCCCTGGTCACTTTGGAAGACGGCTGTGACGGCGGGAAACGCTTTGAACGGCAAGGGCTTTATCTCCGCTGGAATCGGCTGGGGGAATACGCTGAGAATTCTCGCCGCCGTGCCCACGGGGCAAGTGGTCGTGCGCCCTTTTCGGATCGAAAGGGGCGAGAGGACGCGGCTGTATCTGTCGTCGTCCGTCAAAAGCGAGAGTTCCGTTAAAATTTTCAGCGCGGCGAGCTGGCTGCTCTTTCCAGGGACGGAGGTGCCCCTTCGGTTTACGGGAGACGCCCTTTCCGACAGGCCCATGGTTTCGGCGTACGAAGACGCCTTCATTCCCTGGGGAACGCCGGTGTGTCGCCTGCAGGCACTGGTCATTTATGCCTCAGGCGGCAGAGTCTACGCCGACTTTTGCGACAGCAGCGGCGCGCAGCCGTTGTTCAACGGCATTGAACGTCTGGCGTTCAAGGTGTCCCCGGAGCGCCTTCTTTCGGTGAAGGTGTCGCTTCAATCACCTCGATCCGACGGGACGACGGAGGTCTTTCGAACGTGGAAAATCGGTCTGTAGCGCGCGGCAGTGCTCTCGTCATTCTTCTTGCGACCCTGGCGGCGCTGGGAGGGTTGTCGCTGATTCTTTTGCCTCGTCTTTCGGCGCTGCAGCGCCAAACGGAAGATTTCCTGATCCGCTGCAAACTCGAAAACGCCGCCCGCGGTGCGCTGATGCGGGCAACGCAGTGGGTTCAGCTCCACAGGCCTGCCGGACCGTCGGGATCTTTTGAAATTTTTCATATCGGCGGCGGCGACGGCCCGCAGCGACTTGAGCTTTCGCTGCCTTCGAAGGTGGCCTCCCGTCTTTCGGAGGGCATTGAGGTGACGACGCGGCTTCAATGGTGCCTGTTCACCGTGGAGAACATTCCGCTCGGCAAAGCGCGCGATTTTCCGCCATCGTTGGTGCTGAGCCCCGATGAGGCAGCCTTTCGTCAAAGCTTTGACTCTGTGAACGCCCACGCGGTACAGGACATGGGGGGAGAGACGGGCGCATGGCGTTTGGTGGTGACGGCGCACCTGAAGGACGACGCAAGAACCGTTCCGTCCCGTCAGGTCTGCTTTGAACGGGTGATGGTGCTGGAGCGATGAAAAGCTTTCTGATATTTCCCCTCATTTTTCTTTTGAGCGCGGCGCCCTGTCGCTGCGCAATCCCGCTTTCGGCGATGATCTCTCGCCCTTTGGAAAGTTTGAGCACGGCCGTGGACTGGGAAGTTTGCGGAACGCCGCTGACGGCCGTCGAGAGCGGCAGCCGCGTTGCCTATGTGCCCCTGCGCCGTCGGGGCAGCCCCTGGGACGAAGGCGCCGTGCGCAAAGTGCGCCTTGAAGCCGGTGCCCCTTCCCAATCTGTGCTGTGGCAGACGACAACGCTCGTGCCGCGGGACGTGTTGCGTCCCGCTTTTCGGGATGGAGGTTTTGCCGGTTGGGATGCAGAGCCCCTTGAAAATTTTGACCCCGCACTGGCTGAGATCTGCGGCTTGGACCAACGTCTGTGGAACGAGGCGTCGGCGCTGTTGAAAAACAAGAAAATGGGGGCTCCTTTTCCGGCGTCCATGGCTTTGGCCGAGGGAATTCTCTATGTGCTCTGCGACGATGGAATTCTCTGCGCCCTGTCGGCACGCACCGGACGCTGTCGGTGGAGCCTGCTTCTTCCACAGGCTTGTTGTCGGTTGAAATATATTTTGGAAGCGCGGCGCGATTGTCTTCCGTTGCTGTGTACCGGCGGCCTCACCGTTGAAAGTGACGGGGAGTCCGGCCCGCTGCTGTGGGGAAGCTTGGGCCGGTGCGGACGGGGGCTGTTTTGTCTGCGGCCGAAAGCGGACGGAGCTGAGGTGGCGTGGGCCAAAGAGACCTTCGAAGGAGAGAATTTTGCCGTGAGTGCTGATTTCATGGGGCCTCCTGAGCTGGGATTGACTGAGGCCGCACCGCTGGCGGTGTCTTTTCAAGGCGAAATGACGTTAATTCTTCCGTCGGGGTACGGCACTGCGGGTCGTCTGCTGTTTTTTGACGCTGTGCGGGGCGAGCTTCGAGAAGCTCTCAGGGGCGTCACCGACGATGAACTGGTGCTGACGCCTTTGGGGCTTGTGGATGGAAGCGGCGATTTGTCGGGAATACTGTGCTGTGACGCATCGGGCGGAATTCAGCGGTTTGTTCGGTGGCAAGGAGTGTGGCAGGCGGACTCGCGACTTGATCTGCGGGCGCGTTGCGCCCTCAATGACCTTAAGCCTCGATTTTCGCCGCTGGCATGTCGCACGCGCCGCGGACTGACGGCGATTTTTATCGCCGAAGGACAGGCGGGCACCGTTGTCGCCGGAGCTCCCGCGCCTTTGAAAAACGCCCGCTGGGGCGAAAATTCACAAGGAAGCGCGGCCTGCGTATGGAGGCAGCTGTACGAAGGCTTTTCTTCGCCCTTTGCGGCGCTGTGCTTTGACGGGTTGCTTTATCTCGCCGGATGGAGCGACGGACAGCGAACCCTTCTGGTGATTGACGTGACGTCGGGAAAAGCGGTTCTGTCGGTTCCGCTTTCAGCGGATGTTCGATCGCTGACGGTAACCTCCGACGGCGCGGCCGCCGTCAGGTCCGACGGTTCCGTTTCCGCCGTGAGCGCTCCGGCGGGAGCGGAGCAGTGGCAAGCAGCGCGGCGGCTGCACGGCATAATTTACACCCTCCGGCGCTGAGAGCGCGAAAGGAAGAGAAGAGCAATGAAAATCGGAGAAGATCCCGGATGCCGACTGCGCCTCAATCCGTCACCGCAAGCGCTGGCACTTGTTGACGGCGCCGCGGCGGAGCGCCTTCAAATTCTTCCGTTGAAGCTCACGCCGACGGGAGTTCTTGTGGCGATGGCGCAAAATCCTCAGGACTGGATGTGCGCCGATGAACTTCGGGCTTTGACGCAACACAGCGTCGAACTGATCCCCTCCGCCGCCAACGATCTGGCGGCGGAAATCCGCCGGGCCTACGGCTTTACCGGAAAGATTGCCATGCTTGCGGAACGCTACGAAAAGTCGGCGCCGGATCAAGAGGCGCCTCGCCTTCCCGCGGAGAATTCGCCCGCCGCCGACATCGTGGAAGGTCTTATCGTGCAGGCCGTCAGCGAAGGAGCGTCGGATATTCACATTGAACCCGGAGAGCGGGAAAGTCGCGTCCGATTCAGAGTTGACGGAAGACTTATCGAAGAGCTGCCTTTGGCTAAGGCGGCTCATCCATCAGTGACGGCGCGGATCAAAATCATGGCGAACATGGACATTTCCGAAAAACGCCTGCCGCAGGACGGGCGGATTGTCAAAGACTTTGAAGGCCGCAGTCTGGATCTGAGGGTTTCCACGCTCCCTACCGTTTACGGGGAAAAGGCGGTTCTGCGAATTCTCGATCCCTGCCGGGCGCAGCTGGGACTGGAAAATCTCGGCTGTTCTTTTGACGATCTGGAAAGGATCAAAAAGCTCCTTCAGTGTCCCAACGGGTTGATTCTCAACACCGGCCCCACGGGCAGCGGCAAGACGACCACGCTTTACGCCATGCTGCGCCGCCTGAATTTGACGCAGTATAACGCTGTGGCGGTAGAAGATCCCGTGGAGTACCACATTCCCGGCGTGACGCAGGTGCAGGTCAGCGAGAAAAGCGGTCTGACTTTTGGCACGGCGCTGCGGTCCATCCTCAGGCAGGATCCCGATATTATTTTAGTGGGCGAAATCCGCGACAGCGAAACGGCCATGCTGGCCGTCAGAGCCGCCCTCACGGGCCATCTTGTGCTTGCCACCGTTCACGCCAATGACGCCCCTTCAGCGCCTTTTCGCCTGATTGACATGGGTGTGCCGCCCTATTTGCTTTCCACGGTGTTACGGGGCGTGCTGGCGCAGCGTCTCATCAGAAAGTTGTGCGTGTTTTGTCGTCAGCCCTGCCGGGCGCCCGACGGGCTGGCACCGAATATCACCGCGGGCACGCCGATTTACCGCGTTTCAGGCTGTCCCCGCTGCGGGAAGCAGGGATACCGCGGACGGTGCGGGCTGTTTCAGGTGATGCCCGTCGGCAGCGAAATTGCTGCCCTTATCGCCTCCGGCGGCACGTCGGCGCAGCTTCGTGCGGCAGCGCTGAAGCAGGGCATGAACACGCTGCGCGACGCGGCGCTTCAAAAAGTTCTGGAGGGTGTCACAGGGCTGGAAGAAGCCGAAGCCGTTTTGGGCGGCGGTTTTTGTCTCGACGATTGAGAAAGGGGCGGGCGGCAGCGCCCATGGTGCTGAAGAAAATGTATGGCACCGACGTTTTTTTTCGCTTTTTCGTTGAGCTGAGGAAGAACCTGTGAGCGGACTTGGGAGAGACGGAAACTTCGCCGCCGCCGAGGCACAACAGGGGAGGAGTTCCATGATCTTTAAATATTGCATTCGTGATTTTCGCGGGACGCTGTGCCATGGAACGGAGGAGAGCGATTCCGCCGAGGAACTTGCCCGTGCTTTGAAGTCGCGGGGGGCGCTGGTGCTCACCGTGGAGCCTCTGGGCGAAGCCGAGACCTCCGTGCGCACGGCTCCGCGGCCGCGTGGGCGGCTGAGGCCGGGGCGTTTTATTCCGCTGACGCGCAAAGCGCTGTTTTTCCGTCGTCTGGCGGCGCTGTGCGGTGCCGGCATACCGCTGGAACTGGCATTGCGTCAAACGCTCAGGACCTGTGAAAAACGCGCGCTGGCCGAAAAAGTCGGCGACGTGGTCGCCATGGTTGCAGGCGGCGTGCCGTTCAGCCAGGCGGCCGACCAAGCCCGTCTGGTGCGGAACTTTGAGGTGACCGTTCTGGCCGTGGGTGAGGAAACGGGGCGCCTCGCGCAATCGCTGGAGCTCATCGCCAAAACCTGCGAGCGAAGGGAACGTCTCCGCTCAAAGACGTTATCGGCGCTGACCTATCCGCTGGCATTGCTGTTGTTTTCAGTGAGCGTTTTATTGGTGCTGTTTTCCGTAATACTTCCGCGCTTTCAGAGGGTCTTTCTTCAGATGGAGCTGCCTTTGCCGCCTTTCGTTCAGAAAGTTTTCGACGTGAGATCCGCCGTTCCGAAGGCGCTGGCGTTTTCGGCCGTCGCCGTCGCCGTGCTGTGGTCGGTGCTGTGGGGGTTCCGTCGTTTTCATGAGTCGCGCCTGTTTTTGGGAAAAGCGGCCCTGAAAGTCCCGCTTTACGGCAAATACCTGCTCAACAGCAGTTTGGCGAAAAGCACCCGCCTGCTCAGCACGCTTCTTGAAAGCGGCGTGCCGCTGCTTCGGTCTTTGGAGCTGGCAGGGCGGTCAGCGGGGAGTACGGCGGTTGGTGCGGCCTTCGAAGAGCTTTTGGCGGCGGCAAAGCGCGGCGAGAGTCCGGGAGAGTGCGCCTTCGCGTTTTCTTTCTTTGCACCGGTGGTCGCTCCGCTGCTCAGCGCCGGCGAGCAGTCGGGAAAACTTCCCTTGATGATGGAGCGTGCCGCCGACTGGTATGAAAGCCGTTTGGAAGAAGAAGTGAAACGGCTTTGCAGCCTCCTTGAGCCGGCAATGATTCTCTTTGTGGGAGCCATGGCGTCCATGGCGGTGCTGGCGGTCTTTACGCCCATGATCGAGGCCATTCGATCGCTTTCGCTGCAGCCATGAGAAGAAAACGGGCTTTTATCCTTGTGGAGTGTCTGGTCGCCGCGGCGCTGGCGTCGCTGATTCTTCCGGCGGTTTCTTCGTTTTTTCATTATTCGTTGGAAACGTCTTTGGAACTGCGTCTGCGGCATGAAGCGATGAACGCTGCATTTTCCTGCTTGGATGCCGCCGAAGCGCAAGGCGGGCCGCCCTCGCAACGTTGGATTGATGAGAACGTCTCTCCAACCTTTGCCCGCGGCATTTCCATGGATGTCGTCCAATCCGACGGTTCCAGGGCGTGGCGCGTCGCCGTTCATTGGAGAGGCTGCGGCGGCGAGCGTGAGATCCTTTTGGTGCGCAGCGCACCCTAGGAGGCGAGAGGCTTGCGGTGGAGCACGGACAAAAATATAAAGGGCGCGGCGCTCTCCCTCAGAGAAGATCGGGCGCTCTACGCCGAACTTTTGCAAGACGGCCGCGGTCTTGCCCTCGTCAACGGTCGGGAGATGGCTTTGCCGCCGGGGCTGGTGCACGGCGATCATCTGATTGACGGCAGATCTCTCGGCAGCTGTCTGTGCCGCCAACTTCGCTTTTGCTGGGGAAAACTGCCGCTTGCACTGGGCGTTCCGTCGTCGGATTTTCTTTTTAAGACTGTAAAACTGCCCGTCGGCGACTTAAGCGAGGCAAAAAGCGCTTTGCGCTGGTGTTTTTCAGATTTCTTTCCCCTGGCGTATGACGAAGCCCTTTTTGACGTTTCGGAGCTGCCCGGCAGGACCGAGGGACAGATGCTTCTTTTGGGCACGGCCTGTCAGAAAGGAGAGTTGACGGCGCTTCTGGAAAGCTTGAAATCGCTGCGCTGTCGGGTGTCAGTGGCGGAACCGCTTTGTGTGGCCTGCGCGCGGGCTTTCGCTCTCAAAGACGAAGAGGCTCCCGTGCTGATGGTCGTGGGACAGGACGCTTTGCTTCATCTGGTCTTTTTGAAGCGGAACGCCGCGTGGATGTTCCGCACGCTGAACTGCTCCCTGAAAAGCGCCGAGGAGTTGAACGCCGAGGTGATCGATACGCTGAGTTATATTCGTCGGCGCTTTGCCCCTCCCTCATTGCGTCTCTGTAAGGCCGGAAAACTGCCTGACGGGGCTGAAAATCTGCCCGTCCTTGCCGATGCGGTGCAAAGGCCGCTTCAATGGGCGCAGAAGATTCGGTGGAACTCGCCCCGTGAGGCGGAGTGGTTTGATGTGATGGGGTTGCTGATGAGGTGGGGCCGTGAAAACTGAATTCAATGTCATTCCCGAGAACTATGAACTGAGCGCACTGAGCGTTTTAAAAGCCCGATGCGCCCGTTTTTTCCCGCTGATCATCGTTATTTTTTGTGCCGCTGAATTTCTGGTGTTTACGTTTTTCATGGCCCCGCGGTTGAAAAGCCGCTTTGACGGAGCTTTATCCCGAATGAAGGCTTCGGGCGCTGAAGCGGAACGCCTCGCCGAACGCTGCACGGAACTCCGCGGACAGCTGCAGCTGTGGAATAAAATGCTTGAGGAAGGTTCACAGGCGGTTCCGGCGCTTGAACTTTTGAACCGGTTGAAGGGCGCTCTGCCGCCGACGGCGGAACTGCAGGGGTTCTCCGCGGGAAGGGAGATTTTACAGGTGAGAGTTCTCTTTGCCGATCCGCAGTCTCCCGATCTGTTTCTGCGGAAGATGGGCTCCCTTCCCTATGGGCCGCTGCGCCCGCTGGAGCGGCGCGTCGCTTCCGGCGGTGCGCTCTACCTCCGTTTTGAGGCGTCGCGGAAATGAATGGAACGATGAAAATTTCAACGTCTCTTCTGATCCTTGCGGGCGTCATCGCGGCATCGGTTGTGACGGTCGCGGTGGAGTTCCACATGGCCCGCTCCGTGAAAAAGGTGCGGGAACAGACCCTCCGCTGCCGAAACGTGACGGAATTGAACGAAACGCGCGCGACACGTCTGTCACGGCAGGCCGCCGAGATGGAAGAAGAAATCCGGCGGATTGAAAACCTTCCGCTGGTTCCTGCGGGAAGTCCTTCGGAGGTCAGGGCGGCCGTGGAACAGTGCGCCGCCGAGGTCGGCCTTTCCTGTCAGATTGAAGTGCAGAATAACGACGATGCGGCGGAGCTCATGGTCTCGCTGCGCGCTTCCCTGCAGGAACTTTTTCGTTTTCTGGCGGCGCTGACGGCGCGCCGTGAGTTGCTGTTGGTGGAACATTTGGAGGGCGACCGTTGGGGCAGCTCGCTCTTTGCCGTTGAGCTCAAACTGAAAGCCTTTTGCCGAAAGGAGAGCCCGTGATGGAGTTTCACAGAAAATCTCCCTTTGCCCTTCGGTTCGTTTCCTGGTGTTTTGCCCTTTTTGCCGTCGTTTTCACCGGTTGGTCTCAGCGGGCTTTCTTCGTTCCTTTAAAGAACGGCCCCGATCTTTTCCGGGAGGCCGCTCCCGAAGAACTTCGCGTGGCGGAAGGTCTTGAAGCTTTCGTTGAAAAGAGAATGGCTTCTCTTCAAAACGTCCTCAACGACGCGGAAAGTCGAGAATTTCCCGAAGAAAATGCCGCGCTTTTGTACAGGCCGGCTTTGGCAGTGAAAGCCATTGCCGTCGATGGAAGACGCGCTGTGGCGGTTGTCGCCGTGGAAGGCGCGCCTCAGACCCGAGTCGTCCATTGCGGCGACGAAGTGGAAGGAATTTTGATTTCGGACATTGCCCCTGAAGGCATTACCTGTCAATGGAGGAGACAGAGCTACTTTGTGCCGCTGCTCTGAAAGCGCGAGAATACGCCTGTTTGGCGACGGGAAGCTGAGATGCGGCACGTTGTGCGCCCCTGAGGCGAAATGACGGCGTTCTCGGACGTGCGGGAAAAAATTTAAAGCGCCCCCTCCGCCATTGAGACAAAGTCGCTCCGTTGCGGGATTTCCGCAGCGGAGCACCGTAAATTTCAGTGCCGTCGTTGTTTTTTAATCTTCCATGACGGAAACGGTGACTTTGTGGGTCTTTCCGGCGGCTTTTTCCTCTTTGGAGGCGCGAATAATTCCGTAGAGGGTTTTCACGTCGCTGCGGTCCCAGGCAATGCCCTGACCGCGGATGTCCAGCGGCAGAATTTCCACAAGTTCAATGGTGGAGCCCATCTGAGGGAGTCTGCACTTGTAAACTTCCATGGGATCATGGCCTGAAAGATACAGATATCCGTCAGGCCCCCAGGAACCGCCGGAATTGCTCATGTTGTCCAGGCGTTCGAGGATTTTTTGCGGAAGAACCCACGCTTCCTGCCACTGCCAGTTTTTGTCGAATTTGACGATGGTGGTGCAGGCCTTAAAGCCATAGGGAGTTTTGTTCGGCCCGTAGGGCTTTTCATAGTTCGCGAAACCGGACCACCAAAAACCGTCATGTCAGTCAAGCCACGTCAGAGACCCCCAGTGAATGCCGAAGCTGTGCGTTGCCAGATGTTTCATCGTCGCGGCATCCCAGACTTCGACGGAGCTGGTCATGGGCCATTGGGGATAATTGGAATGAGCGCAGTAAATTTTTCCGTCCATCACCAGGCCGCTGTCAAGGTGCTTGATCTGTCCGTCCTTGGTGCCTTCCCATTTTTCCACGAGCCTGCCGCTGTGCTTTTCGTATTTGGCGATGGTGCGGTTGTTGATGGCGTAAAAATTCTCTTTGTCAACGCAAACCGCCTGATTGGCCTCGGGAACGTCGAATTCAGCGACCTTCCTGAAGGTCGCTGCCTCTGCCGACTGCATGGACAGCAGAGCTGCGCCCATTGCCGCGCCGATGAACAGGTTTTTCATAAAAGAACGCACCTCCTGTGTTTTTTCCGAATTCAACGGTATCACCGAAACGTACACGTAAAATAAAAGACGCATCAAAAAATTCCCAATTGTGTCGTTTTCTAATAACTTTTAGAATAAGCCATAAATTGAAACATATGACGCCCCGGCACAATGGGTGCCGCAAAAGGATCAATGAGCCTGCCTTCGGAAGAACGATTTTTTGTGGTGAAGCCATGAAATTTTCTCGCTTTCAACGCCATCATCGAGGGTTTGATTTGTCCGCCGCGGCCGCAAAAATTTTGTGCCCTGATTACATCCTTGAAATAAAACGAGAGAGAGTATCCATGAAAACATTGAGACGTATTCTGCTCTGTGTACTGTTTTTCGGCATTTTTACACCGTCGCCCGCGCCCGGAGCCGCCGGAGCGCGAGATCGGAAGAGCACACGTCTGA
>CABTYW010000031.1 GCA_902489135.1 uncultured Synergistaceae bacterium
CTGCACGAAGCTCTTTGCCCCCAATAGTATCATCCAGATAATCCTCTGTTTGGAGAAACTCAAAATGCTCATAGAAATTTTTAGCCGCAATATTGTCATCAAGCACCCATAAGAACAGCTCATCAAAACCAAGCTTGTTAATCTCTAAAATAGTTGCTTCAAGAAGCTTCTTCCCGTAGCCCTTTCCCATATATTCGGGAAGAAAATATATTGAAATGATTTCACCACACTCAGAAAACTTCTCAAAACGGGATCTGCAAAAGCTGCTTGTGCCGATAAACTTTCCATCGTCAATACAAACAAGTGTCTTCCATCCGGGTATATCAAAGTTTTTTGACCATCTTCCCTCAGGAATTGAATTAAGATATTCTTGTGGAATTATCCCTTTGTAGGCATGTTTCCAACTATCTTCGTAAATTTTGCTGATAGCCAATCTATCATCTGAATGTGTTATATATCTAATTTCCATTTGTTACACTTTCCCTACAGCTCACTAATACAATTTCCATAAAAATCATTCTTCTCGCTTCACATATCTTAACTCAATATCGTACCCCAGAGCTTCCATCATCTTGACAAGCGTGTTGTTGACGATGGTTTCCTTGCTGCGGATCACCCGGTTTACATAGGGAGCGGATGTTTCGATTTCCTTTGCCAGGCTTGCCTGGGTGATTCCGGCTTCAATACATTTCGTTTTCACATCAAATTCTATATTGTTTTTAAGCACGTCAGGCTCCTTTGTTCTCGTTTTCTTTAATTATTAAGATAATTTATTATACCACTGTGTATTGATGATTTCCATAAAAAAATCACCCCGCCATATCCTGACGAGGTGCCCTATCCTGATATATTCTTTTTATCCATCGACTTCTACCGCAAATCCTGATTTGAATTCCACAACCAGCTTCTCATCGTAAACCGTAATCTTTTCGATAAGCCGTCTGACCAGGGCTTCGGAGTATTTCGTAATCTCCCTGACCTGCTTGTCGAGAAACTCTGTCATATCTTCCATTCTTTCTATCTGTTCCTGCTTCAAAGCGGATTCCATCATGATTTCGTGCTTTTCTTCCCGCAGGTTTAAGATCTCATCACCGATGCTTTCGATTATCTCTTCATCCCGTCCGGCTTTCAAAAGTTCTTCCTGTTTCTCTTTGATGTCCTGATCAACTTGGGAGATTTTCTCAATCTCACCTGCGCCGATTACCGCAAGGATATTCTCTTTCAGCATCGGAAGGACGCTCTCCCGCTTTGTCCATGCATCGTTTACCGCCGTCACTACCGCCGCTTTCAGTTCTTCTTCCTTCAGCGTTCTTGCCGGGCAGTCCGGACCGTTCTTTTCCACTCTGCTTGCGCATCGCCAACTTGATATGTGCCAGATTTATAAGCTAAAAATGCCAGATTCTTGATATATTCATTATCATTAGATTTATAATCGGTTAAGGCTCTTTTTTCTTCCTCTTTGAAACCATTTTCTATCAAAGAAAATTCTTTTTCTAAACTCCTAATATACTCTTTCAAAAGAACTCACCTCGCTTTAAAATCCTAATTTATTTAATTGCCGCTCCGATTCTCAAGTTCAATCTCCACCCAGGCGCTTCACCATCATCCGCACAATATTCATCCATCTCGGAGATCAGATCATCTTTGATTTTAATAAAACTGAGAGTATGGTATGAGGATGAGTGCCTAAGTCCACCGCAAACTGATATAATTTATTCACTTTTCATTGTAACAACAACTATTTCAGGTCTGTTATTGAAGCGAACAGGAATGATACTGTTACCTACTCCACGGCTGACGATCATCGTTGTATTATTTTTGGTATATATCCCGGCATCATATTTGGGAAATAATCCCTGATTGGGCGCAACTACACCGCCTATAAACGGCAACCTGAATTGCCCGCCGTGAGCATGTCCACTCAAAACCAAATCAATATGTTCCATAACATAAGCCTCAAAAGTCTCCGGACGATGAGACAACAATATACAATATTCCCCTGATAAGTTCATCTGATTTAGCTTTGTTTGAAGCATACTTTGTTGAAGCGCATAGTCTCTGTCTGTAAAATCAGGATCATCTAATCCGGCAATCTGTACCGTCTGACCGCCTTTTTCTAATTTTATCACCTGATCATGAAGAATATGAACATTTTCATCAAGAAGCTTTTCTTCCAGTTCAGAAAACTTACTACCGATCCATGCTTCGTGATTGCCGGTTACATAATAGCATGGTGCGATCTGCATCAGCTTGTGTACCAAGGCTGTGGCTGTATCAACGTTTGTTTTGTTTGAGTCAACCAAGTCTCCGGTTATCGCTATCATATCCGGGTGTTCTTTCTTTATTATTTTTGTTATCTGACTGTTGTCTCTACCAAACTGTGCATTGTGCAGATCTGATACTACGACAATCTTATAACCATCAAATATATCGGGCAGCCGATCACTGGTTATACAATAACGAGTAACACCAACAGTTACATTCCCCCATATAGTCCACAGCACAAGGGCTAACAAAAGCGCCAATGCTATAACCATCAAGCGCTTCTTTTTTCTATTATCAAAACGATATTCATTGCTATTCTTTCTAACCATCTAAATATCCTCCAAACCAAATGGCTGTTCGAATATGTAATCGAGATAATCTTTACTTGATGCCATCACTCTTCCTCTCGCTTCACATACCGAAGCTCTATACCATACCCCAAAGCTTCCATCATCTTGACAAGCGTGTTGTTGACGATGGTTTCCTTGCTGCGCATCACTCGGTTTGCGTAGGGAGCGGATGTACTGATTTCCTTTGCAAGCCTTGCCTGGGTGATTCCGGCTTCAATACATTTCGTTTTTATATTCGGACTTTCCTTCGGAATCCTTTGATTTCAAAGTTTTTCTCTACCGTTTAGTCCTTCACTCTTGACATCAAACAGACAGTCTCCACATGGCTGGTCTGGGGGAACATGTCGAAGACCCGTATTTTGTGGGTGTCCAGGATAAACCCGGCGTCGCGCAGCAGGGCGGCGTCCCGGGCAAGGGTTGCAGGATTGCAGGACACATAGATGACGCGCTTCACGGTGCTTTCGGCGATGCGCAAAATCAGTTCTTTGCAGCACCCGGCTCGCGGGGGATCGACGACGACGCAGTCGACGTCCCGAAGCCGGGCCTCGCCGATGACGTCTTCGGCCGCGCCTTGAATCACTTGGAGATTTTCAACGCCATTGTACCGGGCGTTTTCCTGTGCGAAGTTCACGGCTGAGGGCCATAATTCCACGGCTGTCAGTGACTTCGCTTTTTCCGCCAGAAAAAGGGTCAGCGCGCCGACGCCGCAGTAAAGTTCCAAAATGTTTCGTCCCTCCGCCAGGCTTGCGGCATATTCAAAAAGCCGACGGGCCTGACGGGGATTGGCCTGGAAAAAGGCGGTCCCGTCGTAGCAAAGCCTGTAAGGCCCCACGCGTTCGGCCAGGCGGTCTTCGCCTTTGACGAGCAGCGTGTCGCCCGTCATGATGACGTTGCCCTCCTGGGGATTGATGTTCAAAGTCAGTCCCACCAGTTCGGGGAATTGAAGTTTGAGGTGGTCGTACAGTTCTTCCAGAGAGGTCAGCGCCGCTCCCCGGGGACGCGCGGCCACGACGAGCACCAACAGCAGTTCTTCGCCGTCGCGGGCGCTGCGGATCACCACGTGGCGCAGCCAGCCTTCATTGGTCTGTTCGTCGTAGCAGCTGAATTGGCCCTGTTCGATCATGGTTCTCAGGCGGGCGTACAATTTGTTCGCCCGATCGCCGATGACGGGACAGCGTGTGACGGGGACGATTTCGTGGCTTTTCTGTTTGTAAAATCCCACGGTTCCGCGACGGCCGCGGGCGCGCACGGGAAAGACGGCTTTATTGCGATACCCCCATTCTGCGGGGGACGGAACGCACTCCGGGGAGGCAGAAATATCAAAGCCGCCGATGCGGCGCAGGGCGTCTTCGGCAAGCATGGATTTGATGCGGCATTGCAGCGCATAATCGGCGTGTTGGAGCTGGCAGCCGCCGCAGCTTCGGTACCAGGGACAAAGGGGCTCACGACGGTGGGGATTGGCGGTAACGATGCGCTCCACGCGGGCGCTGATGTAGCTTTTTTTCTCCTGGCGCACGGCGATAACGGCGCTTTCGCCGGGAAGGGCGCCGTCCACAAATACGGCGCGGCCGTCCGCCGCTTTTCCGATGCCCTGTCCCGCTGAATTTATTCTGTCGATGTCAATCTGTTCCATGATGTGCCTCCGTTTATGGGTTGCATTGCTTTTCAATTATAACTTCATTTGCGGGAATTTCACCGCGTTGTTTCAGAGCGGAGAAGCTGCGTTTTTCTGCGGCACAGCCCCCTGCGGCACGTTATCCGCAGGGGGCTGTCGTTGAGTTCGTTATTTTTCCATCGCACGGCTTTCGGCGTTCAAATGCCGAAGGGCGTCACGCGCCGCCTCCTGCTCCGCCGCTTTGCGGTTGCCGCCGCGGCCGCGCCCCAGTTTTTCGCCGAGCCAGAAAATTTGGACGGTAAACCGCGGATTGTGGTCGGGCCCCGTGCGCGACAACACTCGGTACTCAGGACAGTCGTCGCTGCGTTCCTGGCAGTAAATCTGCAAACGGCTTTTGGGGTCGAGGGCTTCCGGCAGGGCGTCCTGCGGACACAGTTTCAGGAACGGACGGGCCGCCTCCAGTCCTCCGTCGAGGTAGAGAGCGCCGAGAATGGCTTCCACGGCATCGCCGATCATATTCTCGCTGACGTTGCCGCGCTGTCCCTTTCCCGCCCGAAGCAGTTTTTCCACGCCGAGAACGTGTCCCCAGGCCGACAGCACTTCTTCGCGCACGCGAGAAGCTCTTTCGCGCGTCAGTTCGCCCTCTCCGGCGTCTCTTCGCCCCCTGAAGAGTTCATCGCTGATGAGCACTTCCAGCACGGCGTCGCCGAGGAATTCCAGGCGCTCGTTCCAGGAGGCCAACCCGTATTCATGGGCGTAGGACGAATGGGTCAGCGCCGCATCCAAAAGCTCCGGCGACTTGAAGACATAGCCGATGCGCCGCTGAAAGGCGTCCAGAGTCCGCCGTCGCTCCTGATCGCTTTTGGACATCAGCCCTCATACTTTTGAAGGGCGAGGACGCCGTTATGGCCGCCGAAGCCGAAACCGTTGACCAGGATGCGGCGAATGTCCCGATCGTACAGCGTCTCGGCGACGACTCTGACGTCGCATTCGGGATCGGGCGTCACATAATTGCGCGTTTTATGAACAATGCCCTGTTCGAAGGACTGGAGCGCCGCCACGACGGCCACGCCTCCGGCGGCGCCGAGGGTATGACCGATGAGGGACTTGGTGGCGGTGACGTAAGTCTCTTGGGCCTTATCGCCCAGCAGAGCTCTGATGGCCCTAGATTCCATGATTTCATTGAGGTGGGTGGAGGTGCCGTGGGCATTGATGAGGTCAACTCCGTCCCAACCCGACTGTTTCACGGCGTTTTCCATGGCTCTCTGAGCGCCGGCGCCTTCGGGATCGGGAGCGGTGATGTGATAGGCGTCGCAGGTTGAGCCGTAGCCCGTCAGCTCGCCGTAAATGTGAGCACCGCGCCTGACGGCGCGATCCAGTTCTTCGAGAATCACGACGCCGGCGCCTTCGGCGACGATAAATCCGGCGCGATCCTTATCAAAAGGACGGCACGCATGCTCAGGGTCGTCGTTAAAGGTGCTGCACAGCGCCTTCATGGCGGAAAATCCGCCCACGGTCAGTCCCATGACGCAGGCCTCGGCGCCGCCGGCGATCATCACGTCGGCATCGCCGCGCTGCACGGCATACCACGCTTCGCCGATGCTGTTGATGGACGAAGCGCAGGCGGTGACGACGCACATGTTGGGGCCTTTG
This sequence comes from uncultured Synergistaceae bacterium, assembly GCA_902489135.1. Taxonomy (GTDB): domain Bacteria; phylum Synergistota; class Synergistia; order Synergistales; family Dethiosulfovibrionaceae; genus Pyramidobacter. The sequence goes on from CABTYW010000031.1 coordinate 5,884, forward strand.
CAGCCGTATTTGATGGCCACGTTGGCGGAGGTCATGTTGCTGATCATGGTGGGAATGGCAAAGGGACTGATGAAGCGAGGTCCTTTTCGAGACAGGGCCTCGTAGCCGTCCCAGCTTGCGTGAAGTCCGCCAATTCCAGAGCCCAGATACACACCGAATTTCCACGGATCCACCGACGCGGGATCCAGTTGGGCGTCTTCCATCGCCATCGCCGAAGCGGCCGTGGAAAACTGAATGACCCGATCGGTCCGCTTGGCGTCTTTTTTAGCCATATAAAGGGTGGGGTCGAAATCAATAACCTCTCCCGCAATTTTCACGTTGTAGTCGGCGGCGTCGAAGGAAGAAATCCTCCGAATGCCGTTTTCTCCGGCCTCAAGGGCCTTCCAGAATTTTTCCTTGCCGGTACCTACGGGGCTGATCACTCCAAGCCCGGTGATCACTACTCTTCGTTTCATTTCTGAGTTCTCCTTGCGCCGCGCGGGCGATCGCTCTCTGCGGTGGTGCGTCAATGCAGATCTTTAAACCCGGAATTCCGGGAGAGCCGTAAATGAGCGGCTCTCCCGGCGCGCGTTCAACGGTTATTCTTCAATGCCGAGCTTGCTGCAGGCATAGTTGATGGCTTCGCCAACGGTGGTGAGCTTCTCGGCGTCTTCATCGGGAATTTCGATGTCGAATTCCTCTTCAATGCCCATGATCAGCTCAACAATGTCAAGGGAATCCGCGCCGAGATCTTCCACAAAGGAAGCTTCGGGATTGATCTGATCCTCCTCAACGTCAAGGCGGTCAATGATAATTTCCTTCAGGCGAGCGAGCACATCTGCTTTAGTCATAGCTAAAAGCACCTCCAAAATATTTGTACGGACTTTTTATAAAGTTCCGCTTTATGCCATTGTCATCCCGCCGTCAACGGCGAGAACCTGACCTGTAATGTAAGAACTGCTTTCCCGGGCGAAGAAGGAAACGGCGTTGGCCACATCCTCGGGCGTTCCCTGAGCGCCCTGGGGAATGGCGGCGAGTATGCTCTCCCTGGCCGCATCGGAAAGGACTTTGGTCATATCGGTGTCGATGTATCCCGGAGCGACGCAGTTTACCGTAATTCCCTTTGAGGCGTATTCACGGGCCGCACACTTGCTGAAGCCGATGACTCCCGCCTTGGCGGCGCCGTAATTGGTCTGCCCGGGATTGCCCGTAATCCCCACCACGGAGGTGATGCTGATGATACGTCCCCAGCGCCCCCGAACCATGGTGCGAATGGCCTCGCGGGTGCAGAGAAACACCGATTTCAAATCGGCGTCAAGGACGGTCTGCCAGTCCTGATCCTTCATTCTCATCAGCAGACCGTCGCGGGTGCAGCCCGCGTTGTTGACGAGGATTTCCACGGCGCCCAGCGACTCCCTGACGGCGGAAAAAAGAGCTTTGACGTCCTCTTCTTTGGAGACGTCGCCGGCAAAGGCGGCAGCCTTTCCGCCTTCGGCAACAATTTCGTCGACCAGTGCCTGAGCGGCCTCGGCCGATGAACGGTAATTAACGGCCACGATGCAGCCGTCATGGGCCAATCTTTTGGCAACGGCGCGGCCGATGCCGCGTCCGGCTCCGGTGACCAGTGCAATGCGCGCCATGGGCTAGTCCCCTGCTTTCTGTTCGACAAACGAAAAAACTTTGTCGAGATCTTCGGGATGTTCCACTGACAGCACCGAAGCGCGGCGTTCTATTTTCTTGATCATTCCGGAAAGCACTTTGCCGGCGCCCAGCTCGATGAACCCTTCCGTACCGGCGTTCAGCATGGTCCTGATGCTTTCAACCCAGCGCACGGGGCTGTACGTCTGGTCGCGGAGGCCGGCGCGAATGGCCTTCACGTCGGTCACTGCCGCCGCTGAAACGTTGGCCACCAGAGGGCAGCTGCCCTCGTACCAGGCGCAGTTTTCCATTTCGGCAACAAGGCGATCCGCCACGGGACGCATCAGCGTGCAATGGAACGGAGCGCTGACTTTCAGCATCACCGTTTTTTTCGCGCCCTTTTGAGAAGCCAGGGCGACGGCGCGCTCCACTGCGGCGGTATGGCCGGAAATGACCGTCTGAACGGGCGTATTGAAATTGGCCGCCATGCAGACTTCGTCCTGAGCCGCCTCTTTGCAAATTGCCGAAACGATATCGGCGTCGGGGCCGATAACGGCCGCCATGGCGCCCACTCCCTGCGGAACGGCTTCCTGCATGAAAGCTCCGCGCTTGTGCACCAGTCGCACGCCGTCGGCCAGCGACAAAACGCCGTTGGCCACCAGAGCCGTGTACTCGCCGAGGCTGTGTCCCGCCACAAAAGCGGGAGCCGGCTTGAAGCCTTTTTCCTCCAGGGCGCGCAGGACGGCAATGGACATGGTCAAAATGGCCGGTTGAGTGTAGGCCGTGAGCACCAGTTTCTCCTCGGGCCCGTTAAAAACGATGTCGCTGAGGGAGAACCCCAGAGCGGCGTCCGCCTCTTCAAAAACTTTCTTCGCTGCGGGCGAAGCGGCGCAAAGGTCCTTTCCCATGCCCACGGTCTGAGATCCCTGACCGGGAAAAACGAGAGCGTATTTCAAGGGCAACAACTCCTTCTAGGCCTGAGCCCCGAGATTTTTCAAAATTTCTTCCGCTTCTGAAACCATGGATCTGATAATGTCCGCGCAGGGGCGGATGTCATGTACTAAGGCGGCGGACTGCCCCGACATCACCGACCCCATGACGACGTCGCCGTCCACGACGGCGGCACGCAGTCTGCCGGTGCCCAGTTTTTCCATTTCCGAAAGGGGCGCGTGTTCGTATTCAAGGCGCAGGAACTCCTTGGTGAGCTTGTTGGCAATGCAGCGCACGGGATGCCCCAGCGGCTCACCCGTCACGGCGGTGCAGCGCTCCTTCGAGTTGACGAGAGCTTCTTTGAAGTTTTGATGAGCCGTACACTCCTTGGAACACACAAAGCGCGTGCCCACCTGAACTCCCTTTGCGCCCAGAGCGAACGCCGCCGCCATGCCACGTCCGTCGGCAATGCCGCCGGCGCACACGACGGGCACCTTCACGGCGCCGGCAACTAAAGGCGTCAGCACCGTCGTGGTCAGCTCACCGATATGGCCGCCCGCTTCCATGCCCTCGGCGATGACCGCCTGAGCGCCCTGGCGCACGGCCCGCACCGCCACCGTCGTTGAAGCCACGACGGGCATGATAATGGTTCCCAGCGGCTTCATGCGCTGGATCACCGTTCCGGGGCTGCCGGCGCCGGTGGTCAGCACTTTGACGCGATATTTCGCCGCAAGCTCCACGGCGGCGGGGGCCGTGGGCGACAGCAGCATAATGTTCATGCCGTAAGGCTTATCGGTCAGTTCACGAATTTTCATCAGTTCTTTTTCGAGGAGCTCCGGCGGCGTATTTCCCGCGGCAATAATCCCCAGTCCGCCGGCATTGCTCACCGCGGCAGCCAGTTCGGCGTTGGCAATCCACGCCATGGCTCCCTGGATCACCGGATACCGAATTCCCAAAAGTTCCGTAATTTCTTTGCCGAGCATAAAAAGAAAAACCCCTTTCACCTTTCCGCGCGCATCGACGTCAATGCGCCGCAAAACATCACGCCGCTTGCGGACAATTCAGCGCTGCGCGCTGCCTGCGCCGACGCGTTCAAGTTCTTCGGCAACGTCCTCGCGAATGCGCTCCAGGGCGTTGCGCTCCACAAAACCGCAGGCGACGCCGACGGCATTGGCGATGGCCGGAGCCTTTGAACGGCCGTGAGCTTTGACTACGGCTCCGTTGACGCCCATCAGCGCCGAACCTCCGTAGCGCTGATAGTCCACGCGGGACGAAAGTTTTTTCAGCGCGGGGTACAGAAGAAAGGCGCCGGCCTTGGCGAGAAGGGATTCGTCAATGCCCTGCTTCACCAAGCCCTTCAAAAACTTCACGATGCCTTCAAAGGATTTGAGCATCACGTTGCCGGAAAATCCGTCGCAGATAACCACGGAAGCGTCGCCCATAGGAACCCGGTTGGCTTCGATGTATCCGCCGAAGTTGATGTTTTTGTTGATGCGAAGTCTCTCGCGGGCCTCCACGATGACGTCGTCGCCTTTGATCTCTTCGGCGCCGTTGGAAAGCAAACAGACTTTGGGCGCATCGGAAAACTTTTCCACGTCCTTCATGTAAATCGATCCCATGAGAGCGAACTGCACCAGGTTTAAAGGCTTGCAGCGCACCGTGGCGCCGGCGTCAAGCAAAAATACGGGCTTTTGAGTGGGAAGAAGTATTCCCAGCCCCGGACGCTCGATGCCCTTCAGGCGTCCCACCACCAGCACGCCGCCGGCTACAATGGCGCCGGTGCTGCCCGAGGAGACACACCCCTGGGCCTCGCCCGAACGCACCATTTCCATGGCCAGCCTCATGCTGGAACGCCGTTTGCCCCGTATGGCCCTGGCCGGAGATTCGTCGGGCTCGATGAACTCGTCGGTGTGAACGACGGTAATTCTTCTGCGAAGATCGCCTTCGGCGGCGTCAAGGTAGGGTTCGATGACCGCCTTGTCGCCCACCAGGGCGACTTCCAGTTTTTCGTTGCTTTTACAGGCTTCAAGAACGCCGGGGCAGACCGCGGAAGCTCCGTAATCTCCCCCCATGGCATCGACAGCAATCAGCATGATCTATTCGCTCCCCCGCACTGCGGATACCGCAGTGCCTGTGCCGTCCTCGGCAGAGGACAGCGCCTTTACGATAAAGCGTCCCACATAAATTTCACGATCGTTCACCGTCGTATGGACGCTTACAATATACTTATTTCCCTCGTGGACGCCCACCTTGGCACGCGCAACCAGCCGGTCTCCCACCAGCGCCGGTTCGCGGTACTGCCCGCGAAAGGCCGTGACGACCACAAAATCGGCTTCAACAACGGCAATGGCCAGTGTGCTGGCCTGGGCGTAAATGTACTGATCCCATAGGCGGTTGGTGTGGCGAAATCCCATTTCACGGGTGGTCTCCAGAGTGGACAGCGCCCAGACGTTGGGCTCCAGTCCCAGAAGTTCACCGATAAACTCTTCCTGTTTCAGAGAGCGCAGCCGGCTGACGGCCCGCTCCGCCATCTGGCGGGTGCGCTCGCGAAGCTCGGGCACTCCCAGTAGCGCGCGATCAAGTCTGATGGTGCTGAGACTGACTTTCAAAATCCGTGCCAAATCTTCGTCAGTGTAAAGAGGGTTCTGCTCCAGCAGAGCCGAAAGTCTTTCCTGGCGTTTCAATTTTCCGTTTTTTGCCGTCATTCTCTTCACCGCTTTTAGTACCAGCTTCTAATATCAGATCATGAATAATTGGAAGTATACGTATTTTCATCCGAAAGGTCAATACGGAATTGGGCCGAAGGCGTTGTTTTTTATTTATAAAATCGTTGCATCGGCCTATATAATTTTCACGAAAATCACCATGCCCATTTTCCGACCGACGGACGCTCACGGGGGTGCCTTCAACGGCCTCGCGCCGTTGAAGGGCAAAAACGGCGATTTCCCGAAAAAATCTGCCGGTTAAAGGACGCCGAGGGGCTTTGAGCGTCAACTCCGACGAATTTGAAAGGGCTTTTCCAACGCGCCCATGGAAGCTTTTCATGAAAAGCGCGACACCGGGAGGTCCGGGCGCGCTCCATTTTCGCTTTATGCCGCGCGGCTTTAAAAAATCCCCGGCGCCCGGTGAGGGAAAAACGCGTCGCCTGCGTCGCTTTTTGAAGCGCGGTTTTCGCGAAGATAAAAAAAAGGCCCCCGTTCTGCAACGGGAGCCCTTGCGCTTTTTTCAGAGAGTTTTTCGGCGAAACTACTCCGCCTTGTCGGCCGCGCTTTCGGCCTGAGCCTTGTCGGCTGCGACTTTCATGACCTTGCGGCCGCGGTAATAGCCGCAGGCGGGGCAAACGCAGTAAGTCTCAATGGTCTCACCGCAGTGAGAGCACACTGTGGTGTTGGGAGCGCTCTTTTTGCCCAGCCAATGGGCAAAACGGTTATGAGTTCTGCGGTGGGATGTTTTCATCTTCGGGGTTGCCATGTTCTTTTCCTCCTTTACTCGTATCGTCTTCTAAGAAATCTGCCAGTGCCTGGAAGCGCGGATCGGTTTGATCCTCAGTGGTGGGAAGCGAAGGCATTTCAGCGCACCCCTGCGGACATGCCGCATAAACCGGCAGGGAAACCACGAGGCACTCCCAGACAAGGCCGGTCACATCAATGGCGGTTCCAAGCCGTGCAACGGGAATACATACTCTGTCGGAGCTGCAAAATTCTTCTTCTTCCTGTTCCTGTACTTTTTCAGCCTCACCGGCCTGCAATTTGTAAGAATACATGAATTCTTCATGAATTGCAACTGTCAGCGGCGCACAACACCTGCGGCATTCCGTAGCAACTTCAGTGTCGATTTTCAACAATACTTCGGCGCCTTCAAGGGTGCGCTGCGTTTGCGCCGTGACAGTCAGCGGCTTCGCAAGAGGGAAGTTCCGGCTTCCGCGGGAGACGGGCTCGGCCACATCCAACGTCCAGAGCTGCGTCAGCCTTGACCGGGTATCCTTCTGTTCCGGCAGCGGCAGCAGAAACTTCCATGCCGCCGGAGGTTCAGTCAGTGCCATGGGCAGGCCTCATGAAAAAGTGAAAGGGCCTTAAAACGCAAGCTCTTTGGTGTCGCGGGCAATCACAAGCTCTTCGTTGGTGGGAATGACCAACACCTTGACTTTGGAGTCGTCGGCGCTGATGAGGCGCTCTTCGCCGCGGAAATCGTTTTTGGAGTAATCCATTTTGACGCCCAGGAATTCCAGACCTTCGGTGATCATCTTGCGCGTGGGAGCGCTGTTCTCGCCGATGCCGGCGGTGAACACGATGGCGTCAACGCCGCCCATGGCCGCCGCGTAGGCGCCGATGTATTTTTTCACGCTGTACGTCAGCATTTTGTAAGCGAGCGTGCATTTCGCGTCGCCCTTCTTCATGCCGTCCTCCACGTCGCGAAGGTCGCCGGAAAGGCCGGAAATCCCCAGAAGTCCGCTCTCTTTGTTGAGAATTTGATCGGTTTTCTCGGCGCCCAATTTTTTCGCCATGAAGGTCACGGCGCTGGGATCGACGTCACCGGAGCGGGTCCCCATGACCACGCCGGGAAGCGGCGTGAAGCCCATGGAAGTGTCAAGCACCTTGCCGTGGTCAACGGCGGCCAGCGAGCTGCCGTTGCCTAGGTGACAGGTAATGATCTTCAGCTCCGAAAGGGGACGGCCCAGGATTTCGGCACAGCGGGCCGAAACGAAACGGTGGCTGGTGCCGTGAAATCCGTAGCGGCGTACGTGATCTTCCTTGTAAAATTTTTCGGGAATGGCATAGCGGTAGGCATAATCGGGCATGGTCTGATGGAAAGCCGTGTCGAACACGGCCACCTGAGGAACTGCGGGCAGCGCGGCGGTGATGGCCTCGACGCCGATGATGTTGGCGGGATTGTGGAGGGGCGCCAGAGGCACGCAGCGCTTGACGGCCGCCATGACGTCGGAAGTGATCTTCACCGAACGGGCGAACTCCTCGCCGCCGTGAACGACGCGGTGCCCCACCGCGCCCAGTTCGTCGAGGCTTGAAAGGACGCCCGTCTTGGCGTCAAGGAGAGACTTAAGCACCAGATCCACGGCCACTTTGTGGTCGGGAATGGCCGTTTCGGTGACCACGGCTTCCATGCCGGTCTTGGTATGCTTCAGACGGGAACCGTCAATTCCGATGCGCTCCACCAAGCCCTTGGCCAACACCCTCTCGTTGTCCATGTCGAAAACCTGATACTTCAACGAGGAACTGCCGCAGTTAATCACAAGAATCTTCACAGGAAAAACCTCCTTGACGTATTGAGAACTCTGTCGTATATCCGAACTGTAAAAATACCTCATGCCGCCGCCTGAAGCGGCTCACAAGAGGAGAATCGCCATGAATGAAATCGTCGGCATCGCCGCCGAATACAATCCCTTTCACCGCGGACACCTTTACCACATTGAACAGGTCCGCCGCCATTTTCCCGGCGCGGCAATTGTGACCGCGCTGTCTTCCAGCTTTCTTCAGCGAGGCGTCCCCGCGTTGACGGACAAGTGGAGACGGGCACAAGCCGCCGTGAAATGCGGCGTCGATCTGGTGATCGAACTGCCTCTGCCGTTCTGCTGCAGCAACGCAGGCGTTTTTGCGTCGGGGGCCGTGGCGCTGATGAAAGCCTCGGGAATTGTGAACGTTCTCTCCTTCGGAATGGAGAACCCGTCACATGAGCTCTGCACAATCTCTGATATTTTAGTGCAGGAACCGCCGCCTTTCAAGCTCTATTTGCGGGAATTCCTGAAATCGGGCCTTTCCTACGCCGAATCCAGAAGCCGCGCCCTCGACCGTCTCTGCTCCGGCGCCGCCGAACTGACGGGAAAACCCAACAACACCTTGGCGGTGGCCTATGCCGAAGCGGTCAAACGACAGGGGGCCGATTTGGAACTTCTGCCTGTGCCGCGCCGCGGCGCCGATTATCACGATCTTTCGGAAGGCGCCGTCATGAGCGCTCAGGGGATCCGCGAGGCGCTGAAAAACGGCAGAAACGAACGGGCTTTGCGGGCCATGCCTCACGCTTCGGCGGAAATTCTGCGCGAGGCGCTGGCATCGGGACAGGCGTGCTGCGACACCGCAATTCTGTGGCAGCATCTCAGGCTGCTTCTCTCGCGCCTCACGCCGGAAGAGCTGTCGCGCACGGCAGGCATCTCGGAAGGGATGGAACACCGCCTTTTGCAGGTCTTTTTGAGCTGCAAAAGCTTTGAAGAATTGACGGAAACCGTGTCCTCGCGCCGCTTCCCCCAATCACGGATCCGCCGTCAGCTTATGGCGCTGCTGCTCAACGTCTCTCACGAGGAAGATCGGGCCTTCCAGCGCCAAGGTCCAGCCTATATCAGGCCGCTGGCCATGAACTCCCGCGGACGCCGAATGCTGCGCTCCATGGAGGGCGCGTCGACGTTGCCGGTGATCACAAAGCCCGCCGCACTGCACGGCCGCAACTATGCCCAAAGCATCATGGCGCTGGAGTTTCGAGGCGCCGCCGTCTGGCAGAGCCTCACCGCCCGGCCGGACTTCGAGAGAGAAAAAAAGGCCGTTCCGTGGATTGCCGATTTTTAACCGCGGAGCAGTTCGGAATGGGCGCTTTGGGGGTCGCAGCGAAACTTTCGGGCCAGGCGGTCATAGACGTTTTGCGGCACGAAGCTACGGATGTCTCCGCCCAGTTTAAACACGTCCTTGATGGTATGGCTTGACAAAAAGGAATAGCGCGCATCGGTGACGATAAAGAGCGTTTCAATTTCCGGCGCCAGTTTTCGGTTCATCAGCGCCATCTGAAATTCATAATCGAAATCCGACATGGCCCGAAGGCCTCGAATAACGATGCTGCTTTTGCGTCGGTGCATAAAATCCACCAGCAGCCCCGTAAAAGCGTTCACCGTCACGTTTTGAATGTGTTTCAGCGCCTCACGGGCCATTTCGACGCGCTCGTCGATGGAAAAAGCGCCCTTCTTGTCGGGGTTGATCAGCACGGACACTTCCACTTCATCAAAGAGGGCCGCCGCGCGTTCGGCGATGAAAACGTGTCCGTTGGTGATGGGATCGAAGGAACCGGGATAGACCGCCTTATGCCTGTACATCGGAGTTCTCCTTCATCTTGAGAAAATCGAGGACGGAGAGGCCGTACTTCCGTTCGTCGCAAAGCCGCCACGCCGAATCGCCCAGTTCAAGCGCTTCGGCGCGCGATCGTTCTATAATCACCATGCCGCCCTCTTTGAGAATGCTCCGGTGCTGTTCAAGCAGCCGGGGCAACTCCTCCATCCATTTCATGCCGTAGGGAGGATCGGCGAAAACGATGTCAAAGCGCATGTCGCGTTTTTCCAGCCAATGCAGCGCGCGCCGCACGTCCATGCAGAGCGGAAGGTGCCCCGTCTCTCCGAGATCGCGGCGGATCTGCGCGGCACGACCGCGCAGCAGTTCCACGGTGACGATTTCGGCACCGCGCTCCAGCGCTTTGGCGGCGACACGTCCCGTCCCCGAGAAAAGATCGAGAAAACTTTTGCCGCTCAGGGGACCGAGGATGTTGAACAACGCGTTCAGCGTCTTGCCCGTGGTGGGGCGGACTTCCTTCACCGGCTCTTCACCCTTTGGGCCAGATCTTCCAGAGCGGCGCGGACGGAAGGCGTCAAATAGGGAATGAACACGCCGTCAAGTTTGACCAGCGTGCACTCGGGTCTGCAGACAACCTTAATGTAAAATTTCTGCTCGTAGCCCGAATCGGTACAGATAGTCTCCTCCAGCAGCGTGCCGTCGGCGGCGCAAAATCCGCCGCGAAAGGCCCAGTGAGAGTCCGAGTCGCGCCCGGCGGCACTGCCCGTTGCGCCCGTCACGGCACTGTTGAGTTTTTCAAGGCTCACCGGCACGGCCGGCGCAATTCTCACGTGCATGTCCGTCATTCCCTCCACAATGCGCGGCGCCTTCCACGGCGCCGTTTTTTCGATGTACAACAGGTGAATGTCCTTGCCCTGTTCAAGCCACTTGCGTTCGTATTTTGTGGTGATCTCGCGGCGGAAGTTCAGACGGCGTCCGGCCAGCTTCAGCGCCGGATGGGCGCCGAGGATGGTCTCCACCTCATCGGCATACCACCCCTCGTCGGTGGCCATCTCAAAGACGCCGCCCATTTTCAAAACCGACGCCAGGGTGCCCGAAAACCCCTCCGACGTGACGCGGCGCCTGGCATGGCGCTCCTTCGGCCACGGGCAGGGAAAGCTCATGTAGATGCGCTCCGCCGAGTTGTCGGGAAAGCATTCGCGCAGCAGAAATCGCGCGTCGCCGCACAGCAGTCGCACGTTGTCAAGCTCCCGATGGCCGATCTTGGACAGAGCTTTTTCAAGGCACAGATGGGACATTTCGATGCCGTAAATCAGCGCATCGCGACGCTTCTGCGCCAGATGAACGAGAAAATCGCCGTTGCCGAAACCGATTTCAATCAAACGCGGCGCGTCGGGGCGCTCGTGGGGCAGCGCGCACTCCGGCGTGGGTCTGAGGATTATGTCTCCACGATTCAAGTTATGACCTCCCGGCCTTTCCTGTCTTTGCGAAAAGGCGGACTGAACGGCCCTGAAACAAAACCGTCAGCGCCGTCCGTTCATTATAGCAAAAAAAAGCGTGCTGCCGCAAAAGGCCGAAAGAGCCTCCCTGTTCCGATGCGGAAAAGCCCGCACATCCTCATGAAATTTTCGCCCCCCGCCCTGCCTAGCTTCTGGCTTTTACGCCCACGGCCGCGGCGGTCAAAGCCTCCATCAGTTCATCGTTCTCATACTCTTCAATGCGGCCGGCATCGCCAAGCTGCGCCAGCCCGGCGTCCACGGGCACGCGGGCCAAAGTTTTGATGCCGAAAAGCTTTTCGATCTCGGCGCTGTGCGAAGGCCCGAAAAGGTTCCATTTTTCGCCGCAGCCCGGACAAAGGGCATAGGCCATGTTCTCAATCAATCCTAGCAGCGGAACGTTGAGCATCTTGCACAAATGGATTTGTTTCTGCACGATCATGGCCGACAGTTCCTGCGGCATGGTCACTGCCAGCAGACCGTCGATTTTCACCGTCTGCATCACCGTCAAGGGAGCGTCGGCCGTTCCCGGCGGCAGGTCGACGACGGCATAGTCAAGCCCCTTCCACGCTCCGTCCTCCCAAAACTGCTTGAGCGTGCCGCTGATCAGCGGGCCGCGCCACACGACGGACTGGCCGCCGTCGCTGAGCAGGAGGTTGACGGAAAGGACTTTAATGCCCGTACGGCTTTCGGGCATGCAAATTTTGTCGTCCTTCACGAAGGGACGCTCGCTGACGCCGAGAAGTTTGGGAATGGACGGGCCGGTAACGTCGGCATCCAAAATGCCCACGCTGTATCCCGCGCGACGCAGCGCCACGGCCAGAAGGGCGGAAATGGAGCTCTTGCCCACGCCCCCCTTTCCGCTGCCTACGGCGACAATGCGGCCGACGCCCTGACGGGTCGCCGCGGGAATTTGCCCGCAGCGCCCCGCCGACGCGCAGTGACTGCAATGATGGTCACAGGTTTCACCCATGAAGAAAACCTCCCCACAAATTCAATGCTTTTTCCGGAGTAAAAATCACTTGACGGAAAAGACGAATTCTCCTGTCGGCGACACCAGCGGAACTTTCACCAGCGTCGTTTTGGGACGCACGCCGCTACCGCGCAGCACGTTGTTCAGCACGCGGGCCGACAGCGCCCCCAGCTGGCGGGCGGGAAAGCGCAGACAGCCGGCCGAAAGCAGGCGGGCCGTTTGCTCGCTGCCGCAAAACAGCGAAGGCGTTTCGTCTCCCGGCAAATCGTCGAGGCCGTCCCAAATAATAAAGGGACGGCCCGTTCCGTCGGCGGACTGAAGGTCCGAAAGAAACGGCGCAAAGGCGAAGGGACCTCCGCGATAGATCACGGGGCGCGTCTTCGCCGAATTTTTCACGCAGTCGCAGACAGCCTGCCGCTCGATGCCCACGAGGTATTCGCCCTCGTAAGCCTTGAGTCCCACGCGCACTACGGGAACATCCAGCACGCCGCGATCCAGTTCCCTCGCCCCCGCCCAGATCACCCCGTCGGCCTTGCGGCTGCCGATGCGCCTCAGGGCGTTCTCTATGGAAACGGCCGACGTGCCGACGTCAAAGAGCAAAAGCTCCATCTTAAAGCGGTTGAGAACGCCCGAGAGCGCCCCGAGAAAGTCTCCCAGCCACGGAGCGTTGATGCGCTCCACCGCCACGCCCACAAGGTTGGTCTTGTGACTGGAAAGTCCGCTGGCCACGGCGTTTAATTCGTAGCCCAATTTTTTTGCGGCGTCCCACACGCGCTGCCGCGTCTCCGGTGAAATGCGCCGGTCGCCGCGCAGCGCCCGACTCACCGTCCCTTTGTTGACGCCCGCCAAATCGGCCACATCGCTCATAATGACTCGCGCCATGATCGCGCCTCACAATTCAATGATACTGCCGCCGATGAACTCGCGCATCAGCGAGTTGCTGGGCACGTAGTTGGGATCGATAATGGGCACTTCGTTCAGTATTCTCAGCAACCGCAGGGCCTCGCCGTATACCGGCGAAACGTCGGAAATGCCGCGCAGCAGAATTTCCGCCTTGAGGCGCATCACGGGAAGCTCGTAGAGCAGCGAGGAATTGAAAATGGCGTCGGCGTTTTTCTGAAAGGGAAAAACGTGCTTCATGGCGCCGCGAACCACCGAAGGCCAATTGACAAGCGTTTCCTCGGGGCTGTTTCCCCGCGTGCTGTAATCGCGGATCATCCTTCGAAGCAGACGATGGTCGGTGGTGCTGGTACGGGTGTGTTTGTCCAGGTTGATGCCCGTCATGGGACACAGGAAAATTCCGAAACGGCGCTCACGGGGAATCATGTCCATTATTCTGTCGTTGAGACCGTGAAGCCCTTCGATAATAATCACGTCGTCCCTGCCCAGTTTCAGCTTCCTGCCGGCGCTGCTCCTGCCGGTGTAGAAATTGAACCGCGGCAGCTGCACGGTCTTTCCCGCCAGAAGGTCTCTGAGGTTGTCGCTCAGCCGCTCAAGGTCAAGGGCTTCGATGCACTCAAAGTCGGGATTGCCGTCGGCATCGCGGGGGCTTCTGTCCCGGTCATAAAAATAATCGTCCAGAGAGAGCGTCACGGGGTGCTTTTCAGCGACCTGCAGCTGAACGCGCAGCTTGTGGGAGGTGGTGGTCTTGCCCGAAGCCGACGGCCCCGCGATGGTCATGACGCGCCGATCGGGCTGGGCGAGAAACTCGTCGCAGATGTCGGCAATCTGCCGGGCGTGCAGCGCCTCAGAAACGAGGATCAGCTCGCGGCCGCCGTCGCGCGCCACGGCATCCCAAATCTGCACCATGTTGACCACTTTCAGCTTTCTCATCCACGCTGCGTACTCGAGGAAAACTTTTTGAAGATTTTTCGACGGATGGTAGGGCGGAAGTTTCCCCGGCGTCAGCGTCGTGGGAAAGCGAAGCACCACGCCGGGCGGCAGCTGCGAAAGCTCAAAGCCTTTGAGATAGCCCGCCGACGGCACAAGGGGCGAATAGTACATGTCGTAACAGGAGAGGCAGGACACAAGCTCCACGGGGCTTGTGGACATTTTTATGCCCAGCAGTTTCGCCTTGCTGATCCGCCCCATGGAACGGAAATGCCGTATGGCCCGATCAACGGGCATGAGTTCGGCTTTAAAAGGGACGTCCTGGGCGACCATGCGCATCATTTCGGCCTTGAGGCGCGCGGTCTGTTCGGCGGTGATCTCCGAAAGGCCCTTGCCTTCGACGCCGCCGGTTTCGGACTGCTCGGCGATCCAGAACAGTCCTTCGGAAATGGAGTTGGTCACCGTGATTTGCCGATGCAGCACGCGCTCCGCCGCCATGACCAGCAGAAAGCTCAGAGAGCTCTGGTAGACGTTCATTCCTTCCATAGACGTCAGATCAACCCAGTCAATTTGGGCGTCGCTGTCCACAGTCCACGACAGAGGGCGAAGGAAGGAGTCGACGTGCCACGCCACAATTCGGGCGGCGCTTTTCACCGCCAGGGTTTGAAGGAGCTCTTCGCCTGTAACGGGCTGCGGGCAGTTCTGAACCGTTCCGTCTGAAAAGGTGATTTTAAACATGTTCTCTCCCTCTCGCATTGACCGCATTTTGTCGTCTGAAAAGGCCCTTTAAAGTCCTTTCCCGTCTCTTTCAAAAGTCCGCGGGAAAGGTCGGCGTCTTTCTCTGCGAAGGGTGCCGAACGCGCCGGCGCTCGATCGGAAAGACGCGAGAAAAACGGCGCTTTAAAAAAATGACTTTTCAGCGTATCCTTTTATTATACACGTTGTTTTTCCATCCTTTGCCTGGAGGCAAAAGAAAAAATTCCACCGTTGAAAGGAGCGCTCCCATGGCCGACGGATTTGAAAGCTCACGCACCGAAGCCTGGTTCAACGGGCAGCTTCGTCCCGGCAAAATTCCCAAGCGCCGTAAAACGCGCTCTCCGCAGGCGCAGGTCTCCGAGAGCCCCGCTGCCGAAGCGGTGCCCCGCACCCGACGTTTTTCGACTGAAAGGGACGACGGAACGGCGAACTGACCCTACAGAACGACCCCGCGAAGGGAACGGCATGTTCCGACGCGGGGTTGTTGTGCGCCTCAGCAGTTGATGATAAAGTGCTCGGGTTCGTAAAAGGTCTGAAAATCCGTCAGGTTGTTGTCACGGGCGATGTCTTCCACGTCATCGGGGCTTTCGACGCTGAAAACGTCGACGCCGTCGTTGGTATAGTTGACCAGTAGGCAGTTGTAGCCCTCTTCTATGCCCTGGCGGTAGGCCTGAAGGTACAGCTCCAGTTCAATGAGATCCTCCAAAAAAATCTCGTCGGACAGTCCTTCCTCGGATTGGTCGTCGTCGCCGTCGCTGAGCGCCTGAAGGTAAGACGAGATTTTCTCTTTCACCTTTTCGCCGTATTCGGCCATAACGTCAAGCTGCATTTCGTCGTTTTCGCCTTCGCGGAAACTGCCGACGCGAACGCCGTCCATCCAGAGTTCTCCCGAATAAAGAAGTTTTTCGCTGCTGTCCTGTTCAGCGAGATTGTGGATCTCAATGCCGTTAATTGACGCGTGAACGATGTCTTTCATCGAAATGTATTCCTTTCTTTTCATGGATAAAATCACTTCATCCCCGCAGGGGAGATTGAAAAAAGCTTTCTCAAAGCTGCGTCGCTCAGGGAAGTGACGGGCTCACGCCCGGGTTGCCCGGGGCTCACCTCTGCGAGGACGGCCTTTTGACGCAAAACTTTCTCTCAAAAGCCCCTTGAGAGTTTCGTATATTTTAACACAAAGGCTTCTCAGGAAGGAACACCGTCAAAAGAAAAACCGCGCGCCGCTCTCCCGCCCGAGGGGGACTCGGGCCGGGCGCCTTTCAAAGCGCCCACTGAAGCGACCCTCGAAAGTTTTCGACGGGAGAGGGTATAATAAACGAAGCCATTCTCACCCGACGCTTAAGGAGATGAAAAAATGACCGTTCCAAGTACGATTTTCCGCGAATACGACCTTCGCGGCAGCGCCGATGCGGATCTGTGCAGTGAAAACGTTTTGGCCGTGGCTCGGGCTTACGGCACGTTTCTGAAGCGAAACGGCATCCGGAGAGCCACAGTAGGCGGCGACGTGCGCCTTTCCACGGAAAGAATTCGCACCGCCGTCATTCAGGGGCTTCGAGAGTGCGGCGTCCTCGTCATCGACCTCGGCGTCGTCACCACGCCCATGTTGTACTGGAGCTTTTTCAAATTCGACTGCGACGGCGGCATCATGATCACCGGCAGCCACAATCCCAAAGACATGAACGGCCTCAAGCTGGGATTTAAAAAAGTCACGCTGTACGGCCGGGAGATACAGCGCATCGCCACCATGACCCGACAGGGCGTATTCGACAGA
Source organism: uncultured Synergistaceae bacterium (assembly GCA_902489135.1). Taxonomy (GTDB): domain Bacteria; phylum Synergistota; class Synergistia; order Synergistales; family Dethiosulfovibrionaceae; genus Pyramidobacter. The sequence goes on from CABTYW010000031.1 coordinate 22,318, forward strand.
AGCGAAGAGCCCGGCGCGCTCTTGAGAGCGAACATCGAAAGAGATTACATTGAAATGCTTCTGTCGAAAATTCAACTGCCGCGTCCCATGAAAATCGTCATCGACCCCGCCAACGGTGCGGCCTCGCGTTTCGCGCGCCCGTTTTTCGAAAAAGCGGGATGCCGCGTCATCGGCATTTACGAAGAGCCCGACGGAACCTTTCCCAATCACCATCCCGATCCCCAGAAAAAGGAGAACATGGCCGATCTGGCGGCAAAAGTCATCGGAACCGGCGCCGACGTAGGCTTCGGCTTTGACGGCGACGCCGACCGCATCGGCGTGGTGGACAACGCCGGCCGCGTCGTGGGAGGAGATCTGCTGATGGCGCTGTTCTGGAGCGAAATTCTGCCCAAGTACCCCGGCGCCGAGGCCATCATCGAAGTGAAATGCTCGCAGGCCCTTGAGGACGAAGTGCTCCGCCTGGGCGGCAAACCCTACTACTACAAAGCGGGACATTCGCTGATCAAGGCAGAAATGAGACGCATCGGCGCCCCCTTCGCCGGTGAGTACTCCGGGCATATGTTCTTCGCCGACGAGTACTACGGCTTCGACGATTCGTTCTACGCCGCCGCACGGCTGCTGCGCGTGCTGGGACGGGGAAATCGGACGCTGGCCCGGCTTCACGACGAACTGCCTCACTATTACCCCACCGAAGAAATGCGCGTGGCCTGCCCCGATGAAAAGAAGTTCGACGTGATGAAGCAGATC
>CABTYW010000032.1 GCA_902489135.1 uncultured Synergistaceae bacterium
GCTCAAAAAAATTTTCGTTTCAGAAGATCCTCTCGCCCGAGGGGACATCGTTCAGCTGACGGAAAAACGTCCCAAAGGGACGGGACAGCCGTTGAAGGCGCGAAAGGACAGAACTGATCATGTCCCTTTTTGACACGCTCAAAGAGAAGCTCAGCGGCGTGCGCAAGAGGTGGAGTTCGGGAATTGTCGGACTTTTTCGAGGCGACGTGGGCGACGACTTCTGGGACGACCTTGAAGACCTGCTGATTGCCGGCGACGTGGGCCTTGAAACCTCGGAATCTCTTCTTGAAGAGCTTCGCGACTATTATCGCAGGACCCGCTGCAGCGGCGAAGAGTTGCTGTGCCATTTTCGCCGAACGCTGATCCGAAAGCTTCGGCAGATCCCCCGCATGGGCGAACCGCTGCTGTGCGGCGAAGGGGGACTTTCGGTGATCCTGCTTGTGGGAGTCAACGGAAGCGGAAAAACCACCACCGCGGGCAAACTGGCTCAACTGTATAAAGGACGGAATAAAAAAGTCATGCTCGCCGCCGCCGACACCTTCAGAGCGGCGGCCATCGACCAGCTTCAGGTATGGGGACAGCGCGCCGAGGTCAGAGTGGTGGCGCAGAGACAGGGCAGCGACTCCGCGGCCGTCGTCTATGATGCGCTCGCCGCCGCAAAATCTTCAGGCGCTGACGTGCTCATCGTCGACACCGCCGGACGCTTGCAGTCCAAGCACAATTTGATGGAAGAGCTGAACAAAATTTACAGAGTTGTCCAACGCGAAGCGGGGGACGATCGCATGGAGAGCATTATTGTCCTTGATGCCGTGACAGGACAAAACGCCTATCGTCAGGCGGAGCTGTTCAACGAAGCGTCGCGCCTGACGGGCGTGATTTTGGCGAAATACGACAACACCGCCAAGGGCGGCATCGTCATTTCCATCGCTGACAAATTGAGACTGCCCATTCGGTATGTGGGTTTGGGCGAAAAGGCCGAGGACCTGAAGCTTTTTGACGCCGAAGAGTTTGTCAATGCCCTTTTTGACGGCGCAAAAGCTGAAGATCGGGCGTAAAATAGAGTGGAGGCGCGCAGAAAATGATACCCCGTTATGAAACAGAAAAAATGAAGGATATCTGGTCGCTTGAAAATCAATACCGAAGCTGGGAAATTGTTGAACTCGCCGTGTGTCACGCCTGGGCACGGGAGGGCGTCATTCCCGCGGAAGCCATGAAGAAAATCGACGAGCGCAGCGGTTTCGACGTGGACGAAATCGCAAAGATCGAGGCGGAAGTCAAGCACGACATGATCGCTTTCGATACGAGCATGGCCAATCACGTCGGTCCCGAAGGGCGCTATATTCATCTCGGTCTGACCAGCAGCGACGTGGAGGACACCGCCAGCGCCCTTCGCCTTCGTCAGTCGCTGGACGTCATACTGGAAGAGCTTGACATTTTCATGAATGACGTTAAAGCTCAGGCAAAGCGATATAAATATGTGCCCTGCGTAGGGCGCAGCCATGGCGTTCACGCCGAGCCCATTACGTTTGGACTGAAAATTCTCAACTGGTACTCCGAGCTTCTGCGCGACCGTCGGCGCCTCCTGTTTGCCCGCGAAGAGATCTCCTACGGCAAAATTTCGGGAGCCGTGGGCACCTACGCGCACTGCCCGCCTCACATCGAAGCGGCCGTCTGTGCTGAATTGGGACTGAAACCCGATCCCGTTTCGACGCAGATCATCCAGAGAGACCGCCATTCAGTGGTCATGTTTGTCCTGTCAAGTCTTGGCGCCGCCATGGACCGCATCGCCACGGAAATTCGTCACCTTCAGCGCACGGAGGTGCGGGAAGCCCTGGAGCCCTTCAGCAAAAAACAAAAAGGCTCTTCAGCCATGCCCCACAAGCGCAATCCCATTCAATGCGAGAAAATCTGCGGCATGGCGCGCATGCTGCGTTCCTATACCGTCATTGCCCAGGAGAACGTGGCTCTTTGGCACGAACGGGACATCAGCCACTCCTGCACGGAACGCGTCATCTGGCCCGACGCCTTTACACTGTGCCATTATATGCTTCGCACCTTGGGACGCGTCGTCAGAGGTCTGGACGTCTCGGAAGAGCAGATGCGGAAAAATCTGGACATGACGGAAGGGCTCGTGTACAGTCAGAGAGTTCTGCTCCAGCTGGTGGAAAAATTCAATATGCGCCGCGAAGACGCCTATCTGGCCGTACAGCGCAATGCCATGAAAACATGGAACGGCGAGGGACATTTCCTGGATCTGCTGTCGGAGGACGAGCTGATCAAGGGGAAAATCGACAAAGACGATCTTGCGCAGCTCTTTACCAACGACTATTATTTACGTTTCGTTGACAGCATTTTTGCCCGGTTTGAATAACCCAATAACAGCTTGACTGGAGGAGTGAGCCTATGGAAAGCCTGTTCAGCAACAGTCGTCTGCCCGACAGAAACCTTGCGCTTGAATTCTGCCGCGGAACGGAGGCCGCGGCCATGTGCGCCGGCCGCCTCATGGGACGGGGCGACAAAAACGCCGCCGACGGCGCCGCCGTCAACGCCATGCGCTTGATGCTCAATACCGTCGATATGGACGGTCGGGTGGTCATCGGCGAAGGCGAGAAGGACAAAGCGCCCATGCTGTATAACGGCGAACGCCTCGGAACGGGGAAAAACGTTGAGGTGGACATCGCCGTCGATCCCATTGACGGCACCCGTCTGACGGCGCTGGGAATCAGCGGAGCCATCAGCGTTGTGGCCGGTGCACCCCGCGGCGCCATGTTCAATCCCAAAACGGTGTTCTACATGAACAAGCTTGTGGTCGGCCCCGAAGCCCGTGACGTCATCGACATCGAAGCGCCCGTGGCGGAAAACATCCGCCGGGTGGCCGCCGCGCGCCATAAAGCGCCGGAAGACGTTACAGTGGTCGTACTGGATCGCCCGCGCCACGAAAAACTCATTTCCGAGATCAGAGCGGAGGGAGCACGGATCAAACTCATTCCCGACGGCGATATCGCCGGAGCCCTTCTGACCTGCAAATTCGACCGCGGCGCCGATATTCTGATGGGAATCGGCGGCACGCCCGAAGCCGTCATCACCGCCTGCGCCATTAAAGCCATGGGCGGCGGCATGCAGGGAAAACTTTGGGTCCGCGATGACCAAGAGCGTCAAAGAGCCCTTGATGCCGGCGTGGATCTCAATGCCGTGCTGACCATCAACGATCTCGTGAAGGGAGACGATGTGTTCTTCGCCGCCACGGGCATTACCGACGGCGATTTTCTCAAGGGAGTGCGCTACGAAGGCTCGAGAATCCACACCAGCTCGCTGGTGATGCGTTCCAAGAGCGGAACGGTCCGCTACATCGACGCCGTTCACAGCGTGGATAAACTCAATAGAATTGCCGGGATCAAGTATTAACAAGCCCGAAAGCCTCTCAACGTCTTTCGTTGCGGGGCTTTTTTATATGAGGCGCCGCCGAAAATGCACTTTTTTTGCAAAAATATTCTCATAAAGCGGCTGAACATGATGTTTTTTTGTTCCAATGCGTGTATAATAAACTGAATTATGGAGGCGCCGCGTTCTTGAGCACCGCGGACGCTGTCGGATCCCGAAGAGAGAATATGCAGTTTTTGCTTAAGGAGCTGGTGAGAGAGATTGAATTCCAATGGCAAGAAAAACTCCCGCAGAATTTTTTGGTTCCTTGTGGGATCAATGTTGTTTGTAACGGCAGGCATCGCGTCTCTCGCCTTGAGCAAGGCGGAGGTGGCTCCGGAATTTCCTGAAATAAAAAGAAGTTTTTCGCTGAAGCAGTTTTTCCCTTCTCTGAAAGTGAAAATGGCCCTTGCCCACGGGGCTTTTTTGAAAGAGAAGACGCCCACGCCTTCCATCACCAAGGACGACGCGCTGCTGCCCGAAAAACCTGAATTTGAGGGCGGGAAGCTTTTTTTCGAGGAAATCGTTCCTGATGAACTTCCCGTGGATGTCCGCCAGTCCGACGACTTTTCGGCCGGCGGCGCCCCCCTTTCCTTCGACCAACCGCTCTCTATTGCCGGCCCCTTGAAACCGCTGTCTTTATATGACGTCAGTCGGCAGAAGGCCGATGAATTGACGGTTATTGAGAGGCTTGTCGGCGAAGAAAACGAAATCGCCGCCGAGGACCCCGACGAACGCCCCTGGGTGGAGCACACCGTAGGCCGGGGCGAGCTTATGAATGCGATTTCTCACAAATACGGCATTCCCGTGGATGCCATCTGCAAAGCCAACGGGATTAAAAATGCCAACCGTCTTGCAGTGGGGCAGTTGCTGCTTATTCCGCGCAGCGTCGATCTCGTTGAAGATGTCATGGAAGAGCTGAAATCGCGCACGGAGGAGCAGACGGCCGCCCGTCAGGTAGCCAATCCCGTCAGCTATGCGGAGTACAGCGTAAAGAACGGCGATTCGCTGTGGCAGATTGCGGCGGCTTACAAACTCAGCATCGACACGCTATACAGCGCCAACGCCATGCGCAATCCCGACCGTCTGAAGCCCGGGATGAGCCTCCGCATTCCCAACCAGGACGGACTGATCGTCAAAATTTCAAAGGGTCAGACCATCTCAGCCCTGGCGAAAAAATACGACGTGTCCGAGAAGGCCATTCGAATGGCCAATCGTTTGGAGGGCAAGAAGGACGCCGCCGTAGGCGACGAGATTTTCCTTCCCGGCGCCAGTCAGTCGGTGAGCGTCTATCGCGGCAGTGCCGGAAGCGGCGGCGTGACGCGCAATGCCCCCAAGGTGGCTGACAACACCCGCGGAGGGACCTCGATAAGATTCTCGTGGCCCGTCAGCGGGCGGATCTCAAGCCCCTTCGGCTGGAGAACCCATCCCATCAAGAAAGCGCGCATTTTTCACACCGGATTGGACATCAGAGCGCCGAGAAACACGTCCATTCGCGCCGCACAAAGCGGACAGGTTGTCTTTGCCGGCTGGATGAGCGGCTACGGACGCTCGGTCATTATCCGCCATGACCGCGTTTATACCACGCTCTACGCCCACGCGCAGACGCTGAAAGTGCGCAAGGGCATGTACGTCAGAAAGGGAACAGTCATCGCAGCCGTCGGCTCAAGCGGACGCGCTACGGGGCCTCACGTGCATTTTGAAGTGAGGTGCAACGATAAACCTGCCAACCCCATTCGCTATTTACGGTAATTTTCCTTTGAGGTGAACGGACATGAAAAAGACATTGACAGCGCTGCTGGCGGGCGCGGCCTTGTGCGGCGCCGCTTTTGCAAACGTCAGCGGCGAGAGCCTTTCAACAAAACAGCTTGATCGGATTGAACAGACGGTATACGGTTCCACCCACACGGGGGGGATGCTGTCGCGGCTTGACGGCATCGAAAAAGACCTTTACGGTTCAAAGCTGCAGGGAACGCTGCTGGAGAGACAGGCGGCTCATGTGGATTTCATCGAAAACGGATCCAACGGTCAGCCCTCGTTGCTTTTTAAAACCAGCGTGGCGGAATGGGGAGTGGGAATTCCCAACAATGCGGCCCGGCCTCTTATGGACCGCGTTCCTCTCATCGAAAAGAAACTGGAAGCCAGCGCCCTTGACAGCAGACCTTTGGCCATGCGCATCGAACGCGCGCTGGGCAAAATCGTCTCCGATCCCGTTGCGGCGGTCGCCGCGGAAGTCCCCGCCGGCACGGTGGCGCGCCTTCAGCTGATGGAAACGTTGAAGCCCGCCAAAACTAAAAAGGGCGATACCGTTCTGTTCCGCGTGACGCACAACATCATCGTCAATAACGAGTTGGTTGTGCCCGTGGGCGCGCCGGCCGAAGGCGTCGTCACGGCGGTGAGAAAGCCCGGCTTTTTCGGACGTCCCTCGCGGATTAAAGTCACGGTGAAATCGCTGAGGACCCTGGGTGGGGCCGTGTTGCCTCTGACACAGGGCAGCGCCTCGAAAAAAGCCACCGAATTTGAGACGAGCTATGCCGCGGCAGCCGGTACCAGCCTGGTGGGAGCCATGGTGCTGGGCCCCGTGGGGCTGGTCAGCGGATTTTTTATTCGCGGCAACGCCAAGGACGTTCCCGCAGGATCGGTGGTGTACGTCGAGACCGAAAAAACGGTGAGCGTCCCCGCGTATCCCATTCCCGAATCCTTGAAGGCGCAGGCGTCACAGCCGCAGTATTTCGATCTGCTCCAAGGCAAAAAGATCGATCTCGCTCCGGCGGCTGAAGCTCAAGAGAAGCCTCGAAGCGCCCCCAAAGAGACTTTGCGTAAAAAGTCCGAGATGGACAGCCTTTAAGGAGCCGGAGTGCTGATCAAAGAAGTGCCGTTGCCGCGCAGAGCTCTTAAAATTGCGGCGGCCCTCGCAGCGGTCGGTCTTGTGTTTCTGTGGATGCGATCTCTGAAAAAAGACAGCACGCTGATCGTTCCGCCCGCCGCCAATACGGCAGACTGGGAGTTCCATGAGGTGAACTCACGCAGGGAGTTGGGAAAGGATCTGTGGATCGTCAATTGCGACGTGGTTTCTCATGGTTTCCCCGTGGAGCGCATGAAGGGCATTTCAGCGCACGTCGACGGCCCTTCCGGCGTACGCACGGTCCGGGCGGAGACGGGAGAATACGACGACGGCAAAAAAACGCTTCTGCTCGAAAAGGCGTCGGGAGTCTGGTTGCGCAAAGACCATTCCTGGGATTGGAAAACGCCGAAAGCGCACTGGGCGGTGTCCCATGACGTCTGGACCTTCCCGCAGGGCCTGACGGCCAGCAGCGATACCTATTTTCTTGAGTGCCGCAGCGCCGTCTTGAAAGACCAGAACGAAATCCATATTGAAGACGTAAGAATTCGGTGGTGGAACCCGTGAGAAAATTTCTCAGTTCAATACTTTTGCCTCTGACGTTGTGCTGCGCCCTTTTTTTCACCGAAGGGCGCAGTGCTGTTGTTCAGACCGGAGCTCCGAAGGAGCGGGCCTCCAGTCGTCCTCTTACCATCGAAGCCGATTCAATCAGCTACGATGAGCGCAGCTCACGGGCCGTTGCCGAAGGTCATGCCGCATTGTACTATATGGATTTGACGCTTTCCGCCGACCGCGTTGAAGTGGCGACCGACAGCAGCGTCGCCAAGGCATACGCCGCCGAAGGCAAGCAGATCGTCATCACGCGAAGTGGCGTGCAGACGCTGAAGGGACGCTATCTCGAATATGATTTGCAGGGCGCCTCGGGGAAGCTTGAAGCTCCCGAAGGTCAGTCACCGGCGCCGCGGGGCACTCTGTATGCCAAAGGTGAACATCTGGCGCTGGCCGACGCGCAGTCGGCTCACGAGAAAAAATGGCTTCACGGAAAATATCTGAAGGACAGCGCTCCCGACGATATGGTTGTCCGATGGGACGACGTTTCCTATACCACCTGTCGGCAAGAAAAACCCCATTATCGGCTGAAATCGAAAAAAGCCGTCATGGTTCCCAATCAATACATGATTCTCTACAGACCGCGGATCTATGCGGGCGGAACCTATCTCATGACGTCGCCTTTCAACATGGTTGTCCATTCCAGGAAAAGAAAAAGCGGCGTCATCACCTTTCGTCCCGATTTCGACGACGATAAAAGATACGGACTGACCGCCAGTTCGCGCCTTGCGTGGAAAAACGGCATGGCCGATCTCAAGGCTTCCTACTGGTCCCGAGGAATTTTTGAATACGATGCACGTCTTGACCAAAAAATCGCCGACGGGCTGTCGCTTTACGCCGTGATCGAGCGCAGTTATGACGGCGATCTCAAAGACACCTGCGAACGTCCCCGATGGGGTGCCGTGCTTTCCCATGAGGGATGGAAGATGGACGTCGGCTGGTCGGAACGGGAGAAGCGCTCTGTGGTGAGGAAACCCGGACAGGAGCCCTATGAAACGACGCTGTGGCGAAAAAACGATATCAACGTCACGTCGCCGTGGCTGGGCATCCATACCGGCATGCTCTCTCAGTACGTGCGCGTTAAGGGCAATTACGGCAGCTATCAGGAAACGGGGACCAATCTGAAAGCCCACGGGGATTTTATCGATCGCTACGGCTGGGGGGCGGAGTATTACACCGAACTGCCCTTTCGTTGGGGGGCGTGGACGCTTTCGCCGTTCTTCAAGGGCGACTATTGGAACTACGGTTATGAAAACGACGGACACAACCGGCAGATCATTTCCAGTATGACGTGCGGAATCACGGCGAGCCGCGGCGCCTTTGAGATCGGTTCGGCGTTCACCCAACAGCGCGTATCGGGACATTCCGCCTTCAGAAGAGGGTGGGATGCCAAGTCCGACACCGACACCTTTTATCAGCGCGTGGGCTTTAAGATCGGCAGGGATTTGACGCTTTCCGTTCAGGGAATTTGGGATATGACGGGGAGAAAAAACGAGCTGACGTCGGTGGGCTACATTCTTTCCTACGACAACAGCTGTTGCACGCGGTGGACGCTGACCTGCAATGATGACGTGACCGACAAGAACAAGAACGACTGGTTCACCCTGTCCTTCGCGATCACCGCCTTCCCCGACTCCAAATTTGATTTGGGCAGCCATGCTCTGGCCAATCCCTTCGGCCGTCCGGGCGGGCTTCCGGAGAGAAAGCGCCGAAAGTCAGAAACGATGATGGAACGTCAGGGCACCCAACAGGCCGAAGCCGGTGAAATTCAATTTCCCGGCTTTGACATCTGAAGTCCGAGGAAGCCATAAAACGAGCCTGCTTTTCCCGTGATTTTGAGGAAAGCAGGCTCATTTTATTTTATGAGTTGTTTTATGAGTTTGGGAGGAAAAACGAAGAAAATGAAATTCAGCGGATCTTTCGTCCCTCCGGTCGGCGGTCGGGCTGCGCCTGAAAAAGCGACGTCGCAAAATACCCTCTGCGGGTATTTTCGGACACCGAAAACACCTGCGGGCGCCTTTTGTTGAAATTCCGAGGGCCGGAAAAAAGACTTTGAAGACGCCCGCGGAGGCTCTGCGGGCGTCTTTCATGAGCCCTGCACCGCCCCTGAGCTCCTCAGAAAAATTCCACAAAAACGGGAGAGTAGGCTATAATACAGGAGTTCTGTCTTATGAACGCCGTCGTCCTGCCGCCGTTTTTTCTATTTTACGCTGATTTTCAGGATTTTCATCTTTCGGATGCCCATGGGAACTTTCGCGGCGACTTCGTCTCCAACCCGACGGTTCATCAAAGCGCGTCCCACAGGGCTGTCGGAAGAGATCTGTCCCTTCTCCGGATCGGACTCCCCCGAACCCACAAGAGAATAAACGAATTCTTTTTTGTGAGTCAGATCTTTGATGGTCACCGTGGTGCCGGGTGAAACGTGGGAGTTGTCAAGCCGCGATTTGTCAATGATCTTGACTCGCGACAGCTGGTACTCCAGAGTTTGAATTTTGCCTTCCAGTTTGGCCTGTTCGTCCTTTGCCGCCGCGTACTCGGCGTTTTCGCTTAAGTCACCGAAGGATCGGGCCTCTTCGATGCGGCGGGCAATTTTGTAGCGCTCCTCGCTTCTCAGCTGTTTTAATTCGTTGGTGAGTTTGTCGTAACCTTCCTGTGTCATTTCGACAAAGTCATCGTTATGTTTGCGTTCAGCCACTTGTATGAACCTCCCGAAAATATGATGTTCCGGATGTACCGTGCAGATATTTATTTTAGCAAAAAAAAGCACTCTTTGCGAGCCTTGCCGCAAAAATTCAAGATAAGGAATGTTGAAATGAAAAACAATGATGTAAAAACAGGGACGCCTCGGGCAAAAATGCCCCGGGCGCAAAAGACTGCGGGAACGGTCCGTACTGCCGGAGCCGCCCGCGGCGAGAAAACTTCCAAGACCGCGAAGCCTGCGCCTTCTGCCGCCAAAACCGCGCCTGCAGTGAAAAGGACCTCACCCCGCCGCAAGAAAAATCTCCTTTCGGAGACGTCGGCTTTAAAGTTTATTCCCTTGGGAGGCCTCGGCGAGATCGGAAAAAATATGTATGCCCTGGAGTATGGCGGTGACATCCTCGTCATTGACGCCGGCCTGAAGTTTCCCGACGAGGAGATGCTGGGCATCGACTATGTCATCCCCGATATCTCCTATTTGGAAAAAAACAAATCGAAGGTGCGCGGCATTCTCATCACCCACGGACACGAGGATCACATCGGTGCGCTGCCCTTTGTGCTCTCCAAGCTCAATGTGCCTGTTTACAGCGCCAAACTGACGCTGGGCATGATTGAATCGAAGCTGCTTGAAGCGCTGCCGCGCTTCAAGCCTCAGCTGGTGGAAGTCAGCGCCGGCGAAAGTCTGTCGCTGGGCGTTTTCAAGGTCAGCTTCATAGCGGTGTGCCATTCCATTCCCGATGCCCTTGCCGTGGCCGTTCAGACGCCGCTGGGCACCATTATTCATACGGGAGACTTCAAGATCGATCCGACCCCTGTTGACGGTCGCGTGACGGACTACGCCGCTTTCTCCGAGCTCGGCAGAAAGGGCGTTCTGATGCTGGCTTCGGACTCCACCAACGCCGAACGTGAAGGATTTACCCGTTCGGAGCGATCGCTGACCGGCGCCATCGACAACCTTCTGAGAACCTACCGCAACAGGCGCATCGTTGTCTCCGCCTTTGCCAGCAATTTGAACAGAGTTCAGCTGGTGCTCGACGCCGCCGCACGGTTTAACCGCAAAGTGGTCTTTGCCGGGCGGAGCATGGTCAACAATGTGGATCTGGCGATCCGTCTTGGGTATATTCACGCCGAGCCCGACATCATTGTGCCTCTCAACGAGATGAATTCCCATGCCGAGTCGCAGCTGCTGATTATGACCACGGGAAGCCAGGGAGAACCCTTTTCAGGCCTTGTGCTGATGAGCAAAGGTGCTCATCATCGTGTCAAACTGAACAACAGGGACGTGGTGGCGCTTTTCGCCAATCCCATTCCCGGCAATGAAAGACTGGTAAGCAATACCATTGACAGACTTTTCGAGCTGGGATGCGAGGTCCTTTACGGCAGGGAGGCGGGGCTCCACGTCTCCGGACATGCCTCGCGCGAAGACCTGAAGATGCTGCTGAGCATGGTCAAGCCGAAGTATTTCGTGCCCGTTCACGGCGAATATCGAATGCAGATTCGCCACGCTCAACTGGCCGAGGAAGTGGGGATTTCGCCGAAAAATATCTTCATCATGAAAAACGGCGACGTTTTGTCGATCACAAAGAATACGGCTTCTTTAAAGGCGAAGGTGGATGCCGGCGCCGTGCTGGTTGACGGCATGGCTCTGGGAGAAAAGGAGGGCTCCATTCTCAAGGAGCGCCAGGAGCTTTCCGAGGACGGCGTGCTTGCCGTCGCCGTGGCGCTGGATAAAAACGGAAAACTTATCGGAGACCCGCTCTTTGAAAGCTACGGCCAAATTCATTTCCGCGATGCCGCCAGCATGCGCGTGGAGTTTTCCGAGGCGGTGCGAAAGGCTTTAAAGCGCGCGGGAGATGAAAATGACGAGCTGCTGAAAAAACGGATTACAATGCGCTGCAAAGAACTGCTCAGGAAATATATGCGCAGCGCTTCGGCAGTCCTGACGCTTATCAGTCACAAGGACTGAACTGCGCCTTTTGTGCGGAGGTTCGGAGTGCGCCATCTCTGAGCTCTTTCTTTGAGAACGGAGCGAATTCAAGCATGTCGGAATTTTTTTCCACGGTGGTTCAGGGGTTGCTCCAGGGGCTGACGGAGTTTCTTCCGGTCAGCAGTTCGGCCCATTTGGCAATTTATCAGCACGTGACGTCGGCGGAGGGCAGCGGGCTGTTCTTTGATCTGATCCTCCATCTTTCCACGCTTTGTGCCACGCTGGTTTATTTCAGAAAAGACATCGTCGGGCTTCTGACGGAGTTTTTCGGCGGCTTCAAAGCTCTCTCGGCGCCCAAGGCGGAGGGATGGTACTTCGGATGGGCGGTCATTGCAGGATCCGTGCCGACGGCTGCGATCGGCCTGCTGTTGGAACCTGTTGTGCAGAGCGCCGGAACATCGATGCGATTTGTGGGCTCGGCGCTGTTGATGACCAGCACCCTGCTGCTGGGGTTACATTTTATCCCGCAAGGCGCTGCGAAAATTCGCGTTTCCATCGGCTTTGTGGTGGGCATCGCTCAGGGCATCGCCGTTTTTCCCGGAATTTCCCGCTCTGGGATAACGCTGGCCGTCGGCCTGCTCTGCGGCCTCAGCGCCGTCGAGGCGTTCCGTTTTTCTTTCCTGCTGTCGCTGCCGGCCATTGCCGGCGCCTCGTTGTTGGAAATGCGTCATTCCGACGCTTTTTCGGCCCTTCCTTCGGGCAGTGCCGCGGCGGCGGTTGTCGCCTTTGCGGCGGGATTGCTGTCGCTCTTTGTCCTGCATCGCACCGTGGTTGCCGGGCGATGGAAGTTTTTCTCGTTCTACTGCGCGGCTCTGGGGCTGGCGGCGCTGCTGTACCTGTAAAATGAAGCGAAAAGTGCGGATTGTGCTCGCTTCTTCCAGCCCTCGCCGCAGAGAAATTCTGGCACAGCTGGGCTGGAACTTTCAGGTCATTCCTTCCGACGTGGCTGAGACCAAAAAGGACGGAGAGGATCCCGCCTCGCTGGTCAAACGTCTGTCGTTCCTCAAGGGCGATGAAGTGTTCAGGCGTTGCCCCGACGCTTTGGTGATCGCTTCGGATACGGTGGTTTGCTGCGGCGGAAAAATTTACGGGAAGCCCAAAGACGATGAAGAGGCCCTGACCATGCTTGAAAACCTGGTCGGCCGAAATCATGAAGTTTTTTCCGGGCTGGCGCTCTTTATGGGCGCTCGCGTTCTGTGTGACTGCGACAGCACCGAAGTGACCTTTCGCCGCGTCGGCCTTGAAACGCTGAGAGCCTATGTGGCTACGGGAGAACCGCGCGGCAAGGCCGGGGCCTATGCCATTCAGGGCTGCGGCAGGCTTCTGGTGAAGGGCATTCATGGCGATTATTCCACTGTTGTGGGACTGCCCGTTGCCCTGCTTGCCGAGATGATTGGAAAATTGGGTTTCGACCTGTTCGATTTGATGGAGGTGTCAGCCTTTGAATGATTTTATAAAAAGGAGAGCCGGAAGTTTTGTTTGGTTCGTCCTGCTGGCGCTGGCGCTGGTCCTTCCCTCGCTGGCATGGCGGTTGACTCAGGAACGGGCGATGCACTCCACGTCGCTGCTTTTCGACCTCATTGAAATTCAGAACCTCACGGCTCTGCAGAAGGAAAATAAATTCGCCAAGCTCATGGAGGCCGGTATTTCAGGCTTTTTCGCGCCTGAATATACCGGTGAAGAACTGGCCAAGGGCGTTCTGCCCAACCTTCTCATACAGCCCCTGCAGCTTTGTCCTCCCGAAATTCGGGAGAAGTTCGCCGCTTCAGTCGGCACGGTCATCGTTCTCGACGACCCCGTGGCTGCGCCCATGCAGCGGGAGTATCTCTCAAGGCGTTTTGACGAAGGTGAAAGCGCTGCCGCGGGGCAGACGCTGTACTATCGAATTCCGCTGAATTATTTTCAGCTTGAAAAGACGGGCATCCTTCCCGACCTGAGGTCAATTCAGTATCTGTCCATGGCCGGTGTCCCCATTGTCTATGCTCCGGCGCCGGGTTTTTCCTGTTCGGTGGAAGGAGTGCTTCAGAGCCTCGACTATCTTTGTTCCAATTTTGCGGGCATTAAAGTGATCTGTCCGTCGGGAGAAGTGGCCGCGGCCTATCCTCATGCCCAGGCCATGGGAGACTTCGTGAAGAAGCGTCATCTGCTCATGGCGCAGGTGGAATTTACGCGCCAGTACGGATCGGGCGCTCTGGTGAAAAGTGCGTGGCCCAACGTGGTGTCCATGCATGCCGTGGATCGCGAGGAAGTTTTGAAGCGCGGCATGACGCGCCCTCTTATGCTGAACCGCCTTTTCCGTGCGGCCAAAGAGCGGGAAATCCGCCTCATCGTTCTGCGTCTCGACCCGCTGCGCGGGGTGAGAACGCTCCTCGAAGATTACTGTGCCGACGTCAGGACCTTAAGGGAGCGTCTCGACAAAGCGGGGTTCGCGCGGAGATGGCCGTCAACGGCGCCGCCGTCGCCTCGAGTGGGCGCGCTGCTGTCCGCCGTCGCTCTTCAGATACTTCTGTGGTCCCTGGCGCTTAAATATGCCGAACGCTATTGGAACGTGCAGCTTCTGTGGGGGCGGAAAAATCAGGCAATCCTGCTGGGGCTCTCGGTTCTTTTGGGTTTTCTTTCGCCCGTTCTCGCCTCCGTTTCCCGCATAAGCGGCGCGCTGGCGGCGGGACTGCTGGCGACAGAAGCCGCACTGATGGCCATGGATCAATGGAAATTCCCGCTGCGCGCCGTGGGGCAGGCTTTTCTGCTGACGGTCGGCGGAGGGCTGATCCTTGCGGGGGCCTTTTCGACGCCTCTTTACATGTGGCGCATGAGTACCTTCAGCGGCGTCAAACTCAGCCTGTTGATGCCGTTGGTCTTGGTGTTGCTCATCGATCTTCGCAAAAGAGAACATCCCGAATCGGCCGAAGAGATTTTGTCCAGACCGGCGCTTTGGGGGGAGCTGGTTCTCGTGGGCGGAATTTTTCTTGCCGCTCTGGTCATGCTGGTCCGCAGCGGCAATTACGGTTTTGTCTCCAACGGGGAAATTGCGGTTCGCGATTGGCTGGAAAGCGTCCTCGGCGCCCGCCCGAGAACAAAGGAGATCCTTCTGGGGTATCCTGCGCTGATTTTTTGGTATTACCTGAAGCAGAACGACCTCTGGGGGCATTGGCGGGAAGTCCTTCGCCTCGCGTCGACGCTGGCTTTCTCGTCGGCGGTGAACAGCTTCTGCCATTTCCACACGCCGCTGCCGCTGACGCTTCTGAGGGGGTTCAACGGCCTGTGGATCGGTGTGGCTATGGGTTTTGCCGTGCTTTTTTCGGGGCTGTGTTTCGGACGGCCGCTGTACCGTAAAGTGTACGAACACATTCTGAAATGAAAAAACGCTGGAAAGTCCTTCTCTGCGGCTATTACGGCCTCGGAAATTTGGGCGACGAGCTTTTGGCTTCTGCGGTGATCTCCCAGCTTAAAAAGTGCGGCGTCCGTGACGATGAATTGGCCATGATGTCGGGCAACCCTGCCGAAAGCGAGCACTGCCATCACATTGCCGCCGTTGACCGCTGGAGCGTCGGCAGCGTGCTGAAGGCGTTGTGGGCAAGCGAGACGCTGCTTTTGGGCGGCGGCGGAATTTTTCAGGATACTTCCAGCGCCAAAAGTCCGTGGTATTACTGGGGCGTCATGCGAGCCGCCGGACTTTTCGGATGCAGGCTCTGGGCGGTGGGGCAGTCCATCGGACCTTTAAATCGCCGGCTCAGCCGTTATGCGGCACGGAACGCTTTCGGCGCCTGCAAAGCCGTCAGCGTTCGGGACCGTCGTTCCGCGAGTTTTTTGAAGGAAAAGTGCATTCTGTCCGATGATCTTGTGCTGTCGTTGCCTCAAAGCGCCCGTTTCCTTTCGCGCGATTTTTTCTTGGTCAATTTTCGTCCGACGGCGACGAAACTGGAATACGGTGCTGCCGAGGCGCTGTCGGCCATGAAGCTGCCCTCCGGCATGAAAACGGTGGGCGTGGCTCTCGGCAAGGAGGACGGCGCTTTGATGAAGGAACTGGCCGATGCCGGCGCGCTTCGTTTGGACGAACTTTACCGGCCGTCGCCGGATCAGCTTGGCGATCTTTTCGCCCGCGGTGCCGGCGCCTTCGGCATGAGACTGCACTTCGGCGTTCTGTGCCTTCGTTCGGCCGTTCCATGCACGCTCATTCCCTACGCGCCGAAAGTTGAAGATTTTGCTCAGCGCTGGGGGGCGCAGCTCTGGACGGGGGGAAAACTTTCCTTTCCGCGGGAGTGGGGTCGTTTCGACGAACTTGAACCTGTGCGCGCTGAGATTGAACGCGATTTTCGACGCTGCTTTGAAAAAGTGTTGGATCCTCGAGTGTGATAAGATAGGCGTGGCTTTTTTCAGTACTGCAAGCTTTGGAGGTGGAACAGCGTGGAGGTCCGAATCAGCGGATTAACGAAAATTTTTCCCCCCGGCATCCAGGCGCTCAGCGACGTGTATCTCGACGTGCGGGAAGGGGAGTTTATCTACCTCATCGGCACGACGGGTTCGGGAAAGACGACGCTGCTGCGGACCTTGACGCGCGAGATTTTGCCGACGCGAGGGCAGGTTGTCGTCGACGGCGTCGATTTGCGGCAGCTGGCGTCCTCCAGTCTGCCCTATTTTCGCCGCGACGTGGGAGTGGTCTTTCAGGATTACAAACTTCTCCCCAATCTGACGGCGTGGGAAAACGTCGCGTTCGTGCTTGAGGCCTGCGGCGTTCCTCCTTCCGTCGCCGCCGAGCGGACCGATGACGTCATCGACAAAGTCGGGCTGTGGAACCGACAAAATCTGCTGCCCGATCAGCTGTCAGGCGGCGAACAGCAGAGAGTGGCCATCGCGCGGGCTTTCGTCAACGCGCCGCACCTGTTTCTCGCCGATGAACCCACGGGCAACCTCGACGCTCAAACGGCGGAATATGTGATGAAGCTCCTCCTTTCCATCCACGCAGCCGGCACAACGGTGATCGTGTCAACACACGATCAGCATCTGGTGGACACCTACCGTCAGCGCGTGGTGGAACTCCATAAAGGGCGCATTGTGCGCGACGAAAAAGAGGGGAGGTACAGCCTCAGTGGGGACCAGTAGATACATTTTTCGCGATGCCCGACGCCTTTTCTGCCGCCATCTGGGGTTGAGCCTTTTGACTCTGGCGACGGCAGCGTCGGTCTTTTTTCTCGTTGGAGGAAGCTCACTGCTGGCGCTGAACATCAGAAAACTTGCCAACGCCATCCAGAGCGACTTGGTCGTTCAGGCTTATCTGCCTTCCGAACAGGCGGTGAATGCCGTATTGGCGCGCCTTCGCGACAACGAAAACATCGCCGAAATTCGCTGCATCTCGCCGCAGGACGGCCTCGACCGCCTGCGCTCAAAGATGGGAGTCCGATCCAAGGCCGTTTCGTTGTTGGGAGAAAACCCTCTGCCCTGGGCGCTCGAAATAAAAGTTCGCAGGGCGTCCATGGTTGCGGGCATCGTTCATGAGCTATCCGAGATCAGCGAGATTGACGACATTATGCACTCGGGAGCCCTGGCCGAACGTCTGGCAGCGGTTTCCGCGCTGATTTCAAAGACCTCTTTCGTTATGATGCTGATCGCCGTTCTGATCAGCGCTCTGGTATTTTACAACACGGTGCAGATCGCCATTTATTCGCGCCGCCGGGAAATTTCCGTCATGCTGCTGGTGGGAGCGACGCGTTCCTATGTAGCTTCGCCCTTTATCCTGCAGGGAATGATGCTGGGGTTTTTCGGCGCGCTGATTTCCATCATCTCGCTGCACTATGGCCAGAACTATGTTTTCAGCATCATCGACCCTCTTTTGCCTTTTTTGAGCCGGCAACTCAAGTGGCGCGAGGTGGCCATGCTTTACGAAATCATGCTCGGTGCCGGCGTGACCATGGGATGGCTGTGCAGCCTTTTTGCGGTGCATCGCCACATCAGGCGCGCCTCGTCGCCGCTGTAGGTGCGGACCATGAAATTTCGCCATGCGTGTTGTCCGTTCTTTGGCGCGCTGTGGGCAGCTCTGTTTTTCTCCGGCGCCGCCGGCGGAAGCTCTCTGGACGAGCAGATCGCGCAGCAGCAAAAACAGCTGGCCCTGCTGAATAAGCGGGTGGAATATCACAGCCGCGAATTGGCTCAGGCAAAGAAAAAAGAAGAAGACTACTTGAAAGAGCTTTCTTTTTACGACCACAGGGCTAAGCAGACTGAAGAAGAGGTCGCTCTTCTGGACTTGCAGATCAAGAAGAACGAGGGCGAACTGCTTTCCGTCGGCGAAAACATCAAAATCCGCAATGCCAACATCAAAAAACTTCAGGAAGCTTTGGCGCAACGGTGCGTCGCCATCTACAAGTACGGCAGTGCCGCCGACCTCAACGTGCTCCTTTCGGCGCAGGACCTTGCGGAGCTCAACAATATGACGTACCTGCTCAGCCGCCTGAGCCGCGAGGACGAAAAGAACATCACGGCCCTGGAAAGCGAGAACATCGCCCTGAAGAACGATGAGCTGAAGCTTCAGCAGGTGCGTGACGAACTGGGCCTGCGCTCGATGAAAAGAAAACGCGACCTCGAGGCCAACCGACAGGCCAGTGCGCAAAGAAGGGAACTTCTGGCGCGCATTGACCGCGAGAAACAGGTTCACCAGGCGGCCATGCGCGAGAGCGAAGAAGCCCAGAAGGAAATCCAGAAGAAAATCGACGACTATATCCGGGCAAAAGCGCTTGAAGCTCAGGAGGCCGAACGGAACGGTCGGAGTAAGCCGAAGCAGCTGGTTCACCGCGGCAAATTCGACTGGCCCGTGGCCAGTCATACGGTGGTCAGCAGCTTCGGCGTGAGAATTCACCCCAGATTCAAGACGAAGCGCCAGCACACGGGCATTGACATCGCTTCGCCTCACGGTTCTCCCGTCACGACGGCGGGAGCCGGAGAAGTGATTTTCGCCGGCTGGATGCGCGGCTACGGGCAGGTCATTATCATCGACCACGGCAGCGGCTATGCCACGGTGTACGCCCACATGAGCAAAATTCTGGTGGATGACGGCGCCGCCGTCAAGAAAGGCGCCCTCATCGGCAGAGTGGGGCAAACGGGAGTGGCGACCGGGCCGCACCTCCACTTTGAAGTCCGAGTGAAGGGCGTGGCGCGCGACCCGTTGAACTATCTGTGACGGACCTTAAAAAGTTCGTGAAAAAATGCGGCGCTCGCTGCTTTTCCAGAGCCGGAAGCTGAAGGCGCCGCAGCGGGAATTGTGTGCCGTGCAGGTCAAAACTGCCGCGGAATTTTCAGTCCCGATGCTGAAGAGCGAAAATCGAATACAGCCTTTTGAGGTGACGGAGAAAAGATGAAAAAGCTCAGGAAATACCGCGATCTGTTTTTGGGAATTATTATTGGTGCGGCCGTCATATCGACCATTCCGGCCGTTTATGCCGGCAAGGGGAGCCTGTCCCAGGTCGCCCCCTTTACCACCGATTCGCTGTGGCTGCTGAAACAGGCGCGAATTATCGTCGAAGCCTACCAGGTTGACGCGGCGAGTAAGGATGTTTCGGAGACCGAGATGGTCCACGGCGCCATGCGCGGCATGCTCAGCGCATGGAAAGATCCCTATACGCGCTTTCTCGATCCGCAACAGCTGGAAGATGAAAAGACGACTTTCGAAGGATCCTTCGGCGGCCTCGGCATCAACATTACCAGTCGCGACGGAAAAATTTTGGTAATCAATCCCATCGAAGGCACGCCGGCCGACAAAGCGGGCCTGCGCCCTCTCGACGAAATTGTCCGCGTCAACGACGACATCGTCATCGGATGGGATCTTGACAAAGTGGTGAAGAAGCTGCGCGGTGACCCCGGAACGACGGTGACCATCGGCATACGCCGCAAAAACGAAAACAATTTGCTGGATTTCACCATCGTTCGGGACGTCATAAAGATCGATACCGTCTCATCGAAGATGCTCAGTGACAACGTCGGCTACATTCGCCTGCGCCAGTTTATCAAAACCAGCGCCGCCGATATCGGCAAGGCCGTCATCGATCTGAAAAACAAAAAAGCCAGGGGGCTGATTCTCGACCTCAGAAACAACGGCGGCGGCCTGCTCGATGCGGCCCGTGACATCTGCGACCTCTTTATTGACGGCGGACTGATCGTCTCCACTCGCGGGCGAGTCGATTCCGCCAACGAGGAGTATTACGCCCGCGAAGGCGTGCTGACTGATCTTCCTCTGGTGGTGCTCATCAACGAAGGAAGCGCCAGCGCATCGGAAATCGTCTCGGGAGCGCTTCGCGACCGAAACAAGACCTTGCTCATCGGCGCCAAGAGCTTCGGCAAGGGATCGGTGCAGGTGCTCTTCAATCTGTCCGACGGGTCGGGGATGTTCGTCACCACGGCGCGGTACTTTACGCCCAGCGGAGTTCGCATCGACCATGTGGGACTTACGCCCGACATCCTCGTCAAGTCCGCCTGGGACGAAGAGAAGAGCGACAGCGAAAAAGATGCTCCGGCGAAGGACAGAAAAAACGCCTCCGACAGAGCGACTAATACGTGGAAAAAAGCCGCTTCCGACGACCCCAAGGCCGTGCCCGAAGACCGCCAGCTTGAAAGGGCCCGTCAGACGGTGCTGCGCCTCGCGGCCGGCCAGGCCCCGGAGACCCTTAAGGATCCCGTTCCGCCTGCTTCGGAGGATGCCGCCTCCAGGATTTCGGCACGGGACGAAAAAGAAAACGGGAGCGCCGCCCTTCAGAAGCCTGTGACCTCCTCCGACGTGAATATTCCCTCTTCCGACACCAAGCAGAAATAACGCCCATGAAAGGAACGCGCGCATTTTTGTGGGCGATGTGGGCTTTTGCGGCGGTTTGTCTGCTTACGGCCGCGTTCAACGAAAAAGCGCCCTCGGAGAGAGACGCCTCAACGGCAAATCCTGAGACTGACGTGCAAAGCCCCGTTCAAAACCTGTCGCCGCAGCCGGAGGGCGACACGTCGCCCGGATCGCCCGCCGAGGCGGATGGCCGCACGGCGCCGCCCTCCGAAGGCTCCGGAAACGGCCTCGCGGGTCGCCGGGGAGCAAGGAGCAAAGGCCCATCATCTCAGCCGCTGATTGCCCTGGTCATTGACGACATGGGTTTTAACTTTGAAATGGCGGAGAAGATCGAGGCTCTGGGGCTGACGACGACCTGGGCCGTCATTCCCGGAACACCGCGGTGCGGCTCCATTGTGAGTTTTTCCCAAAAGAATGGACAACCCTTTATTCTTCACGTTCCCATGCAGGCCCTGATTGATCCGGCGGGCAGCGGCTACGCCGTCGGCGTCGATACAAAAGAAAAAGAGATCGGCGCCTATGTGCAAAAACTGTACCGCGACTATCCCCGGGCGCTGGGTGTGAACAATCACCGAGGCTCAAAAGCCACGTCGGACCCAAGGACCATGGAATATTTCATGAAAGCGCTGTCATCGGGGCCCTGGGGATTTCTGGACAGCCGTACCAGCGGGAAAAGCGTTGCGTATCAAACGGCCCTGGGGTATGATATTCCTGCTGCACGAAATAACGCTTTCATTGACGGATCATCCGACTTGGAGACCATGAAAGCGCAGTTTTCGAAGGCACTGCGGCATGCCCGAAAACACGGGACGGCCGTTGCCATCTGCCACGCACGAAAATCGACGCTGCCCTTCCTTGAATATTTGACTCACGCCGACATTAAGCCCGTCGCCTTTGCGGCGATTGACAGATCGGAAGAGCACACGTCTGA
>CABTYW010000033.1 GCA_902489135.1 uncultured Synergistaceae bacterium
CTCTTCGCCTCGTCGTGGGGCAACGTCCGATTGTGGGTGACAAGAACCTCGAGAATCTGCTCTCCCACCGTCAGCACGGGGTTCAGCGACGTCATGGGATCCTGGAAGATCATGGAAATGTCACGGCCTCGGACCGTTCTCATTTCCTCCTCGGATATTTTGAGCAGGTCCCGCCCGTCGAACAGCACTTCTCCGTCGATGATTTTCCCCGGAGGATCGGGGACGAGGCGCAAAATCCCGCGAGCCAGCGTGGTCTTGCCCGCTCCTGTCTCGCCCACGAGACCCAACGTTTTCCCTTCATCGATGGCGATGGATGCGCCGTTCAGCGCCTTGACCACGCCTTCGTCGGTGGCGTAATGAATGTGTAGATTTTTGACTTCAAGCAAATGTTCAGACACCATGCTCACCGCCTTAGTTCTTCAGTCGGGGATCGAGGGCGTCGCGCAGCCCGTCGCCCATGAGATTGAGCGCGAGGATCGTCAGCATGATGCCCATGCCGGGAATAATGGTAATATGCCACGCATCGCGGATGTAGGTTCTGGCGTTGGAAAGCATGGCGCCCCACTCGGGCGTGGGCGGCTGAATTCCCAGTCCCAGGAAGGAAAGTCCCGCGATGGAGAGAATGGCGCCGGCGATGCCCAGAGTGACCTGAACGATGGTGGGCGCCAGAGAATTGGGCACGATGTACTGGAAGATAATCGTAAAGTCGTTGCAACCGATGCTTCGCGCCGCTTCGATGAACTCCTGCTCTTTCACCATGAGAACCGACGCGCGCACCGTTCGCGCGAAAACGGGTACATAGGACACGCCGATGGCGATGAGCACGTTGGTGAGGCTTGTTCCCAGCGCCGCGACGATGGCGATGGCCAGCAGCATGGACGGAATGGCCAGAAGAATATCCATAAATCGCATCAGCACGTTGTCCAGCGCTCCGCCGTAATATCCGGAGAAAGCACCCAGAGCGCCGCCCACGACGCTGGAAAATAAGATGGCCAGCGTTCCCATGAAAAGAGAATAGCGAGTTCCCCACAGCATTCTCAACAGCATGTCCCGCCCGAACTCGTCAAGGCCGAAGGGATGCTGAAAGCTGGGCTTCTGAAGCCGCAGCCTCAGGGACTGCTTGATGACGTGCTGATTGTAAAAGCTCCCATTGGTAGCCGCGTCGATCGCCATGGTGGTCAGAGACGTCACCACCAGAAACAGAATAAAGTAGAGCCCCGCCATGGCCATCCTGTTCTTTTTGAAGCGCCGCCAGGCCTCCTGCCACAGAGAGCGCTCTTTCGACGGCTGATCGGCTTGATGAAGGTCGCTGACCGAGTTTTCCATAAGGGCTCACCTACTTTCCCCTGTACTGGGATTTAATTCTTGGATCGACGAAGGCATAAATAATGTCTACGGCAAGATTGACAATGGAAAATGTGGTCGCCATGAAGATAATTGAACCGAGGACAAGGGGAATGTCCTTTGACTTGATGGCGTCCACCATGAGCCGTCCCAGCCCCGGCCACGAGAAGATGGTTTCCGTCAGCATGGCGCCTCCCAGAAGGCTTCCGAACTGCAGCCCCGTGGCCGTAATAATGGGGATCAGCGCGTTTCTCAGCATGTGGCGGTAGGTGATGGTCCGTTCGTCCAGTCCCTTGGCCCGCGCCGTGCTGATGTAATCCTGCCGGATGACTTCCAGCATGGAGGAACGCGTCATTCGCGTCACCGTGGCGGCGCAGCCCGTTCCCAGCGTCAGTGCGGGAAGGACAATGCTTCGCATCAGAGGGACGAAGCCTTCTCCCATGCCCTGCGAGGGAAGCCACCCCAGCGTCAGCGAGAAAACGATGACCGCCAGCAGGCCGAACCAAAAGTTGGGCATGGCCACGCCGATCAGAGCGAAAACCATGGAGACGTTGTCGATGAGTGAATATTGTTTTTTCGCCGAGATGATGCCGGTGGGAATTCCGATGAGCAGCGCCACCAAAATGCCTGCCACCGCCAAAATACAGGTGTTGGGGAAACGGCTGACGACCTGGTCCCAGACGCTCAGACTGTTTTTATAGGAAAGCCCAAGGTCGCCGTGCATCATGTCCCACATGTACCGGCCGTAGCGTTTGAGCAAGGGATCGTTGAGATGAAGCTCCTCCCGTTTCATTTGGAGCGCTTCTTCAGTGGCCTGCTCACCCAGGATAATGGCGGCGGGGTCTCCCGGAGAGAGGTTCATAATAAAGAACACAATAAAAGTCACGCCGATGACGACGGGAATCAGCGTTAACAGGCGCTTGACGATGTATTTTGACATTTTCACCAGTCTCCAGTTCGCGTTTTTTTGTTTCTTTTCAATATTATAATATGAGTTTTGTCACTGTCAACTTAAATCATATATTATCTACAATATTATTGTCATGTAAGTAATCACGGGGGATTCCCGTCGTTTTAAATGAAAAAAGAGGTGATATCTTGTGGGAATAAGTGATAATATCGTTTTTCCTTCGGGGCCATATCGTTTCATTAAAAAACTCGGGGGCGATCGTTTAAAGCCCGGCCGCTTCAATAATTTTTCCCAATAAACGCGCCCAGACCTCCCGAACTTCACGGCCAGTTTTTGGCGCCCTGCGAATTATTCACCGTTCTCATGGGTCTTTTGTCTGCCCACCATATCGTTTCAGACCCAAATCGCGACTGAGCGCGCTGCGGCTTTCTTCAGCCTGAACGATCAAATCGCCCGCGGCTTTATTGAACGCGCCCCTTTCCCCCGACCTGTCGCGGCGCTGTCCGATGCCGGCGGTACAGCCCTTTGGGGTGATTTGTCCGGCAAAACTCCACGCCCCGCTTTGCACGGAGATACCCGCGGCACTCCTTTCGACGCTCTCGGCCGCCTCCGGCGAAAAACTTCGGGGCGCGCGTTTTTCTTGAAGTTGATCCGATTTAACATTGGACGCACGGGTTCCATGCAGCTGATTTTTTCTGCCTCAAGTTTTTTTGAAAAATGTTCATTGAATTCACTTTAAAATCAAATTCATAAAATAGGGTTCTTTTTATGGTATCGCCATGACAAAACAAAAAGATCGTCGGACGGGAATGCCAGAGTTTCCTCAGACTCATTGACAAAAACATTGATAAAACACATGAATACCTGTTTTTAAATTCTTGAAATCGCTTAAGAGTTTGTTTAATATAACTGGATTCTTCAAAGTCGGACCGATATAATCGGAAGAGTTCTCTCTGAAAAATCCGTCCGGCAGCACCGCTCTGTGGCGACAATTGAGAGAGCTCCACATCTCTTTCGAAAGGACCTTGAAGGGTGCGCCGCATTCGCGCACGGGAGGAACGGTTATGACGGAACGCCTCTATTTACGGAAAACGCTGCTGTTTCTTTCGGCGCTGTTCCTGTGCGCCCGCATCTGCTCTTCGGTCTACCTCTTCGCCTTTGCGGCGCACCACTGCACGGGACACGGCTGCCCTGTCTGCGCTGAACTTCGCGTCTGCAAAGCTTTGACGTGCGGCAACCCGGCCTCTTCAGCCGAGAGCTCTTCGCGTATTCTCCTGCCGGCGCCGCGTTTCGTCCGCCCCTGCGGCGCACGAAACGCCTTTTGGAAAACAACGCCGGTATCGCTGAAAGTCCGTCTTCTGGATTAGACGGACCCAATGGAGCAAGCTGCGTTATTTCATTTAAAAAATCAAATGTTTTTGCCTATTTTGGAGGTTCAACGATGATAAAAAAATTCGGTTTTGCACTGTTGTGCGCCTTTTTTCTGATGAACGTCTGTGCCGCAAACGGCGGTGCCGCCTTTGCCCGTCAGGGAAAGCTCAAGGTGGTCTGCACCATTTTCCCCGCCTATGACTGGGTTCGCTGTATTGCGGGCGAAGAAACGGCCGATCTGACGCTGCTCATGGACAAGGGCGTGGATTTGCACAGCTATCAGCCTTCCGTCGCTGACGTGGCGAAAATCTCCGACTGCGACGTTTTCATCTACGTGGGCGGAGAGTCCGACGGCTGGGTTGACGGCATCCTGAAGGAAAAGAAAAACAAAGATATGGTCGTCATCAATTTACTGGCCGCTCTGGGCGACGCCGTGAAGGAAGAAGAGGGCCTCGAGGGCATGGAAGAGGAGCACGACGATCATGACCATGAAGAAGAGGGCCCCGAATACGACGAGCACGTCTGGCTCTCACTGAAAAACGCCGCGGCGCTGTGCCGATACATCGCCGAACAGATGTCTTCGGCGGATTTGGACAACGCGCCCCGCTACAGATCCGCCGCCGCCGCTTACGAAGCCCGACTGAAGGCCCTTGACGCTCAGTATGCCGAGACGGTCAGAACGGCGTCTTTGAAGACGCTGCTTTTCGGCGACCGGTTCCCCTTCCGCTATCTGGCCGACGACTACGGTCTCAACTGCTACGCGGCATTTCCCGGCTGCTCTGCGGAAACCGAAGCCAGCTTCAAGACCGTTGTTTTCCTTGCCCGAAAGATGGACGAGCTGCGCCTTCCCGTCGTCATGACCATTGACGGCTCCGACGGGCGCATTGCCGAGACGGTCATTCAGAACACGGCGGAAAAAAACCAGAAGGTGCTGACGCTCAACTCCATGCAGTCCGTCACGGCTCGTGACGTCACGGGCGGTGCCACGTACCTGTCCCTTATGGAGAGCAACCTTGAAACTCTCAAAAAGGCGTTAAACTAAGGCGCCGCGGCTATGGCCCTTCTCATCTGTCGAAATCTGTCGGTCGGCTACCCCGGCCGGATTGTTTCGGAAAATCTCAACTTCACCGTCCAGTCCGGCGACGCTCTGTGCATTGTCGGCGAAAACGGCGCGGGAAAAAGCACTCTGATCAAAACGCTGCTGGGACTTCTTTCGCCGCTGGCAGGCCGAATTGTGACCGGCGACGGCCTGATGCCCCAGGACATCGGCTACCTGCCGCAGCAAAGCCGCCTCCAGAAGGACTTTCCCGCTTCGACGGACGAGGTGGTTCTGTCGGGGTGTCTCAACCGAAGCGGCTGGCGCCCCTTCTACTCCGAAAACGAAAAGAAGCGCGCCCTCGGCGCCATGGGAAAATTGGGAATTGCCGACCTGCGCAGGCGCTGCTACAGGGAGCTTTCCGGCGGCCAGCAGCAGCGCGTTCTGCTGGCCAGAGCGCTTTGCGCCGCCGGAAAAATTCTCGTTCTCGATGAACCCGTGGCGGGTCTCGATCCTCACGCCGCCGCCGAGATGTACGACATCATCGGACGCCTCAACGGAGAGGGGCTGAGCATTGTCATGATTTCCCACGACACGGCGGCAGCCGTCCGCTTTGCCTCCCACATTCTCCACATGGGACGCAGCCCTCTGTTTTTCGGCACCGCCGCCGACTATCTCGCCAGCAGCGTGGGACAGACCTGGCTGACGATGGAAGGAGCGAAAGCGCATGTATAATCAGCTGGTCCAATATTTTCAGTATCCCTTCGTACGCTATGCTCTCATCGTCGGGGTCATGACGGCCTTCTGCGCGTCGCTGCTGGGCGTCACTTTGGTGCTGCGGCGCTTTTCATTTCTCGGCGACGCGCTCTCCCACGTGGCGTTCGGAGCCATGGCCGCCGCAGCCGCCATGAGCCTCACCAACTCCATGGTGGTCATTTTTCCCGTCACCGCCCTGTGTGCCGTGCTGCTGCTGCGCCGAGGCGAGAATGCGAAAATTCAGGGTGACGCCGCCGTCGCCATGCTCTCCGTGGCCGCGCTGGCGCTGGGCTATCTGCTCATGAACCGCTTTTCCGCGTCGCCCAACCTCTCGGGAGACGTATGTACCACCCTCTTCGGCTCCACGTCCATCCTCACGCTGACCGCCGACGAAGTGCGGCTGTGTGCCCTGGCTTCCCTTGCCGTGACCGCGGTTTTCGCCCTGTTCTATCACAAGATCTTCGCCGTGGTCTTCGACGAAAATTTCGCCAGAGCCGCCGGCATCAACACCGATTTTTACAATACCGTCATGGCCGTCGTGACGGCTCTGGTCATTGTTCTGGCCATGAAGCTCGTGGGGTCGCTGCTCATCTCGGCGTTGATCGTCTTTCCGGCGCTGTCGGCCATGGAAGTTTTCCGCAGCTTCCGCGCCGTGGTGTTCTGCTCCGCCGTCTTCGCCGTGCTCTGCACCGCCGCGGGCATTCTCATTTCCATCCTGGCGGGAACGCCCGTGGGCGCCACCATCGTGGCTCTCAACGTCATCGGCTTCTGCGCTTTCAGGGCGACAGCTCTGCTGACGGCCCGAGGCGCCTCATGAAAAAGCTCCTCCGGGGCGCGGGAGTTCTCTGTCTCGCGGCGGCTCTGGCATCCGTCCTCCCGTCCGAAAGAGCCCCTGCCGCAAAAACTCTTGATCTGACGAAAATGAGCAGTACCATGGTCTACGCCCAAATTTTCAGGATGATGACCGCCCCCGAGGAATACGAAGGAAACAGCATCATCCTTGAAGGCACGCTTGCCCGTTCCGACCCTGCTGAAACGGGCGCGCAGCTTTACGGCTGCGTCGTCGCCGATGCGACGCAGTGCTGCTTTCTCGGCCTGGAATTTGAACCGGCGGAAGGCAGCGCCGCAAAGGCTCTGCCGCCCGACGGCACGGCAATCACGGTCTCGGGCGTCTTTCACAGCACCGAAGACCGGGACGGCACCCGCTGCGTGCTCACCGACGCAAAAGTAAGCCCGACGGCTCGAAAAAAGGCGCGGTAAGCCCTCCGTTTCTTTGACGGACCTACGGCCGGCGGCGATAAACTCTCAAGACGAACGCGGACCGCCTCACAACGTGCCGAGGCGGTCCGCTTTAATTTTCGTGGTGGATGGTGGAGGGAAAGGTTACGATTTCAACGGCGCCCTTCTCCGCTGAAAGGTCGTTTTCGCGTCGCCCTTGCCGCAGAAAGGGTTCCTTCGTCAATCGGCGGCGGCGGAAAAATGAGAACTTTTCTCGCTGAGCTCAATGAACCGGCGACATTCAACGAGACGGTCGTAACCCAGCATGATGCCCAGGATGAAGTCCTCTTCTTTGGTAAAGCGGTTGAGGTCTTTCGCGCCGATGATCTCAAGGACTCTGATGCAGTCGCCGCTGCCGAAAAAAACGTTGGCGTAGCCGTTTTTCAGGGGAACAATCCGATAGGCGATCTTTTCGGCCTTGAGAATTCGACATATCTCCGGCAGATCGCCCTGCGGTGCCGTATGGAGAATGAGGTTCCGCAGGCCTTTTTTATACTCGTAGACATGATGGCGAAACACTTCCATTGAATCATCTCCCTTTTTGAAAAGCGCTCTGCATGATAGTTAGATAAAACTAATCATCTGTCAGCTATTTTAGGTCCTTTTTTTGCCGCCGTCAACGGGGCCATAAAAGCTCGACGATTTTTTTCGTTGCAGGCACTGTCACGCCTGAGCGCTTTTTTTGTTTCCATGAAATTTAGACGTGATTTTTAAAACTCCCCCTTGACAGGGAGAAAAAGGTGCATATAATTGTTAGTGTAAGCTAACTTTAGCACGAAGGAGGTGTTTACATGACCATCGCAGTAGTTTACGGAAGTACCACCGGCATGACTGAGGAAGCCGCCGGCAAAATCGCGAAAAAGCTGGGAGCGGTCTGTCTCAACGTGGCAGAAGCGCTTCCCGAAGAGCTTGAGAAATACGACGCGCTTCTGCTCGGATCTTCAACATGGGGCGCCGGCGATTTACAGGACGATTGGGAGGCCTTCCTCCCCAAGCTCCGCGCCATGAACCTCAAAGGCAAAAAAGTCGCCGTCTTCGGCACAGGCGATCAGTGCGGATTTTCCGACACGTTCTGTCTGGCGCTGGTCGCCCTGAGAGATGCGGCGCGCGATGCCGGCGCCGAAATCATCGGCGAAACATCCATCGCAGGCTATGATGCCCTCACATCGGACGTCTGCACCAAGGGTCGTTTCGTCGGACTCGCTCTGGACTCGCAAAATCAGCCCGAGCTGACGGATCGGCGCATTGACGCGTGGTGCTCCGAGCTCCTGCCAAAAGTGACCTAGCCCTCCGACATCGTTTTTCCATTTGTAAAACCTTCCCCTCTCTTTTAACGAAGGCGTTTTCTCAACGCACAGACCAGAGTACATCGTCGGGACGTCCCCCCGCCCCCGATGTACGTGCGCTGAGAAGACGCTTTTTTTCGTCTTCGGCTTGAAAAAAAAACCCTTTAATGGCAATATATAGAATATCTATGGATTTTTAAAGAGAAAGCGTGGCGAGGCTTTTGAAAATTCGACAGTCTTCGGAAGACTACCTTGAAAAAATTCTCATGCTTCAGGAAAAACTGGGATATGCCCGCTCTGTTGACGTCGCCGACGAACTCGGCGTCACCAAGCCCAGCGTCAGCGTCGCCATGAAGCGCCTCCGTGAAAACGGCTATATCGTCTTCGGCAAGGAAAACCACATCATTCTGACCGAAAAAGGGCGCGACATTGCCGAGCGCATTTACGACCGACACAAAGTGCTCACCAAGTTCTTTGAAACCCTGGGCGTCCAGGCCTCCATCGCCGCCAAAGACGCCTGCCTCATTGAACACGTCATCTCCGAAGAGAGTTACGGCGCCGTCGTCCGATTTGTGCATCGCTCCCTTTAATTCAGCGCAGACTCTCGGCGAAAATCGAAAAGATTTACAGGCGAAGAGGCGCCCTCCACATGTCGGCAGCCTCTTCGCCGTTTCCTAGAGAGCACGGGAGATTGACGCCGTGCTATAATTATAGTAAGGGAGTGTTCCCTGCAAACTTGCATTTGAAAGAAAGGACGGCTACTCATATGATAAAAAAAATTGCAGCCGCAATGATTTTTGCCTGCCTTTGGTCGGGACTGTCGGCGGCCTCCGCTCAAAAGGCACAGGAAGAATTGGTCAAAACCCGCAGCGGCAACGTCTTTTCCATGACGGACTGCCGCATGGAAGAGGGAAATATCGTCGTCGTCATCCGCTGCGACTTTTCTCCGGCGGAACGCGAGAAAAATGTCGTTCTGCTGAAGAAGCAGTTCAGAGCCGACGCGCCGGGCGCCGATCCCGACGGACTGAAATACAACGAATTCTGCCTGCGCTACTCTGAAGATGGTGCCAAATATCAACGTCGGTATGACCGTTACTGTGACGAAAACGACCGCGTCATCCGCTCACTGGGACTTGACCCCGATTATTGGTACGACACCCCCGTTTCACCGGCGGTGCTTCCCGCCAAAGCTCTCCTGGCAGCCGCAAAACGCCTCAACGCGGCCGTCAACCTCCCGCAGCCCGGAGAGAGCGGCGAAACGTCGGACTCCCTTCAGTCGGCCGCCGCGACGCAGCCCCTGGAAGTGAGAGCTCTGACGGAACTCTACCGCACCAACCGCGCCGTCTTTGAAGCCAATTACGAAAACGCCGTCATTCAAGTACGAGGAATTGCCGGCGCGCTGAGAAAACAGTTCGGCCTTCCCGCCATGATCCTTGCCCCTCAGGACAGCAACGGCAGAGGCATCCTCTGCTGCTTTGACGAAGTCATGCCCCGCATCCGCCGCGCCTGCAAACCCGGCGATCGGGTGATCGTCGAAGGCGTTTGGCGAAAAGGCGCCGCCGACGACGCCGCTTTCGTGATGGATCGCTGCAGCATCCTGCGCGCCGATCCCGCGCCAAAATCCGCCCATTGAGGCGATCCGCACAAAAAAACAGCGCCTTCATCGAAAAAGCGAGGGACTTTCAAAAAAGTCCCTCGCTTTTTTTTCGCTTTTTTTCAAAAACCGCGCAGCGCCGCAACAGGCGAAAAAAACAGCGCGACCTTCAAGGCACGTTCAGCCCGTCGGCGAATACCTGCGGCCTTTCCCTTTCCGCCCCACGCGACGGCCCCGTTGTATGGGCAGAACAAGGGCCCTTTTCGGGGCACGAAGTTTCACGCGCCCCCTGCACCGCTCACTGCTTCTGAAGAAAAATCCTCGCCGGCTTCCGCTTCCCGTGCAAAAAAAGCGGCTCCACGCCGGCAGAAAGAAGAGAAATGCGGAAATGCGACGCAAAAAGCGCCACAGAAGCGTCGGAGCAAAATGTTTTTTCAGCAAATTTCCGAACAGAAAAACGTTTCCAATCTCATATTCCCATGTATAATGGACTTAATTTTGTGTTATTTGTGAAATTTCACGTCAAGGGAGGTTTGTCCATGCGCATCACGGCTTTGGTCGAAAACACCTCTGCCAGAGATGATTGCGTCGCTGAATTCGGTCTCAGTCTTTACATTGAGACGCGGCGGCACAAGATCCTTTTCGATTCGGGGGCCAGCGCTCTGTTCATTAAAAACGCCGAAAAACTGGGCATTGAACTGAGCGACGTCGACCTCGCGGTTTTATCTCACGGCCACTCTGACCATGCCGGCGGAATGACGGCTTTTTTCCGGCTGAACGGCCGCGCGCGCCTCTATGCCCGGGAAGGCTACGATTTGTCGCGCTATGATTCGTCGGGGCGCTATATCGGCGTGGAACCGCTGCTCATCGGCAATCCGAGAGTCGTGGAAGTGAAGGCCCCGCGGCTGCGCCTCGACGAAGAGGTTACGCTGGCGTCTTACTCCGACCAGCCCGCCGAATGGCCCGTCAACACTTACGGCATGATGGTGGACGCCAAGGGCATTTTGCGGCCCGAGCAGTTCATGCACGAACAGTATCTCCTCGTCAACGAGGACGGGCAAAAGGCGCTGTTCACTGGCTGCAGCCACCGCGGCATCTGCAACATTATGGCCTGGGCGTCCCGCGAAGGGGTGCAGACTGTCGTCGGCGGATTTCACTGCAAGGACACGCCGGCGGCGAAATTCAGTCAATGTCTTGATCCCATCGCCCGCGAGCTGGAAAAATATCCGGTAACCTACTACACCTGTCACTGTACAGGCGAGCCGCAGTTTTCCTACCTGAAAGAGCGCCTGGACGGCCGCCTCCGCCGTCTTTCCGGCGGAATGACCTTTGAACTGTGAAATGCCCGCGCAAACTGCGCATGTTTGCGCGTCCTCGCCGCGAGAAAGGGATTTTTCTCTTGTGACGCAGGTACGCGCGGGCAGATCTCGTTTTTTTGATTTTTCCCATTGACAATTCCGCGCTTTCACCCTATAATCACACGTTAAATAATTATGAAACGCGCCGTGAGGAGAATTTTCATGCAGAGGATCGCTTTTTTTGCAGCCAAATATTATTATTACTTTTTCGGACTCTCTCTGAAAAGGTGATTTTGTGCTGCCGAAAAATTGATGAGGATCTCTCGCAATTTTTTATGAGTATCGGAGGCTGTGCGGAATCGCCGCACAGCCTTATTTTTTTCGCTGAATCATCATATAAAATTTGCGCATCCGCCGGGAGGAAGAACAATGATCGCAGTGTTGAAGAACGGAACGACGCCCGAACAGAGAGATGGGCTGTGCAGATGGTTTGAGAGTCTGGGGCTGAAATGCAACGTGTCGCAGGGCCAGTATCACACCATCATCGGTCTCATCGGCGACGTGACCAAGGTTGACGTGGACATGCTGGAGAGTCTTTCCATCATTGAGCGCGTCACACGCATCAGCGAGCCCTTCAAAAAGGCAAACCGGAAGTTTCACGAAGAGCCCACGGTCGTCAACGTGGGGGGAAGGCTTTTCGGCGGCGGCCATTTTCAGATTATCGCCGGTCCCTGCTCCGTGGAAAATCACGATCAGATCATAACCGTCGCCAAAGCGGTGAAAGCTTCGGGAGCCACTCTTCTTCGCGGCGGCGCTTTTAAACCCCGCACGTCGCCTTACGCCTTTCAGGGACTTCATGGCGAGGGCATCCGCCTGCTTCTGGAGGCAAAAAAAGAAACGGGCCTTCCCGTGGTCTCCGAGATCATGAATATCAACGACCTGGACCTCTTTGCCGATGTGGACATGCTTCAGGTGGGGGCGCGCAACATGCAGAACTTCGACCTGCTGAAGGAGCTGGGACACTGCAAGAAGCCCGTTCTGCTGAAGCGCGGCCTGGCCAATACGCTGAAGGAGCTGCTCATGAGCGCCGAGTACATCCTTGCCGGCGGCAACGACAACGTCATTCTGTGCGAGCGGGGCATCAGAACCTTTGAAACCTACACGCGCAACACTTTGGATCTTTCGGCGGTGCCGGTGCTTCACGAGTACAGTCATCTTCCCGTCATCGTGGACCCCAGCCATTCCACGGGATATTCGCGCTACGTGCCGTCTATGTCGGCGGCGGCCGCGGCGGCCGGAGCCGACGGGCTGATCATTGAAGTTCACAACGACCCGAGCCGCGCGCTGTGCGACGGCGCCCAGTCGCTGACACCGCAGCAGTTCGACGACGTCGCCAAAAAGGTGAGAGCCGTCCGCGAGGCGCTCCGATGAAAACCGTGGGGATTGTAGGGCTGGGGCTTATCGGCGGCTCTTTCGCGCGGGCCTATAAAGCCGCCGGAGAAGATTTTACGGTGTACGCCGCCGAGAAGGACGCGCCGACTCTGCAGTTCGCCGAGCTCATGGGAGCCGTTGACGGAGAGCTGAATGACGAGACTTTACAAAAATGCGGCTGCGTCCTTGT
The DNA here is from genome assembly GCA_902489135.1 of uncultured Synergistaceae bacterium. Taxonomy (GTDB): domain Bacteria; phylum Synergistota; class Synergistia; order Synergistales; family Dethiosulfovibrionaceae; genus Pyramidobacter. Next base: position 12,495 of record CABTYW010000033.1, read on the forward strand.
CTGTCTTCACACGGCGGATGCCTGTCGGTGGCTTGAGGAGAACGCCCCGCGCATTCCGCAGAGCGCCCTGGTCATGGACTGCTGCGGCGTCAAAGGCCGCATCTGCCAAAAAGGGGCCGATTTGGCGCGCCGCTGGGGTTTCGAGTACGCCGGCGGCCATCCCATGGCGGGAACGCACCGATGGGGCTTCAGGAACAGTTCGTCTCTGATGTTCAAAGGCGCAAGCTTCGTCATTGTCCCGGGAGTCTTCGACGACATCGAGCTACTGGAGTGCATCAAAAGCTTCGTCGCGCCGGCGGGATTCACCGCTTTTCCCGTCACCGACGCCGAAACCCATGACCGGCTCATCGCCTTTACGTCGCAACTGGCTCACGTGGTGAGCAACGCCTACATCAAAAGTCCCACGGCGCTGGAGCACAAAGGATTCTCCGCCGGCTCCTACCGCGATTTGACGCGCGTGGCCTGGCTCAATCCCACGCTGTGGACCGATCTTTTTCTGGAAAACCGCGCCAACCTTCTCGCCGAAATCGACGGGCTCATGGCCGAGCTGTCCCGCTACCGCAGCGCCATCGCCGCCGGCGACGAAAAAGAGCTGTGGAAACTTCTTGAAGAGGGGCGCCTCAAGAAGGAAGAGGTCGACGGATAATGGACAGCATTTCAGTCGTCACGCGACACAAAAGGTATTCCGTCCACATCGGCCCCGGGCTGCTGTCCGCCGTCGGCCCGCTGAGCCTCGGCAGCTGTGCCCCCGAAACGGCCATGGTGGTCTCCGATTCCAACGTGGCGCCTCTCTACGCGGCGGCGGTGACGGCGTCGCTGCAACGAGCGGGATTTACGCCGCAGCTCCACGTCATCGAGGCCGGCGAGGCCTCGAAAAACACGGCGGCGCTGGTTGAACTGCTGCACCACATGGCGCGCTGCTCTCTCACGCGCGGCAGTGCCGTCTTCGCTCTGGGCGGCGGCGTCACCGGCGACCTAGCGGGACTGGCCGCGTCGCTGTATATGCGCGGTCTGCCCTTGATTCAGCTGCCCACGTCGCTTCTGGCCGCCGTGGATTCGTCGGTGGGAGGCAAAACCGCCGTGGATCTGGAAGAGGGCAAAAACCTGGTCGGCACCTTTTATCAGCCCGATCTGGTGATGTGCGACACCGAGACGTTCTCCACCCTTCCGGCGCCCCAGATTTCCAACGGCTTCGGCGAGATCATCAAAACGGCCATGGTTTTCGACGCGGCGCTTTTTGACCTGGCGGCGGGAAGTGAGGCTTGCGGCCACCTGCAGTGCCTGGCGGCGCGCTGCGTAGAGCTGAAAAAAAGCGTGGTGGAGCGCGATGAGCTGGAAGATGGTCCGCGGCAAATTCTCAACTTCGGCCATACCTTCGGCCACGCCGTGGAACAATGCAGCGGCTATGGTCTGCCCCACGGATTTTGCGTGGCCATGGGCATGGCGCTCATCACCGGCGCCTGCCGCAAAAGGGGGATCTGCACGGCGGAGACGGAGCTTCGTCTGCGAAACGCCCTGAAAGCCCGCGGACTGCCCGTGAAAACCCCATACGGCGCCGAGCAAATTTTTTCCGCCGTGCTGTCGGACAAAAAACGCCGCGGAGATTTCCTGACGCTCATTCTCCCGCGAAAGATCGGACAGGCGGAGCGCCGCCGGGTCTCTCTTCAGGAGGCGCGCGCCTTCCTCGAGGACGGCCTTGCCGCCACGAAGGAGGATGAGCAATGAAGGTTTTCATTGAACCGACCCGGCTCTTCGGCACGGTGGCCGCCATTCCGTCGAAATCGGCGGTTCATCGTCTGCTCATGGCCGCCGCCTTGGCTCACGGCCCTTCCCAACTGCCGTGCCCCGTAATCTCTCAAGACGTGGAGGCCACGGTGCGCTGTCTTGCCGCCCTGGGCGCCGACGTGAAAATCGACAGCGGCGTCATTGCCCTATCGTCGCCGGTCACATCGGGCGGCGAGGCCCTGCTCGATCCCGGTGAAAGCGGCTCCACCTACCGCTTTTTGACGCCGCTGGCTGCCGCGTTGGGGCGGACAGTGCGGTTCCGCCTTCACGGCAAACTGCCCCACCGCCCCATGGAGCCGCTGTGGGACCAAATGGAGCGCCATGGCGTCACCATCGGCGGCAAGGGCACCAATGCTCCGTGGCTTTCGGGACAGCTGTCTCCCGGTGAATACCGCCTCCGCGGCGACGTCTCGTCGCAATTTTTCACGGGACTTCTTTTCGCGCTGCCGCTGCTGAAGGGCGAAAGCCGCATCGTCGTGGAGGGACCGCTGGAATCGGCCGGCTACATCGATATGACGCTGGAAACTCTGGAACGCTTTTCACTTCGGATTTTCCGCCGGGGTAACTGCTTTGTCGTCCCCGGAGGACAGCGCTGCACGGCGCCGAAAAAACTGTACGCCGAGGGCGACTGGTCCAACGCCGCCTTCTGGCTCTGCGCCGGCGCCGCCGGGTGCGATGTTGCCGTGACGGGGCTCACATTTCCTTCCTGCCAGGGCGACAGCGCCGTTATGGAGTTTTTGCGCCGCTTCGGAGCCCGAACTTTTGCGGACGGCGTAATCTTTCGCGCTGCGAAAGGAGAACTCCGCGGCACGGAACTGAACGTCAGCGCCACACCCGATCTGGTTCCGGCGCTGGCGGTAACGGCCGCGGCAGCCCTCGGCACAACCCGTCTGACGGGTGCCGGACGGCTTCGCTTTAAAGAAAGCGACCGCATCGCCTCAGTCTGCCAGGCGCTGCGCGCCCTGGGTGGAGAGGTTTTTTCCGATCATGACAGCATCACCGTGAAAGGCAGTGGCCGTCTCCGCGGCGGAACCGTCGACGCCTGCGGCGATCACCGCATCGCCATGATGGGAGCCGCCGCGTCGGTGCTGTGCCGCGAACCCGTGACGGTCAACGGCGCCGAAGCGGTGAACAAATCCTATCCGACATTTTTTGACGATTTTGCCGCCCTGGGCGGCAAAATCAGAAAGGAAGGGATCTGACATGTCGTCCGACTGGGGAGAACGGCTGCACATCACCCTTTTCGGCCAATCCCATTCAGCGGCGGTGGGCATCGTCGTCCAGGGACTGCCCGCGGGCTTTCCCGTCGATCTGGAAAAACTTCGGGCCTTTATGAGCCGCCGCGCCCCGGGCCGAAGTCCGCTGACCACGGCGCGCCGGGAGGACGACCGCCCCGAATTCCTGTCGGGCTTACGGGATGGCCGGCTCTGCGGCGCCCCGCTGTGCATGGTGATCCGCAACGCCGACGTTCGTCCCGCCGATTACTCCGCCTTTGCCCATACGCCCCGGCCCGGACACGCCGATTTCACGGCGGCGGTAAAGTACGGCGGCTTTCAGGACGGCGCGGGCGGCGGACACTTTTCGGGAAGACTGACGGCGCCGCTGACAGCCGCAGGCGGCATTTGCCTTCAGATTTTGGAATCTCTTGGGATCGCTGTGGGCGCTCACATCGCCTCCATCGGAGACATCAAGGACCGACCCTTTGACCCCGTCGCGCTCTCGCGCCGCGATTTTGAAGAACGCCTTTTCGCCCCGCTCACCGTTCTCGACCGCGCCGCCGGCGAACAAATGGCCGCCCTCATCGCCCACGTCGGCGCTCAGGGAGATTCCGTGGGCGGCATCGTTGAATGCGGTGCCGTGGGACTGCCTGCAGGAATAGGAGATCCCATTTTCGGCGGTCTTGAAAACCGCATTGCCTCGCTGGTCTTCGGAATTCCCGCCGTCAAGGGGCTGGAGTTCGGCAGCGGTTTTGCCGCTGCGTCCATGCGCGGCAGCCGGCACAACGATGACTTTGTCGCCGAAGGCGACGTCGTCAAAACATCCGCCAATCACCACGGCGGCATTTTAGGGGGCATTTCTTCGGGAATGCCGCTCATTTTCCGCGCGGCCTTCAAACCCACGCCATCGATTTCCCTGCCGCAGAAAACGCTGAACGTGAAAACCATGAAGGAAACGGAACTGCGCATCGGCGGACGGCACGATCCCTGCATCGTTCCGCGCGCCGTGCCGTGCATTGAAGCCGCCGCCGCCATCGCCCTGTGCGATGCGCTGCTCCCCGGAGACAGCCGTCCCCTGAAAGGAAGTGTGAGCCATGGAGCTCAAGGATTATCGCTCTGAAATCGACATGATCGACCGCCGGATTGTCGCGCTGATGGCACAGCGTCTCGCCGTCAGCCGGGATATCGCTCTGTACAAGGCGCAGCATGACTGCCCCGTCTGCGATGCCGAGCGCGAACGGCAAAAGCTCGCCGACCTGACGGCCTTGGCCGGACAATCGGCGGCCACCGCCGTCGAGGCGCTCTATTCACTGATTTTCGACCTGAGCCGCTCGGAGCAGTACCGCATCATCAACGGTCCTTCGCCGTTGAAGCGTCAAATCCGGCAGGCGCTGGACAACACGCCGGCTCAGTTTCCCGAACGCGCCGTCGTCGCCTGTCAGGGAGTGGAAGGCGCCAACTCTCAGATCGCCTGCGAGCGCATCTTCCCGTCGTGCAGCATCATGTACTTCAACGCCTTCGAACATGTCTTTGCCGCCGTGGAAGAAGAACTGTGCCGTTACGGCGTGCTCCCCGTCGAAAACAGCACCGCCGGCTCCGTCAACCGCATTTATGACCTCATGGCGCAGCATCGCTGCTTCATCGTACGCAGCTGCCGCGTCAAAATCGACCACTGCCTTCTGGTAAACCCCGGCGTCGCCTTGAGCGACGTCAATGAGGTGATTTCTCACGAGCAGGCGCTGGCCCAGTGCAGTCAATTTCTCAAGTCTTTGGGAACATCGGTGAAGGTCACCCCCGTCGCCAACACCGCCGCTGCGGCCCGAACGGTGCGTCAGTCGGGCCGGCGCGACCTGGCGGCTCTGTCGTCGCGAAGCTGCGCGGCGCTGTACGGGCTGGAATGTCTCAAAGCCTCCCTTCAGGACAGCGGCAGCAATTTCACGCGCTTTATCTGCATCTCCAAGAATTTGGAAATCTATCCCGGCGCGAACCGCACCAGCCTCATGCTGACTCTTCCCAACAAGCGGGGCGCGTTGGCTCAGGCTCTGCTGCGGTTTAAGGCTCTGGGCATCAACCTGAACAAACTGGAAAGCCGTCCCATGGCCAACAGCGATTTTGAGTTTATGTTCTACTTCGACCTTGACAGCTCCATGTACAGCGACTCCTTCCTGCGGATTTTCGACGATCTTCAGGGCGCCGTGACCACGCTGAAGTACCTGGGAAGCTACAGCGAGGTGGTATAAATGCCGCGTTTCGGCCTCATCGGACAACGCCTGGAGCACAGCTTCTCGCCGGCCATTCACCGCCTCATCGGCGGGTACGATTACGACCTCTGCGAAGTGGAGCCCGACGATCTCGACAGCTTTTTGAGCGGAACGGATTACGACGGCTTCAACGTCACCGTCCCCTACAAAGTGGAACTTCTCCGCCGCTGCGCCTCCCTTTCACCGCGCGCGCGGGCCATCGGCTGCGTCAACACGCTCACTCGCACCAGCGACGGAAAATGGCACGGCGATAACACCGACTGGGACGGATTTTTATATCTTCTGGGCAGCGACGCCCAAAGATTTCGCGGAAAACCCGCCGTGATCTTCGGTTCCGGCGGCGCCTCGAAAACCGCCGCCGCCGCGCTGACGGCGGTCGGAATTCCCTGTTCGGTCATCTCCCGAAGCGGACATGACACCTACGAAAACCTTGAAAAGCACGCCGATGCCCAACTGGCCGTGAACGCCACGCCCGTAGGCATGTATCCGAAAAACGGCTTTTCCCCCGTCGACCTCCGCCTTTTTCCCCGATGTCGTCTGGTACTGGATGTCATCTATAACCCGTGGCGCACCGCACTGATCCTTCAGGCGCAGGAACTGGGCATCGACGCGCGCAGCGGCCTTTCCATGCTGACCGCTCAGGCCGTGAAAGCCGCGGAACTTTTTCTGCGTCGGCCCCTTTCCGGCCGCCTTCCCGACGAACTTGCCGGGAAAATCGCCCGCCAAACCCGAAACATTGTCCTCATCGGCATGCCGGGCTGCGGCAAATCCACCGCCGCCCAAGCTCTGGGGAAACTCACGGGGCGCCCCGTATCGGACATCGACAGCCTCATCGTGGAGCACACGGGACAAAGCATCAGCGAGATTTTCGCCCGAGAAGGCGAAGAGGCCTTCCGACGTCTGGAGACAGACGTTCTGGCCCAGGAGACGAAAAAAAGCGGTCTCATCATCGCCGCCGGCGGAGGCGTCGTGACCCGGGAGGAAAACCGCCGGCTCATCAGACAAAACGGGCTCTGCGTCTTTCTGGATCGAAGGGGCGAGCTCCCCACGGCGGGGCGTCCCCTGTCGCTGCGCTGCGGCGTCGAACAGCTCAGAGCTCAGCGTCTGCCGCTGTACCGCGCCTGGGCCGACCTCACCCTGTCGGCCTCCTCGCCCGAGGAAGCCGCAAAAAAAATCATGGAGGCGTTGAAACTGTGAAAATCCTTGTAATCAACGGTCCCAACATGAATATGCTGGGCACGCGCGAACCCGAAATTTACGGAAAAGCCACGCTGTCCGACCTTGAACGGCTCATTGCCGCTCACTGCGCGCAACGCCGCATTGACGTGGAGTTCTTCCAGAGCAACCACGAAGGCGCCATTATCGACCGAATTCAGCAAGCCCGCGGCGTTATGGACGGACTGATCATCAACCCGGCGGCCTACACCCACACCAGCGTGGCCATCGCCGACGCGTTGCGCGCCGTGGACCTTCCCGCCGTTGAAGTTCACATCAGCGACATCGAACATCGCGAGGATTTCCGCCGCCGTTCCTACACCGCCGAAGCCTGCATCGCCCAAATTGCCGGGCGCGGATTTCAGGGCTACCTTGACGCCGTGGACCTTCTGGTCCGGGAACGCCGTGACCGCTGACGGCGAATTGGGAATTTCATCGTTTTTCCATGGACAAAAGGCTCTGCCCCGGGTACACTGGAATGCCGGAACATATCTTCACCTCGGAGGAATATCATGAAAGATCCCAGAGATTACGGCAGCATCGTGTTCGATATGGGGCATGTGCTCTCGGAATACAGCTCCAAAAAGGCCATTGAACGCTTTACCGACGATCCCGCCGTCGTTGACGAAGTGAGAATTGTGGTTTACTGCTCCTACGAGTGGGCGCTGCTGGACTGCGGCCTCATGGACGAAGAGACGGTGCTGAGCTATACGCTGCCCCGCCTCAGCTGTGATGAAGCCCGCGAGGCGGCACGGAAAAGCATCGCCTGCTGGGACAGCTACAATCTGTGGCCCAAGCCCGGCATGGATCGCGTCGTCAGCGCGCTGAAATCCAGAGGACAAAAGCTGTACGTGCTCTCCAACGCGGGAAGACGTCTCGAGAACTGCTGGCGCCGCGTTCTCCCCTGTCCCGACCTCTACGACGGGCTGGTCTTTTCCGCGCCTGAAAAGTGCATGAAACCCCAGAAAGAAATTTACCGCGTCCTCTTTGACCGTTACGGCCTCGATCCCGCCGACTGCCTGTTTATCGACGATCTGCCGTGGAACGTCCGGGGCGGTCGGAAATGCGGCATGGACGGCTGGTGCTTCGCTTCCGGCGACGTGGAAGAGCTGAAAAGCGTTCTGCGCCTCGACGGCCGTTGCTGATCGTCACAAAAAACGCAGGGCGCTCCATGGGGAATTTACTTCCATGGGGCGCCCTTTCTCAGAATCGTCGTCTTGTTGAACCTTCCGGCGCCGCTTACCGCGTTGTCGCCTGCGCGCTCTCCATGATTTTGTCGGCCCCGTGGGCGCCCCATGGAAAAGGCGATCCCACCGTAAAAGTTATCCAGAGAGGAATGTTCATAACTGTGATTTTTTGTGGATATTTGTGACAAAAAAAAAGAAAATCTGGCGTTTTCAGCCTTTGAGGCGGTTTTTTTTTCACAATTATGCACCATCTTGTTGTGGATAATTGTTCCATCATAACCGCTCGGCATAAAAGCGCTGAGGGTCGGGTAAAGGGTGTGTGCTCTTCCCTTCCGTTGAAAAACATACGGAGATACAGCCGGAGACACAACGCGCGCACCGGCACCCGTGCGCGCGTCTCTTCCGAGGGTCGCCTTCCGTCCGCCAATGACGAAAACTCCCGATTTGCGAAAAGGGCGTTGCGCCGCCCGGCCAGCCGGGGGAGGCCTTTTCACCCCCC
>CABTYW010000034.1 GCA_902489135.1 uncultured Synergistaceae bacterium
CCGCGTCCGCAGGCCGCCGGGGTCGTCGGCGTTTTGCAGCGCCTTCATCTCGCTCTTCAGCTCCCGCCGCCGCTTCACCGCGTACTCCCTCACCTCGCCGTCGCTCATCAGGTAAAACAGCCAGGGCAGCGTGTCGTCGGTGATCGCCACGTTCAGCCCGCGCTCTTCCGCCTTGTTCGCCGCCATCAGACGGTCGTAGAGCTCCTGCACGTCGGACACCACAATCCCCAGGTGGCGCAGTTCAGGCAGCAGCGTGTCGAACGCCACGCCCCCCTTGCGGAACAGACTGCGGTCGCGCTTCAACAGCGCCTGCGCTTCCCCCTTGCTCCACGTCGCTTTCAGAGAGGCGTAGTCGATGCCGCCCAGCTTGCGGATTGCGGCTGCGCTTCATAAGCCGCGATGGCGTTCCACGCCTCCTCGATAGAGGCCTTGTACTGCGGGTTGGCGTCAAGCCGTTCATTGAAAAAGGCCGAGTAGGTCGGGTAGGATTTTTCAAAGAGCCGGCGGTTCACGGCGTTCAAGGCAAAAGCTTCGGCAATGCCCTCTTTCATGAGGTAGTCTCGGGCCTTCACCCATTCCCCGGTCCCGTCGTTTCTCTCAAAAGCCTGGATGACACCTGCCGGAGACGTCCCCTTGCCCAGCTCGCACAGCTCCCCGTAAATCGCCTGTCCACGGCGGCGCGTTTCGGCGTCGCCGACAGACCCGTCCATCATGTCGGCAATCCCGTCGCGAAGCCGCATATGCTGGTCGTAGGCGTGCCCGATCTCGTGCGTGGCCGCGCGGATGTCGTTGTACGCCTTGATGTGGATGGCATTCTTTTTCCCGTCGAAATACCCCAATACCCCCTTGGGGGCGGAGGCACCCCTGCGGATAGGAGTTTCCGAAGCGTTTTCCAGAACCCGCATCGCCTCGCCGATCCTCTTGACACGCGATTTCGTGTAGCGTTCAGTGTACCTGTCCGGCGTGATTTCCCTGCGCCGGCCATTGCGCCCGTCGACGTAATAGTCCTTGCCGTCGAAAACCGTATTGTATCCGCCCGAAGACTCAACGCCGCTTCGCGTTTCCGCATGGGGCCTCACAAGGTCCCAACTCGACTCGCCCCACGCGCTGCGGACATCGGAGTTGCTTAGGTCGCTGCGGACAGAGAAATCTCGGTTGCTTTCATTTGAGGATTGTGATATTCTTGCGTTAGAAAGATTCCCGTCCGGGGAGGAGCTTGATTCCCCGGCATGTTCGGCAATCCCTATCCTACTGCCGAAGCGGGAGTCTTTTTCATTTTCTGGTAAAAAAGAGGTAAGAACCCAAGTTTTCGCTTTGTTTTTCCATTCGAGTTTTACAACGACACGCCCTTCGGGGGATTCGTAATAAACGCGTCCGTTCGGCTGTGGTAAAAATACCCCGCCCCGCAAGATCTGAGGGACGCGCTTTGCTGCGTCTATCCCGTGTTTGTGAGCAATATGCGAGATGCCCCATCCGTCGGTATATTTCTTTCCCGGCGAACCGATTTCTCCATACATGAAATCAACAGGACCTAATTCAGCTGTGCTCACTGCTCCCGGAATTTCTCCGCTTTTTTCTTTCAGCAGCTTTTCAATAGCCGCTTCCCCCCGGTACCCGCGCCAGATCGGGCCGAAGTCGCCGCGCTCCTGTACCTCGCTCGCCGACCGGACAAACTCGGCTTCCCGTTGGGCCTGCACGACGCGCGGGATTTGCCCGATTTCGTCCGGCGTCGCCAGCAGGCGGTCGAACACCTCGCGCACTTCCGGCGAAAGCTCCACGTTAAGCCGCGACAGGTCGTGATAGATATCGATCAGCCACTGCCGGACGCGCGCGAACACGCCCCGCATCTTCTCCGTCGGCGATTTTCCTTCCATCAGATAGGCTTCGAAGGAACGGGCGAAGCGTTCCTGCGCTTCGGCATAGCGCGCCTTCTCCGCGCCGTCGAACGTGTGCAGCTTCGACAGATCCATGTCTCCAATGCCCAGATAGGCCCTGACCGCATCCAGATCTGCTTTGGTGCGCGCGTTGGCCTTTTCGAGCAGACCGTCGGCGATCAGGTCGTCCAGCATCATGTGCCCCATCTCGTGGAAGAACGTAGAGCGGTCGGCGTTCTTGAACAGCGTCACCAGCCCTTCGCCGTGCGAGCCGATGCGAATCTGCCCGCGGCGTTCCTGCGACAGCTGCGCGCCGTCGTACGACGAGGGCTTGACATTTCCGCGCAGCACGCCTAAACTGACAGTAGAGATAGCGCCTGCTTCCTGGGTACGGCCTTGAGTTTTCTCGAGTACCGTGCCGTACAGGGCAGGCGCTATTTCTATTTCCGTAAGCTTATGATCCTTGTACACCGCGCTCCCGCCGCCATTGTCTCCGGAGGGGAGCACATCCAGCTTCAGCCTTACGGAGTAGAGCCGGTCGCCCACACTCAACGCGGAATAATAGACGTCCTGCCCCTGCACATAGGGATGCTTCGTGACTGCGCTCGACCGTGCCGTTATGCCGGGGCGTTCTCGGCCGGAGAAGCTGGTGAGTGATGTTTGCCTGCCGACAGAACACGTCCAATGGATGGACTCGCTTCGTTTTGCGAATGTGAGTGAATTCAGAACCGTTGTCAGTCTGGATCGTTTGAGGAGCGTATCCGAAGAAAGCGACGGCCCGTTTGATGAAATCAACAGTGCTGTGGCTGCTTTTCTCGAGATAGGGAGAGATGAACCGCTCTCGTGAAGCTTCGTCAATGACCGTGTACTGGTAAAACTTATCGGGGATTTCACCGACATAACAGGCAGCGGGAACATATTTGACGTCCAATTGCCATTTAACACCCAGCTTCACCGGCGTGTCGTATTTCTGCAGTTTGCGTTTCTCCTTTCTGGAAGGAGCCTTTGACGTATATCCCAGAGCCTTGTAAACCCTGTACAGAGACCCCGGATGTCCGGAATATCCCTTTTGAGAGCGAAGCTTTCCATACCGGCTCACACACAGAAATGTGCGGGTTTCTGCGGTGCAGATCGGAGATCCATTTCAGCTCTTTTGGCGTATGCCTGTCGGGGTGAGGCGTGAGAGGTCTATGGGATCTGTCCTGCAGCGATTCGCGAGTCCCATCGAATCGTTTGTTCCAACGCATCAGCGAGGCCTTTGAGATATGATATCTCCGGCAAACGAACCTTACAGAATGGCCGCTTCGATAGAGTTTGACCGCGTAAAGCCGTGTTTCAGAAGTATGGGGCAAATACCGTTGTGAATGTGCTATACTGTCCATAGCGATTGACGTCCTTTCGAGATGATTTTTGACGAAACCATTCTAACGGACTCAATCGCTTTTTTCTATCCTCATTGGTCTCACATCTATTGTAAAGCTACATGCCGCTTTTCGGAGAGCGCTGAGACGATTTATCCAGCCCTTATAAAAAACTTTTTGCGATGGAGTGCATTGTACAATGTGATCGTAAAACGCCTGACGTTTACCAAGGTATTTTTCGCAAATTATCTCGACGCCAGATGTTTTTAAAGCACTGTCAAGAGTGGACAACGTTAGCCGCCCGACTATCCATCCACTTTAAGTCCCGCATGGCAAATTTCGTTGAGCGTTTGCTGTAATAGCTTCCCCGCCCTATTCACACCGTGATTGACTGCGGAGTCAAAATGCACTAAGCATAGCGACCAAGGCATACGGTCAGCCCTTGACGCCTTCCAATAGAGGACTTCGTAAATTTTTTCCGCATCCGCTTTTGTCAGAGCTTTGACATCGGTAACGTTGACAATCCTAGCGGCGTAGGCTCTATCAAGAGTACTCGAAGTAATACCCATATTTATTTTGTCGCCTCTGTCACTGGGGTGGTCACTGTAACCGCCCTCCATGCGCAATACAAAATCAAAAACCTTATCCCAAAATGTCATGCAATCGCCTCCGCTAGTATTTTTTTACATTTGTATTGACAACGCACTCATAATGCAATATAATATAGCCATAAAGGGGGCTGATTATCATGACGACAACCAACGTCACCGTGAGAATGGACAAAAACCTGAAATCGGATTTTGAGAAAATGCTCGCCGACTTCGGCATGAACACGTCAGTGGCTATCAATATCTTTGCCCGTCAGGTCGTATATGAGCGGCGGATCCCCTTCGCCATTGCACGCGACCGCCCCAACGCCGAGACGCAGGCGGCCATGGAAGACGCCCGCGCTCACCGCGGGCTGAGTAAGTCCTTCTCGTCAGTGAAAGATCTGATAGCCGATCTCGATGCTTAATATCAGATATCAATCGGCCTTCAAGCGCGATTACAAGCGCATCCGCAAACGCGGGTACAACATTCAGCGACTGGAAACCGTCATCGAAATGCTGGTGCAAGAGCAGACGCTCCCCACGGAATACCGCGACCACGATTTAGGCGGAAACTGGGATGGATTTCGTGAGTGCCATATCGCCCCCGACTGGCTGCTTGTTTATACCATCGACCACAAAGAACTTGTTTTAATCCTCGCCCGCACCGGTTCGCATAGCGATTTATTCGGATAAAGCAAAGGACGCTCTCTTTCGAGGGCGTCCTTTCTGTTTTATGCTTCTACATTCTCACTCCAGACGACGGCCGCCAATTCTTCGGCCGTCTGCGCCGCTTCGACCTGCGGCAGCAACCCCGCGGCCTTGTTGTACGTGGCTGTCACATAGGTCTGGATTGTCAGACACAAATCCGTGGCGTAGGCCTCATCAAGCTGCACCACGTGACCGTCCTTGCACGTCCACGTCGGATATGCAATTGGGGCTGCACTGCCGATCGCCGCGTTGAGTGTCGGTGCTGAAATAATTGACAGTGCCAGCCGCTGAGCGTCGCCGTTGGTGTAGATCGGGTGACCTTTAAAGTCGATCTCTGACCATGTTGACGCCAGAAGTTCCCCGACGCGAGGAAAGCAATAGGCAGTGACTAACAGAGCGGCACGTGGTACTGGAGAATTTATTTTGTCAATCGCCAGTAACAACGCACCGAGTAACTCATCCTTTTTTATGCTGGCAAAATGTGTCACTGCATGCCCGGGGAGCACCTGGGGCAACTTATGAGCCTCGTGTGCTTTGATAAAACCGCGACCAACGGCATACTCTATGGCCTGCTGAATAATCCATGCAACACGTCGTGCTGTTTCTGCACGCCCGGTTGCTGAGATGGACAAGAGCAAATTAGTAAAAACCAAACGAGCCAAATTCCCTATCGGAATATTCCCGATGGCAGGGTAAATGTAATGTTCCAGCCTATATCGAACAATATCAACATATCTTGGTGCTTTCCCGGACTGGAACTTTATAAACCACTCCTGCGCTGTCCCCGCGGAACGTCAGATGTGACATATCGACCGCCGCCTGCCCAGATCGTACCCTAATCTTTATCTCATCACGCGTTCGACGGGCCTCCAGCAAGCTCATCAGCGGGTATCGCCTATTTTTTACGGTATTCGCGCCTATTCTGTCAATACCTGACTGTCCAAATTTTTCGCCCCGTGGTGCGAATTTTCAGCGCCAATCCGTCACCGTCGTACTCAAAATAGTCTTTTTCGCGCGGCTTGAGCCGCTGCGGTGTTGTCGACGAAAACATAGTGGTCACCTTCGGCATAAAATTTTGGACGTCTTTTTTACACCGATACCGGTACTGATACCGGGTTTAACTGTCCAACGGCGTTCAAGCATGTCCATTTTACCAGATGTGACTGTAACAAAAAAGCCGCCCGAAGGCGGCTTTATGCATATTCTGTCAAATGCTGTCAATCTCTGACCAATAAAAATGGCGGAGGGGAGAGGATTCGAACCTCCGGTACCTTACGGTACACATGCCTTCCAAGCAAGCACCATCGACCACTCGGACACCCCTCCGCGGACAAAGGGCATTATAGCATGACGGGCCGGCTTTGACAAGGGCTGAATGGCGGCTGTCAAGGAAGAGCTTTCGCCGTTCATTCCCGATGGGGAGCAAAGGGGTTGACCTGCGACGGCTGAGGTTTTTACAACCTCGGGATATGGCGGCCTCTTGAGGAAAGACGGCGTGAACTCGCCTGAAACCCATTTTTTTGCCTTAAGCGCTTCGCGCCGCCGGACTTTTCCGGCTCCCTTCACCGTCTCCCATAGGCGTTCATCAGACAGCCGGCAAGGAGCATCCGCCGCTCTTCTTCGGCGAGATCGGGCAGCGAGAGGGTCACGGAGATTTTCTCCGTTCCGTCGATGAGCTGAGCTTTTATTTTTTCTTCCCTCGACGCCACAAATTTTCGCACCTCGGGAATGAACAACCACTGTCCCACGCGAAACTTCGCACGGTCTTCGTTGCTGACGATCCACGGCGCCATGCCCCAGTTCACCAGGTTGCTGCGGTAGCGTTTCGTGGCATACTCTTCGGCGGCATTGGCCTGACCGCCCAGCATTTTCTGGCTGGAGGCCGCCTGCTCGCGCGCCGAGCCGTCGCCGGGCTTGACGGCGCAGACGAGGCTGCCGAAACCGACGTTTTCAGCTTTGATGCCGAGTTTTTTCAGCAACTCTTCAGCCTCGGGAGGCAAGGCGCTTCCGTCTTCCACGGCGGCGGCTCTGGCCCTTTCCAGCGCTTTGGCCTTTTTCGCCCAGGGCACGTAATGCGGGTCTTTGCGCTGAAGGGTGAACTCCGCCAGCTTCAGCGGGTTGCTCCGCAGCGACGACGTCTCGCCCGAGGGAATGAGTTCGTCGGTGGTGGTGACGGGATCGTCAATGACCGACGCCACCAGGAGGAGCTGATTTTCAGGCAGTGGCGGGATTTCCGGCCAGGGCTTGATGTCGGGGCCGTATTGAAGCTCCACCTCGGGCCTGCCGCGGCCGAACCCGTTGTAAACGCGCCCGGCGTAGATCCGGCCGTCGAAGCTGTAGGGTTCGCAGTCTTTCAGTTTGTGGGCAAAACGAAAGGCGCCGGTGAGAATTCCGCCGCAGGCCGCCGTGGCGGCGATGGAACGGGCATCCATGAGCGCTACGGCCGCCCACTGGCCGCTGCCCGGCTTGGAGCCCTCGCGATTGGGAAAATTGCGGGTGGTATGGCGAATGCTGAATCCGCCGCAGCAGGGAGTTTCGCCGGCGCCGAAACAGGGTCCGCAGAAAGCGGGATAATTGACGGCGCCCGCACTGACCAGTTTCTGCATCCATCCGCCCTTCATCAGAGCCTGACTGACGGGCATACTGGACGGATACACGCTGAGGCTGAAAGCGCCGTTTCCCATGTCCTCGCCGTCAAGGATCTGAGCTGCCGCCGCAAGGTTTTCAAAACTGCCGCCGGCACAGCCGCAAATCACGCCCTGATCGGCATAAAATTTGCCGTTTCGGAATTTATCCGTCATGCAGATGTTCAGGTGGGGGTTTCCCATCAGCTCGCGGGCATCTTTTTCGGCCTGACGGAGAATGTCGGGTGCGTCCGATTGAAATTGAGCGATGGTGTAGGCGTTGCCGGGGTGGAAGGGCACGGCGATCATGGGTTCAACGGTGCTCAGGTCGATGCGCACGGCGCCGTCGTAGCGCGCCGCCTCCGCGGGATCGAGCCGCGCGTAATCCTGCGGACGATTGTGGACTTGGAAAAATCGGGCAATCCCGTCGTCGGTGCGCCACAGAGAGCTCCAGCACGCCGTCTCGGTGGTCATCACATCGATGCCCATGCGGAACTCGGCGCTCAGGTTCGACACGCCGGGGCCCACAAATTCCAGCGCTTTGTTTTTGACAAATCCGCTTTTGAACACGGCGCCGATCAGGGCGATGGCCACATCATGAGGCCCCACGCCGGGACGGGGCGTGCCCGTCAAATACACGGCGACAACGCCGGGCCAGCGGATGTCGTAGGTGCGCCCCATCAGCTGTTTGACCATTTCCGGACCGCCCTCGCCCACCGACAGCGTTCCCAGAGCACCGTAGCGCGTGTGACTGTCGGTTCCAAAAATCATGCCGCCTGACTTCGCCACACATTCGCGCATATACTGATGAATTACCGCCAGATGGCGGGGAACGAAGATGCCGCCGAACTTCCGCGCCGCGCTGAGGCCGAACCTGTGATCGTCCTCGTTGATGGTGCCGCCCACGGCGCAAAGACTGTTGTGGCAATTGGTCAGCACGTAGGGAAGGGGAAACTCCCTGAGCCCGCAGGCCATGGCCGTCTGCAGTGTCGCCACGTAGGTGATGTCGTGGCTCGCCAGAGCGTCGAATTTCAGACGGAACAGGCCGTTTTCGCCGCCGACGCTGTGAGACTCCATGATGCGTCGCACCATGGTCCCTTCGCCCGACTGAAGGGGCAGTTTTCCTTCATAACGGACGTTGTGTTTCTCAAGACGCCATCGAAGTTCCTGCAGCGACATTTTTTCAGGCTCTTCAATGAGCGCTTTTCCGCCAAACAGCGTTGTCGGACCGTGGATAAGCGTGATCATTGTCCTTTCCCCCTCCGGTTCCAATTTTATATCGCCCAAGTTGAGATGTCCCGGCTTCACGGGCGCGGCCCGTGCGGTGCCGATCCGTGAGATCCTGCCGGAAATTCCGTAAAATTCTCTCCCGGGACGACACGAAAAATGAATTCCCGCGCCTTTTTCGTTTGCAGGCGCCAGAAACTTCCCTCCACTATACCCCATTTTTTGAAACCCGACCTCACTGAGCCGCGAACCGTTGGACCTTCACTCAAAATTGAGATCGGCGCCCTGTCACTGCACGGGACAAGCCCGGGGAACATCGAAGCCTTTCAAACTTCGCACGAATGACGAAAACTTCGTCCTCCTGAAAGACGATTTTGCCGCACACAAACAGTTTACCGGCCGTACTTCGGACAATTCCGCGGCACCTTCTGCCGTGATGGAATACATCATCATAAAGGACGAATTTCAGGCCCATGGATACGGCCGCGGAAAGTTTTTTATTTTCCGTCCCTTTTACGGACGGCGTTCTTCACCGTGCGCTCTTCGCCGGCGCGATCGGGATAAGCCATGGGATTGCACTGAGCGGCGGCAGTGCGGCACACAAAAACTTCAACGTCATCGTCTGAAGGAACGGAGCCGAATAAGACACGCGCCGCAGCGCCCCGCACGGAATGTCATACCATTCGGCGGTTCGGCCTGCGGCGCGTGTGGCGCGTTCCTGAAATAAATTTCAAAATCGGAATTTTGGAGAATTTTCGCAGTGCGAAGGCTTTATGGGGCGGCGCTCCAGCAGAGACTCACGACCTGTTCGCTTCCGCCGTCGTAAAGACATTGAGCGGCGCGCAGCAGCGTCGTTCCCGTGGTACAGACGTCGTCAAGCACGATGACCTTGTCAGGGGGCGCCTGGCACATAAAGCTGTCAACGGCCATGGCGCGCCGCGCCTGCGCGCTGGGCTGTTTTTTCTGCGGCACGTTTTTCCGCCGCCATTTCAGACAACGGCTCAGCGCATAGCCTCGGCGGTCGGCGACGCCGCGGGCCATCCAATCCAGATGGCTGTCTCCCCGAGGCAGCAAATTCAGCTGGGGATGGGGCGGAATAGTGACGACAGTCCACTGCCCCTGCAGATCGCCCAAAAGTTCCGCCATGCGCCGGCCCATGGCGCGGGCAAGCAGCCCGGAACCTCCGTATTTCGCGTGAAGCAGCAGATCTCTTGACGCGTCGCGGTAGAAGGTCAGGGCGCGCACTTCAAAACGGCGGTCGTGAGTCCCGCAGGGAGAGAACGCTCCGCAGGCAAGACATTTTGCCGGCACCGGGGCATGTTCGCCCATGACATCGTCGATACAATTGGGGCAGATGACAGTTCCGCAGGCGCCGCAGACAGGGCAGCTGCGCGGAAAAAGGAAGTGCAGCAGCAGCTCGACAGGCTTGATCATCGGGACTTCGGAACCGCTTCCGAAGCGCTTCGTTGAGAGCCCGAAGGCCGAGGGGAAGGCGGCAGCGGCGTCAGCTCTTCGGGCGTCAGCAGTTCGTCGTCGTAAAAGTCCATGTCCTTGGCGTCGGGCTGAACGACAATTTCGACGCCCACGGGGCCTTCGCTGTACACGTCCCGTTCGGCCGCCAGGATAATTCTCAGGGGTGCCTGAGCGGCGGCGATCCGGTCAACGGCATCATAGAAATCGTTGGCGGCGATGCCGCCCACCGTTCCGGTGAGAGGATCGTTGAGAATTCCGCTGGCCTGACTCATGCGGTTGAGCTGACGCAGCATGGCCCCCAACGCCGCTTCCGCCTGTTCGGGCGTCAGTTTTCGGGTCACGATGCGGCTGAGCAGGCGTTCTCCGCGGCTGAACACCAGCGAGCTTTCATACACGCGGTACACCACCTGTACGGGCTCGCCGGCGGCGATGTTGCTGGGTGCCATGGCGCGCACCACTTTGCGGCTGTCGTAAGCGAGAATGCGGTTCAGCGTGTTTTGAAGGGAGTCGTTGTCGGGTTTTAGAATGACGGAGGCGGGATCGGCGTTGGAGCGACGGGCCACTTCGTAGCGAACCCGCTCGTTCAGCCGCTCGAGACAGCGCTGTGCCGCCTCCTGCGTGGTCGTGCCTTCGGGGATCACTTCCTGCCCGAGACGCTCGTCGCTGAAGGCCACAATGCGCCCTTCCTGAAGCCGCCCCAGAGAATCCCTGAGACGTCCCACGTCCTTTTCGAGTTTTGTCCGTTCAGCCGCAAGGCTGTCACGCTCGTTTTTCATGGTGTCGGTGCTGCGGCGGAGCTCGTCAGCGCGGGTTTGGAGTTCTTTCAGTTCAGATTCGCGCTGCCGCAGGTCATTCTTTTTAGCGTCCAATTCCTTTTCTTTTCCGTTGAGTTCCTGCTGAGCCTGCACGATGAGAAGCGACGAGACCTGCTGTTCGTTGCGGCTGTCCTGAAGCTGCCTGGTCAGGTCCACGAGCTGCCGCTGAATGTACTGCATGGAAAACAATCCCGTCCTGACCGACTCGGACAGCATGGACAGGATGATGATGACCACCAGCGAAATCACCATGCCCGTAAAGGCCGTGAGAATGGACGACGTGTATTTCGGACGGAGATTGAACAGCGTCACGCGCCGCTTGGCGAACCGCATTCCCACGCGGTCTCCCACGATGGAAAGAACCCCGCTAATCAACAGGATCAAAACGATGAGCTTCCAATTGACCTCGGAGATCAGTTCCCAAAAACCTGTTTCCATGTGCCGGCCTCCCTTCGCCATTCACAGCCCAGTTTGCGCAGATAACTCTCATGGGCGGTTAAAATTTTGAGAATGCGCCCGCCGCTCCACAGCTTCCCCGAGTTCATGCCGGGACAGTGCTTTGCGGCGTCATTCCACGACTGCCGACTTTGAAGCACTTCGGGCCACCACGGCCACGTGCGGCACTCCAGGGGGCGGCAGGAATAAATTTCACAGCGGCAGTGAGGCGAAAGCATGACGCAAGCTCCGCCGCTTCGCTCTTTCAAGCTGGGAAACCGCCAGCAGTTCGTCTCGTACTTTCGGCGGAAACTCGCCGGGTCCAGGCCGAGACGTCGGGCAATGCGAAGCTCCTCCCGCGGGCGCAGAAAAATGCCGCCGGGCTCGCCGCGGCAGCACCGACCGCAGCCGCAGCACTCAAAGCGAAGGCCTCCGGCAAACCACCAGAGGGAAGATTCCCGCAGGATTTGCCGGAGGCCCTGGGAATTGTTTTCCGAAACGCCGTCGTTGTCGGGAGACATGGGTTATTTTCTGCGCCGCGCGGAAAACAGAAAGCTGCCCTGAGCGCCTTCGCTGAGTTTTCCAATGTTGGCCAGAGCCAAACCGGTGCCCAGCGCCACGCATTCCGCGGGACGAGGCGCTACGACGCATTTAATGCCCGTGCTCCGGCTGATGAGCTCCTGAAGACCGCGCAACAGCGCTCCGCCGCCGGTGAGCACAATGCCTTGGTCGATAATATCCGCTGAAAGCTCGGGAGGCGTCATTTCCAACACGTTTTTCACGCCCTCGACAATGGTCTGAATTCGTTCGATAATGGCGGTGCACACGCTGCGGCTGCTGATTTCGATCTGCCGCGGCAGCCCCTGAACCAGATCGCGTCCCTTGAGCGTCATGTTGTTCTCTTCGCCGTCGGGCAGGCAGGAACCGATCATAATCTTCAAATTTTCCGCCATCTGCTCGCCGATGGAGAGATTGTACTGTTTTCGGAGATAGCGCATAATGCACTCATCAAGCTTGTCGCCGCCGATGCGCAGCGACTTCGAAATGACGCAGCCGCCGAGGGAAATCACGGCGATATCGGTGGTGCCGCCGCCGATGTCCACCACCATTTTGCCCCGCGATTCCTCAACGTGCAGGTCGGCGCCGATGGCCGCGGCCATGGGCTCCTCAATGAGATAGGCGTCGCGGGCGCCCACTTCCACGGCGGCTTCAAGCACTGCACGGCGCTCCACGTCGGTGGCGCCCGAAGGAACGCAGATCATCACGCGGTTGCGGAAATAGCGATGAATTCCGCGATTGACCTTCTTCATAAAATAGCGAAGCATGGCCTCCGTCATGGAATAATCGGCGATGACGCCGTCGCGCAGCGGACGCACGGAAATCACGTTGCCGGGAGTGCGCCCCACCATGTTTTTCGCTTCGTAGCCGACGGCGAGAATCGATCCCGTATCCTGATCGACGGCCACGCACGACGGCTCGCGCAGCACAATTCCCTTGCCTTTCATATAGATAAGCACCGTCGCCGTTCCCAGATCGATGCCGATGTCATTGCCAAAAGAAAACACGAGAAGGAGCCTCCCCTCAGGAAGTTGGTCGATTTTAAGCAGTCATCGAAGAATTTTCTTTCATCGGACTTATTTTACCTTATTTTCGCCTTTGTAGCCAACTTTCCAGAAAAACAGCCCACCGGGCGGCACCGTCACCGCCGAATCGGCCCTGGAAGCGCCGTCAAGGAGCCCCGCAAGCCACGAGAGCGGCCGCTTTCCCGATCCCACGGCATCGAGATTGCCCACCATGATGCGCACCATATTCGTCATAAAAGCGTCGCCGCGAATTCTGAAAATGGAGAGCCTTCCGCGCCGGATGAAGCGCACGGAATACATGAGCCGCACAGGATTGTCAGGCAGCTCTTCGGCCCGGCAGAAAGCGCTGAAATCATGGCGCCCTTCCAGCAGAGCGCAGCCCCGACGGATCAGGTCGAAATTCCAGTCGTCCTTTTTCTTCCACCAGACGTAGGGCCGCATCATGGGATAGCAAAAGGCACCGCACCACACAAAGTAGGCATATTCGCGCCACAGTGCGCCCCTGCGCGCGTCGAACTCCATGGGCCGAGGACCAACGGAAATCACCGACGCGCCGTCGGGCAGATGGGCGTTGACCGCCAGAAGCAACCGTCGCGCCTCCCACTGTCGTTCCATCAGAAAAGACGCCACCTGACCGCGGGCATGAACGCCGGCATCGGTGCGCCCGGCCCCCGTCACTTTTACGGGCGCGCCGTTCAGCAGAGAAAGCGCATTCTCCAGCGATTGCTGCACCGTCACGATGCCGTTGGGCTGCGTCTGCCAGCCCGAAAATTTTCCGCCGTCGTAGCTGATCACACAGGCGTATCGAAACATCATAAAACCGTCATGTTCAGCAGCGCCTGCAGTGCCACCAGCGCCGCGCAGCTTCCCAGCGCCAGAGTGTCGCTGATCTTCCAGCGAAAGGGCTTCATGCGGGTTCGCCCCTCCCCGCCGCGGTAGCAGCGGGCTTCCATGGCCACGGCCAAATCGTCGGCGCGTTGAAAAACGATGACAAACAGCGGCACCAGCACGGGAATAAAAGCCTTCATTCTCTTGACAATGCTGCCGCGGTCCAGGTCGGCGCCGCGCGCCAGTTGCGCCTTCAAAATGCGGTCAGTTTCTCCCAGAAGGGTGGGAATGAACCTCAGAGCGATGGTCATCATCATGGCCAGCTCATGGGCGGGAAAGCCGATGCGCTTCAACGGCGAAAAAAGACTCTCGAGGCCGTCGGACAACGCCATGGGATTGGTGGTATATGTGAGAAGGTTGGCGAAGAGCACCAGAAGGATGAGGCGCAGCGACATGGTCCAGGCCAGTTCGAGACCTTCCCTGGTGACCGACAGGACGCCCCAGCGCCAAATTTCCGTGCCTCCCGAAAGAAAAAGGTTGAGCACGGCCGTGAAGATAATCAAAAGGAGCACCGTGCGGATTGAGCGCAGCAGATAGGCGAGGTCGGTCTGCGAAAGGCGGGCGCAGAGCCAAAGCATGGCGACCCACAAAATCCAGTCGGCCGGGCGCGTCGCAAGGAATACGCCTGTCAGAAGTAAAATCAGCGCCACGACTTTGCATCGCGGGTCAAGATGATGAATTGGCGACTGAGCCGGCACGTATTGGCCGAAGCTCATGTTGTCGAGAAATTTCACAGAGACCGCCTCCTCTCCCGGATCAGCGCCTGGGCCAGTTTTTCGGGATCGCAGGTCAGCGGTACGCGCAGTCCCCGTCGGTTCAGCTTCAGCGCCGTCAGCATCACGGGAGGAAGCACGATGCCCGGCACCGGATGACGGTACAGACTTCGCGCGATCTCTTCCACCGTTCCCATTCCGGCGACGCGGCCGTGTTCCAGCATCAAAATGACGTCGCTGTAACGAAAGGCGATTTCCAGATCGTGAGTCACTAAAATGATGCCCGTGCCGTGGCCGTGAATTTTTCGCAACAGCTCCAGCAGAGCTTCCCGCGCGCGGCCGTCCAGCCCCGCCGTCGGCTCGTCGAGCACCAGATATTCAGGCGCGCAGGCCAGCACCGAGGCGATGGCCACGCGACGCTTCTCCCCGCCGGAAAGGCTGAAGGGATTACGGTCAAGAAAGGACCGGTCAAGGCCGACGGCCTCAAGAGAATCGGCCGTAAGTTGACGGATTTTGTCCTCCGAAAACCCCCAGTTGCGCGGCGCAAAAGCAATTTCTTCGCGCACCGTCTCCTCAAAGAGCTGTTGCTCGGGATATTGAAAGATGAGGCCCACTTTGCGGCGAATTTCCCGAAAATTTCCCCTGTCGCCTTTTTTTTCGGGCAAAATAGGGACGCCGTCAACGACCACTTCGCCCAATGTGGGACGAAGGATCGCGTTGAGATGCTGCACCAGCGTCGATTTTCCGCTGCCCGTGTGTCCGATGACCGAAGCCCACTGGCTGCGGGAAAGAGACATGGAAATTCCCTCCAGAGCGGTGGTCTGGAGAGCCGTATTTTCATGGTAAACGTGACTGAGTTCTTTAATTTCTATAGACATAATCCGGCTTCTATTCCTTCCGCAGTAGGCGGAGCGTCAGTGCCCAGAAGGCCGGCCGTGACCAGCCGCTCTTTCAGGCGAATCATGGGCGGCACTTCAATTCCCCACCTTTCGGTGATGTCTTTCAGGTGAAACAAGCTGGACGGAGCCCCCTGCCATTCCAGGCGCCCCTTGTCCAGCACCAGCGCGCGATCGGCATCCATGAGTTCTTCTGCGTGATGGGTTACCTGAACGATGGTGATGCCGCGACGATGAAGATCCTTCAGCAAATCCACCACTTCACCGCGTCCCGCAGGATCCAGCATGGCCGTGGGCTCGTCAAGGACGATGCACTGGGCTCCCATGGCCAGCGCGCCGGCAATGGCCAAACGCTGTTTCTGCCCTCCCGACAGGGTGTATACGGCTTTGTCGGCCTTCTCCGTAAGACCGGTAATTTTCAGCGCGGCGTTGACGCGGCGCCGTATTTCCTCCGAAGGCAACCCGAGATTTTCCGGGCCGAAGGCCACATCGTCTTCCACCACCGTGGAGACAATCTGATTTTCAGGATTTTGAAAAACCATGGACACGGAAGAGCGGATTTTCCAGAGATTCTTTTCGTCGCGGGAGTCCATGCCGAAAATAAAACAAGCGCCCTGCTTCGGAACAAGCAGGGCGTTAAGGTGTTTGGCCAGCGTGGACTTCCCAGAGCCATTGCTGCCGACCAGGGCGATCCACTCGCCCTGCTGCACGTCGAAGGAGATGCTTTCGAGCGCAGGCCTCCCCGTGTCGGAGTAAGAATAGCCAACACCCCTCAGGGAGATCATATTTTTTTGTTCCATCTTCGAAAAGGATCAGTCTACCAGTGAAATGACTGCCATCGGCGCCGCGTCGCCGCTGCGGAAGCGGGTGCGGACAATGCGCGTATATCCGCCCGGCCGATCGGCATAACGGGGAGCTACGGTGTCAAACAGCTTGATGACGGCTTCCTTGTAATTCATGCGCGAAATGACGATGCGGCGATCGTTCAGCGTGCCGTCTTTGGCGCGGGTGATGATGCGTTCGGCAACGCGGCGCACCTCTTTCGCACGAGTCACAGTGGTCTCGATACTGCCCTCAAGAATCAGGCTCGCGACCATGTTGGCCAGCATGGCACGCCGATGGCTGCCGTTGCGGCCGAGTTTTCTGTGGTCAACTCCATGTCTCATATGGACTTAGTCCTCCTTAGCAGTGTTCTCTGCATTCGCTTTATCGTCGCTCAGGACGATGCCGTACTTGGCGGTTTTCTCTTCAATCTCGCGAAGGGAGATCTTGCCAAGATTGCGGATCTTCAACAGGTCATCCTTGCTGTGGCTCACCAGTTCACCGATGGTATGAATGCCGTAGCGGAGCAGACAGTTCTCACTTCTGATCGAAAGCTCCAGTTCCTTGATGCTCTTGTTGAGGATACTGTTTTTGCCGGCATCGACGGCTTCCTCGGCGCCGCTGGTCCATTCGGGAGCGGCCGCAGGAATGTCCCCGCTGCCGAGCCTCGGCTCATCGGGATGCAGTTTGCGCAGTTCTCCCACAACAATGTCAAAGTACTCACGAAGCAGGCGCGCCGCTTCGCCAACAGCGATATCCGGAGCGACTACGCCGTTGGTTGTTACGTTCATCACGATTTTCTCGTAATCGGTTTTCTGGCCGACGCGCTCATTCTGCACTTCATACTTGACGCGCAGAACCGGTGAATAGACCGCATCGATCATCAGGGCATCGACCGGCAGATAGGTTGGACGCGCCCGATCCACCGTGGCATACCCTACGCCCTGCTCAATGTAAGCTTCAAGGGAAAGCGAATGCCCTTCCGCCAGCGTGCAGACATAGGCGTCGGGATTAATAAACTCGATCTCGCTGTCTTTCTGAAAATCGGCTGCCGTAACCCTTTTGGCGCCTTCCACGTCAAGCTTCAAAACTCGGGATTCGGCGCTGTAGGAACGGACAGGCACGTGCTTGAGATTCAACAGCAGCTCGATAACGTCTTCTTTCATACCGGGAATCGTCGTGAACTCATGCTGAGCGCCTTCGACGCGAACTGCACTGATTGCCGCTCCCTTAATCGAAGAAAGCAGCACACGACGAAGAGCGTTGCCTATTGTCTGACCATAACCGCGTTCAAGAGGACCGATCACCAGACGAGCAGATGTGCCGGTACACTCTTCAACTTGAATCTCAGGCCGCATTATCTCCAAAGATCCCCACACCTTTCATCTATTTCCTCAGCCCGCGGGGGCTTTGACGGATTCGCAGTACTGACAACAAAAAAGGTCGAATTAGACACGACGTCTTTTCGGAGGACGGCATCCGTTGTGAGGAATGGGCGTATCGTCTCTGATGGAGTTGACCTGAAGGCCGACGGTCTGAAGAGCGCGAATGGCCGATTCGCGGCCGGGCCCGGGGCCCTTGACAACAACGTCCACTTCGCGAAGACCGTGATCCTGCGCGGTTTTCGCTGCCTGCTGAGAAGCGATCTGCGCGGCAAAGGGAGTTGACTTGCGAGCGCCTTTAAATCCGACGTTTCCGCCGGAAGCCCACGAAAGCAGGGCGCCGCCTTTATCGGTAATGCTTACAATGGTGTTGTTGAAGGTGGAAAAAATGTGAGCGACGCCGCTGCTGACATTTTTCTTTTCTTTTTTGCGGGTTGAACGATTAGCCACGGAACGTTACCTCCCTCGGTTAAACAGTTTTCTTGCCGGCGACGGGACGTGAACGTCCTTTGCGGTTTTTCCACGTGCGGGCGTTTGTCTTGGTGCGCTGACCGCGACAGGGCAGCCCCACGCGATGACGGGCACCGCGGTAGCATCCGATGTCCATCAGACGCTTGATGCTCATTGTCACTTCACGGCGAAGGTCACCCTCCACCTTATGATGATTCACGATCTCGGAACGAAGCCGCTGCGCTTCTTCTTCGGTAAGATCCTTGACGCGCGTATCGGGATTCACGCCCGTTTTCTGAAGAATATCCTGGGCCGTGCTCAGACCGATGCCATAAATGTAGGTAAGGCCGATCTCGATACGCTTGTCGCGGGGAAGATCAACTCCTGCAATTCGAGCCATAGCGTTTTACCTCCTAGCTCCCTGACGCTGTTTATGACGAGGATCGCGGCTGCAAATGACGCGAATGACACCATTGCGCTTGATCACTCGGCAATATTCACAAATCGGTTTAACAGATGATCTAACCTTCATAGTTTGTACACACTCCTCATGGACATTCCGCTCCGAACCTCAACGGTTCAGGAGGCAGCATATCAACTACTTGTAGCGGTAAGTGATCCGCCCTCTGGTCAGGTCGTACGGCGACAGCTCTACAAGCACCTTGTCGCCCGGCAGGATGCGGATGAAATGCATTCTCATCTTGCCGGAAACATGAGCCAGAATTACCTGGCCCGTTTCAAGCCGCACGCGAAACATCGCGTTGGGCAAGGGCTCTTCGACTTCGCCGTGGGCCTCGATCACATCGTCCTTGTTAGCCATAGAACCTTCCAAACCTCCTCAAAGATCCCGGCTAGTGCCAGGGAGTCAGGATTTCAGCGCCGTCCTCAGTGACCAGCACCGTTTTTTCGAAATGAGCCGCGTCGGAACCGTCAGCCGTCACAACTTTCCAGCCGTCGGCCCCCTCTTTGAGCGCCTCGCCGCCGCACATAATCATGGGTTCAATGGCGATGGTCATTCCCTTCAGAAGCGTGACTCCTGTGTTCGGCTCGCCGTAATTCAGCACCGACGGGGCTTCATGGGGATGACGCCCAATTCCGTGTCCTGCATACTCTCTTACCACTCCGTAACCTTTGGGAACTGCGTAAGATTCAACAGCGTGACCGATGTCTCCAAGGGTCGCCCCGGGCTTCACCTGAGCGATCGCGCGCTCCAGACTTTCCCGTGTTACGTCAAGCAGCGCCTGCCTCTGCAGCGAAATGGATCCAACCGCGTAGGTGTAGCACGCATCAGCGTGGAGGCCTTCATAACAGGCCATGACATCGACACTGACAATGTCGCCGTCCTTCAGAATTCGGTCGTTGCTGGGAATTCCGTGGACAACTTCGTCGTTGATCGACGCGCATATGGAGGCGGGATACGGCGGAAACCCCGGCACCACATAGCCCTTTTCCGAGGGAACGGCGCCGTTTTTCCTGATGTAATCCTCGGCATAGCTGTCGATTTCTCCGGTGGAGATGCCGGGCTTCACCAAATTTTTGAGATCGGTGAGCAGCCCGGCAAGAATGGCGCCGGCACGACGCATTTTCCGAATATCGTCAGCCGACTTGAGCGTAATCATTCACGGCTCCCAAGCACGGCTTCGATATGATTCAACACGTGGTCGCCCGCTTGCGCGGCATCGACTCTGATCAGCAGGCCGGCTTTATCGTAAAAATCGACGAGCGGAGCCGTCTGAGAGTGGTACACCGCAAGACGGTGGCGAATAACATCTTCCTTGTCGTCGTCTCTCTGATAGAGCTCGCCGCCGCAGGCATCGCAGAGATCGCCCCGAGCGGAGGGCTTAAAGGCCACATGGAAGATCTTGCCGCACTTGCGGCACATGCGACGTCCGCAAAGACGCTGCACCACCGTCTCATCGTCCACATCGAGAAGGATCACGCCGTCAAGCTTGATTTTCATCTCGCCGAGGAGCGCCGAAAGCGCTTGAGCCTGAGGCACCGTCCGCGGAAAACCGTCAAGGATAAAGCCCTTGGCGCAGTCGTCTTCCGCAAGACGTCCGCCCATCATGCCCACAATGACGTCATCGGGAACAAGCGTGCCGGAGTCCATATAGGACTTGGCCTTTTTGCCCAGCTCCGTGCCGGCTTTCACGTTGGCGCGGAGGATATCGCCTGTGGAAATATGAGCGACACCATATTTCGCGACGATCTTCTCAGCCTGCGTTCCCTTGCCTGCACCGGGAGGACCTACAAGAATAATTCTCACGGTATGAACGCCTCCTCTAAAAGCGAAGCAGTCCCCTGCCCGCCTTAGCGCGTTTGAGGACGCCCTCGTAATTGCGCATCAGCAGCTGACTGTTGATCTGTTCGGCGATCTCCAGCGCCACGCCGACCACGATCAGCACGGCGGTGCCGCCGAAATAGAAACTGGTAATGCCGAACACATTGGTCAGCAGATCGGGGATCAACGCGATGACGACAAGGAACAGAGATCCGATCAACGTCACTCGCGAAGCCACCTTCTCAATATAATCGGAAGTGGGCTTGCCGGGACGAATGCCCAGGATAAACCCGC
>CABTYW010000035.1 GCA_902489135.1 uncultured Synergistaceae bacterium
GATGGACGCCACGATGGTGGACAGCAGCGACACCAGCAGCGTGGTATAGACGCTGTTCATAATGAGCCGGTTGGAGAGAAGGGACTCGTACCACTTCAGGGAGAAGCCCTTCCACACGCTGGAGCTGGTGCCGGGGAGCAATATTACCATTACGCCGGACGCGGCGAACGACAAATTGACAATAGCGCTGCCGCCAACGATTAGTGCAAACACGTCAGGGGATGCGGCAACCTGCAACGGCTGCGGGCGAGTGGTACCAACCGAACTGACTGATGACAATGCCATGTCACATCTTGAAAGCGGTTTTTACAGAACTGATGGTAATGCGACCGAGGGCGGCGCGGGAGGGCGTAAATTTTCGGCTATTATTCAGACTATGCGAGGTCGAACCCAGGGGGGACGCATTATTTTTGGTGTTTGGTCGGATAATACGAAGCCCGATGTAAGAGCTCAAGCATTCAACGGTGAGTGGGGGCCGTTGAATTCTTTTGTGCTTCAAGGCGACACGTTTACCGGCACCGTGAACGGCAATGCCGCATCGGCCACGAGACTGCAAACGGGGCGAACCATCAACGGGGTTATGTTTGACGGGACGGGGAACATCAACATCTCCGCCCCCGCCAACGGAGGAACTTCCGCCGCCTGCTCAGGCAATGCCGCGACGGCCACGAGGCTGTCTCCGGGGGCAAAAATCAACGGAGTGAATTTTAACGGCGCCGGGAACATCACGATTACTGCCGCGGCCAACGGAGGGACTTCCGCTGCCTGCTCAGGCAACGCCGCGACGGCGACGCGGTTACAAACGGCGCGAGCCATTGTCATTCGACATTATTCTGCGTATGTACAAAGCAGCGGTGTTGTGGGGCGAACCTATGAGCAGGGATCTGTGAATTTCAATGGCACGGGAAATGTCACGATTAACGTGGGGTGCGCGTCAGGCTGCGCGACGACCTGCGTTTCAGGCTGCGCCAACAGTTGCGTCGGCAGTTGCACCGGCAGTTGTAGCGGCGGTTGCGGCGGTGGTTGCGGCAACGGTTGCCGCAGTTCTTGCAGCAATAGTTGCAGCAGTGACAACTAAGGGGGCCTTTAAATGATTGAAAACAGCTTTTACCATCAGCTCCATCGTTACGGCTTTCCTGCCAACGCAACGAACTTCAAGAACGTATTCCACACTCTGACGGCATCGGACGGGGACAAGCGCTTTTACATCGGCGGCGATCCTGACAAAGTGAGGGTTTCTCAACCGGACTCCATGGGAACTGCACTCATGGACGGAAACATTATGGTTGACGTTATGGCTCAGGAGATTGGCGGCATTGACGAAACCTACCTTGCCACGCCGATTATCGGTAAGGACGTCTACGCGCCGTTGTTCGGCTGCGGGTATTATCTCTACACCGGGCACGAACTGAAATACAAAGTGCTTAATGTCGGGGAATTACCGTCCCCTGAGGAGACGCGATATGTCAAAGTTGAGTTTTCAACGGAGGGGACGGTTGCCGACCTGATCCGACATTGCTGGTGGTACGCCTATGACTGGCACGTTGACAAATTCCTGCTTCTGCCCGACGAGGGACGGCTGGCAAATTTGATGCGCTATCGGTTGCAAGTGGCGACGTTGCGCATCGGCGGTACGGCGGAAGACCGACTGGCGGACTATGGGCGCGTTATCGCTTTCTTGCTCTCGAAGGTGCAGCTTTCCGACGCTGAGCGGTCAATCCTTGCGCCGTTCATCGATCAGGCGCCTGACCACGGTACGCTTGCGGCCATTGCGGACAAGGAAGCGGAAATCCGACGTTTGGTGCGAAAAGCCCATGAAACGCCCCTTGAGTTTATGATCGAGCAGCATTACGACCCGAGGGCGCAAAATGCAAACGGGGATTAAAACGCTCTGGGGCGGCTACGAGATCCTCACGAACACTGACTGCAATCTGCGCTGCACGTACTGCTTCGAACATAAAAAAGCTCCGGGGGTGAATTCCCCGGAGCTGTGCCGCTCTTTTCTGGAAGCGATGTTTCGGCGCGATTACGAGATACGGAAAAAGCCGCTCGACCTGCCGCCCGTGATCGATCTGATCGGCGGCGAGTCCCTGATCCACCCCGAGCTGGTCGAGAGTATCTGCGAAACGGCGGACGAGCTCTGCCGCCGCTACGGCGTGAAAGCTCCTTTTCTGGCGTCGGTGTCGACCAACGGCACGACGCTCAACGTTCCAGCGGTACGAAAACTGGTTGAGCGTTGGAAAGGACATTTCAACCTTGGCTTCTCCATCGACGGCACGAAGGATGTCCACGACGCCTGTCGCGTCGATGCGCTCGGACGCGGCAGTTACGACGAGGCCGTGCGGGGGCTGAGATGGGCGCAGGGCGTGCTGCCGCCGTGCCGCATCAGCGTCAAAGCGACGTATACGCACGCCACGATCGACCGCTATGCGGAGGGGGTGATCAACCTGATCTTGCTCGGTTTCAAATACATCGCCGCCAATACGGTGTTCGAAGAGGACTGGCTGCCGGAAGAAGCCCCCGTCATCGACAGTCAGCTTATCCGGGTGGCGGACTACCTTGTCGAGCACGATCTGGTGAAGTCCGTGTTTGTGGCGCAGATCAACCCCGCGGGGATCGATCCGCGGAAATTCTTCCTGCCGCACGTGAAAACCCGTAACCACTGCGGCAGCTGTACCCATATGCGCTGTCTCGGATTGCGCGGCGAGGTATACGGTTGTCACCGCTTTTGCACGATGCAGCGTCCCATCGCCATCGGACATATGGACGGCAACGATCTTGTGATCACGAATCGGCCGCTGATCCGCGAGGTGGCGTCGCAATGGCGCCATTGGCCGGAACGGTGCCGGCGGTGCGGCATTTCGGGATATTGCTCGTCGTGTTCGGCCGCGCCCTACGACCAGAGTCCCGACGATCCGCAGGCGTACCTCGACCGGCGCAGTCAGTGCGGCTGGACGATCGCTACGGTGACTGCCCGCGAATATCTCAAGCTGAAGCTGGAAGAGCGGGAGAACAATGACAAAGCACAGGAGGCGGTTGTATGAGCAATTGGGATAAATCTGTGGCGTTTGTACTGCGCGCCGAGGGAGGCTGCAGCGACCACCCCGGCGACAGAGGCGGCAGGACCAACCTGGGCGTCACGTCGGGCACCCTGAGCAGGGCGCGCGCCGCCGGGATCGTCGACGCTTCCGACGTCACGGCTCTGACGAGAGCGGATGCCGGGAAGATCTACAAGGTCATGTACTGGGAGGCGTCCAAAGCCGACCGCATGCCGTGGCCTTTGTGCCTGCTGCACTTCGACGCCGCGGTCAACCACGGCGTTGGCGGCGCGGGAAAGCTTTTGCAGCGGGCGCTCAACTCGCTCCGCCATGCGGAGCTTAAAGTCGACGGAGCTGTAGGCTCACGCACATTGTCTGCTCTCGACGAGGTCTTGAAGACGCTCAGCGTCGAGACGCTCTGCGAGGAGTATCTTGACGAGCGCCAGGCGTTTTACGATCGGATCGTGCGAAATGCTTCGTCGCAGAAGGTCTTTTACAAGGGCTGGATGAACCGCCTGGAGAAATTGAGAAAAGTGGTGCGGGCAAGATGAGATACGTCATGGACTTTTTGGTGGCGGCCATCGGTACGAAGCTTGCCATACTCGCGTCGCATCCGCTGGGGGCGGTGCTGATCTTCGTCGGCGTCGGTTTTTATATCGGCTGCCGGATAGCGTCGCCGTGGAGGTGAGACCATGGACGCGATATGGCGCGCCCTCAGACAGGCCCAGATGGCTGTCTATGTCGTGCTCTGCATGGCTTGTGCCGTGTTTGGTACTCGTCTCAAGTGGATGACGCACGACACCAGCTCCGAGGAGTACGACCGTCGGAAATACGTGGCCGGCATCTGGCTCGCCGTCGGCGCCGGGCTAGTCATCGGTCTGATCGGGCACGGCGTACACGTCAACAACAGTCTGCTGATGGGCATGTCGATCATCGCCGGATACGCCGGCGGGAAAAAGTTTCTGGATTGGACGCTATCGCTTACGAAAAAGCACGTCGAGAGTCTCGACGCCGGCGACATCGCCAAGAAGGTATTTGATAAGGTGAGCAAAGATGACAAGAACTGATCTGCTTAACCGCCGCTGGTTGTACGTACTGGCGGCGGTTATGTTTATCGCTCTGCTGGCGGTGTGGTACTGGCACAGTTACAGCGGACGTGACGAGACGGACGCCGTGATTGACCGTCTGCGCCAGAGCGCTGCCACTTTAGAGCGTCGGGCGGATGCCATTGTTGACGCGACGGCGCGGAGGGAGGTGACAGCTCGTGCTCATGTCAAAAAGAGGCTGGATGACTTGCCTGCTGACCGCCTCGTTGCTGCTCTCGACGCTCTGCTGGCAGAGTATCGCGCAGGAGGACGTTAAGCGTGTCTCCGGAGGTTATCTGCTAAGCGAGCAGGCGATGCGTGACACGGTAACTGGATGGCAGAGCGATCATGCGGCTGTCATGGTGTTACGCCAGGGGATCGATGATCTGCAAAGAGAGATCCAGTTACAGGCTGAAGATACCCAGCAGCAGTTAGCCGAATTGAAGCGGGAACTGACAGCAGAGCGCAAGAGATATGCTGCAGCTGTCAGGCGAAGCAAAGGGCAAGGAATTTTGATCGGAGTTATAATTGGGGTTGTGGCTGGAGCAATAGCACATTAGTGCAGTACTCATAATAGTACTCATAGAAAACAAAAGCATGTGAATACTGGTTTTAAATGATATTTAAAGTCCCCTCTCTCGCACCATTTATTTTGTATATGATTACAAGGTGTTTGTTTTCGATTCACAACCAAGCAGGCCGCGACCTCGCAAGGAGGCTGCGGCCTGTGGTGTTGTAAATCCAAAATTTCCGAATGGCTGCCAAGTCGCGTAAGGACGACAAGGTCGATCTCACCGTCTTGAAGACGGCAAAGAAGCGGGAGGTCGGGTGCGGATATGGCACTCGCGATAACCGATTTTGTCGCCTTTGAGCAGGTGCTACCGGTATTTTGTATCGAGAGGTCTGTCTGACGCCAGGCACTCGACGATGTCAGCGAGTTCCGCTTTGATGACGAAGCGATAGGTGCCTTTGCTTTCTCCTTTGAGGTGCGTTTGAAAGCGGCGGTGCGCTTAATGGATCGCGTTCAGTTCGGCCTTCAGTTGCTCCAGTGTCACTTCTTCCGGTTTACCTTCTTCGGCTTCCCGCATGGCTTCGAGGGGTTCTTTGGATAAAGAGTAATTGGGCTGAAAGGGCAGTCCGCCGGTCTGAACGGTTTGTCTGTAAAAGAGCCTGATGGCCCGGCCGCTGGTAAGGCCCATCTCCGAAAAGATCGCGCTTCGGCCTGATGTTTTAAATCGGAATCGATGCGTGTGTTGGCGGTGGCGGTCGATATTTTTATCAGCTCCTTTGCATCATGCAATTGTAAAGCTATGTGCATTACATATCAAAACTGAAGAAAAAGGGGTGATCCGCCGTGGCGGAAAAACTCACCGATCGGCAGACGCGGTTTGTAGATGAATATCTGATTGTTTTCGGTTTTGACAGGGGCGATGGCCGACGCGCGAAAAGCTCCGCCGGCCATCACGTTCCGGCCTTTGTCGCAATGCGTCATGTGATGCTGTGTACCATGAACGCGTTCCTTTCTTTTGTGATACTTGCAGTATAACGCAAAATGTAGGGGGCGTTTGAATGGACACGAGATTTATTGACCTTTGTCGCTTGGGGACCGGAATTCTCGAACTGGGCACCGGAATTTCAGTGTCCGCTCTGCCGGGAAAGACGAAATCCTCCCAATGGGGATGCGCATGCGGTCTGCAAACTTTGCCGGGGAACGGCCGTGATTTTGCTGGGGAAGTCTGGGGATGCTGGCGCGGCAGAAGACTTCAAACCCGATGAGGAAGAAAGTCTCGTTCATGAGCTTTTGCATTTGATTTTCGGCATGGGGCTGTCCCCAAAAGCGCAGACCTCTGTTTTGACCGGGCGATCGACAGGGTCACCCGAGGGCTTGTGAAGTTGAAAAGGGGAAAAAGAATAATAACGAAAAGGCGGGGCCGCAAAGGTCCCGCCTTTTCGTTATTACTCGTAGTGAGTGCGACAGGATATGACGACAATGCGGTGGTTATCGATGCCATAAACCAGGCGGTGTTCTCCATCGATGCGACGGCTCCAGTATCCCTGAAGTTTGTATTTCAGCGGTTCCGGTTGGCCGAGCCCTTCGTAAGGGCTGTGGTCGATGTCTTTCAGCAGCAGGTTGATGCGTTTGAGCGTTTTGCGGTCGGCGGCCTGCCAGTAAAGGTAGTCCGCCCACGCTTCTTCGGTCCAGATCTTGAGCATGATCAATCGGCTTCGATCAGCTCATGGGGCGTAAGCTGCCCTGCATCGGCCTGGGCGATGCTGCGACGCAGATGAGCCATGTTGGCCGGAGCGTAGAACGGGTCTCGTTCGATGTCGAAGGGGATGCGATTCTCCCTGAGCATGGCTTTGAAAAATAAGTTGACGGCGGTGGATGGGTTCATACCGACTTCGGAGCAAAAGGCTTCGACTTCTTTCTTGGTGTTTTCTTCGACGCGAATGGACATGGTGGCCAGTGCCATAAAAATCACTCCTTTTTAGGGGTATTATAGCTTATTTTAAATACATTGCAATGCTAAATAATACTATGTATTTTAAAATGAGGTAATTTGCCGTGGCGGAAAATAAAAAGATAACGGCAAAATAGCGGCGGTTTATCGATGCCTACGACGACAACGCTACGGCGGCGGCACTGGCGGTACGCTTTCGGGGCCGCTGGGGCTGGCGGTGGCGGGCGCGCCCATGGGCGGCGCGGGCACGATGATCGCTCGTTGCGGATTTTCCACACCGGTCGTCGAAGCTCCCAAGTTCGAAACGGCATCGGGCGCTTCCGTTCCCGTTCCGTCGGGGAGGTCTCGCCCCTTGCGGCAGGGTGGCGGCAAAGGTGCGGCAAAAAAGCGCCGAAGCCGTCGTGAAACTCCTTCACGGACAGCTTCGGCGCTTTGATTTTTCATAAATGGTGGATCGTACAGGACTTGAACCTGTAACCCTCTGATTAAGAGTCAGATGCTCTGCCGATTGAGCTAACGATCCCTCTCGAACGTGACGAATTATAACACCTGACGGCGGTGGGCGCAAGGAAATTTTCTCAAGAATGTCCGAAGATTGTAAAAGATAAAATATTCAGCAAATTTACATTGGCCGCCAAGTCGCCAATGGCCCCGTTTTTGTGAAAATTTTGGTCGGAGCTGTCGCTGTGCGCACTGCCTTCAGCGCAAAGCGTTTTTTGTAAGCGGCGCACCTTGTCCCGGGAGCAAATTTCGGGAGCGGAGCGGCGAAACAACGGGGAGGTCTGTGTACACTTCGTTCTTCGGCCCTTTCTCTTTCGCCGCCCTTGAGCGACGCAAGGGGCAAAGCCTCGCGTGCGGTGTTTTCGCAAAGCGCCGACGTGCTGTACATCTGCTCAAAGTGCAAAGCCCCACGTTCGGTATTTTCGCCATGAGGGCGGCTCACGCCCATGGATATTTTCAAAGCGGCGCCGCCTGTTCAAGGTGGCAGTTTCCGGTGACTGTTCGGGCGGAAAAAGTTTTTCGCGCGTCGTTGCTCGACACGGCGGATTGTTGCACGCGTTTTTCAGCATCATCTTCGCACGTTTTTCACGACCGATGCGGGCGGGGTTCAGCGCTTCTTTCTCTTTCGCCCCCTTGCGTGGAGCAAGGACGGTAAGTCCCGCATGCGGTGTTTTCGCAAAGCGCCGATGTGCTGTACATCTGCTCAAAGTACAAAGCCCCACGTGTCGCGTTTTCGCCTTGAGGCCCGTTTGCCCCGGACGTGCCGAAGGGCGCCCGCGCGCAAGCGATTTCCCCGTCGAAATGGATGGCCCCTTTGAGAAGGCGCCGCATGGCGTTTCCCGTTGGGTCAATTTACGTCATATTAAATTATAAAGAATAT
Source organism: uncultured Synergistaceae bacterium (assembly GCA_902489135.1). GTDB lineage: Bacteria > Synergistota > Synergistia > Synergistales > Dethiosulfovibrionaceae > Pyramidobacter. The sequence goes on from CABTYW010000035.1 coordinate 7,967, forward strand.
AATTCTGTAAAACATCTTATGTGTTTTATGTCTGGACATTTGGCGTGGCGCCTTTAAAATTTAAAATGATTTCTCCGTAAAATTTCGGCCGGTGTGGGCCGCACCGTTGCGGCGCGAAAAAAGTGCCCGTGGTGCGGCAAAGACGGTGCCGCTTGCCTCCCGGCGCCGGTAATTTTCCGGTGAAAAATTTCTCTGATGCGCGGCCGAGGGGCCAAGGAGGAGGCGTCCGTGAAGAATTCCGCCAAGGTGATTTTTTTCTGTGCGCTGGGACTGGCCGTCTTCCTGCTGAACCGTTGTTACGGCTGGTCGGAGTATTGGGGAAACGTGGATAATTTTCTCTTCATCAGGACCATGGCTCGGCGCAACCTGCCCGCGGCCGTCGGCCTCTACGTTGCCGTAACGGTGGTGGGGAGCGTGGTCCTGGCGCTGCCGGGCGTGACCTTCGCCGTTTTTGCGGGAATTCTCTTCGGCCCGCTGCTGGGGACGCTGTGCTGCACGGTGGCCGCCACCGCGGGTGCCGCCGCGGCCTTTTTGCTGGGACGCTATTTTCTGCGCGATGCCGTGCGCCCCAAAGTCATGAAGAACCCCCGGCTTAAACGGCTGCTTTTCGACGAAACGGGCAAAAATCAGATGCTGCTTCTCATGATCACCCGACTGGTGCCGCTGTTTCCCTACAACCTTCAGAATTTCGCCTACGGCATTACCGACATGAAGTTTTTTCCCTACACCGCCGGTTCGTTCGTATTCATGTCGCTGGGGACGGCCATGTACACCTTCGGCGCCGCCGGCCTCTTTGACGGCCGAAGGCGTGCGTTCTATCTGACCGTTGCGGGAGCTTTGGCCGCGGCGCTGACGATTTTGGGAGTGTATTTGAAAAAGCGTTTTCTGTCCGCCCGCGGCGCCGCACAAGGCGGGGAGGCCCGCTCGTGACCTGCCCGGCCGAGGCGGCGGCGAACTGCACGCACTGCGGGCTGTGCCGTCGCAGCTGCGTTTTTCTCCAAAAGTACGGCATCGTCATTGGCGACGTCCATCGCCTCGAGAAGCTGGCGTGGCACTGTTTCCTGTGCGGACGGTGCACTGAGGTGTGCCCCCGGGGCATCGACGGCCGCGGGGTCGTGCTCGACCTGCGCCGCCGTCGAGTTCGCGCCGCCGACGGTCGGCTGCCCGAAAGGGGCTATGGCCTTCTGATGTGGGAGAAGGGGGACTACAAGTTCAGAAATTACCGCAACGCCCGGGGATTTTCGGCGCTGTTTCCCGGCTGCAGTTTCCCGTCCTTTTATCCCCAAACGGCCCGTCGCCTTGCAGCGCTGCTGCGTGAAAAGGCCGACATGGGCGTCGTTTTCGACTGCTGCGGCAAGCCCGTTGCCGAGTTGGGGCTTGAGGCGCGGGAGGCGCGGCTCATCGACGGTCTCAACGCACGGTTGAACGCCTGCGGCATCACCGAGATCGCGACGGTCTGTCCCAACTGTTATTATTTTTTAAAAGGCCGCCTCGACGCTTCCGTGGTCAGCGTCTACGATAAGCTGAGACCTCTGCTTCCGGACACAAAAATTTCCGACGCCCTTCGCCTCTTCATTCCCTGCCCCGACCGAACCAGCCTCGAATTTTTCAAAAGCTTCAGGCCCTTTCTCTCAAAGCCGCCCCGACTGTTGTCCGAACACCAGTGCTGCGGCCTCGGAGGCGGGGCCGCAGTCAGGGAGCCGGAACTGGCGCGGCAGATGCCTCACCTGGCCGACCACGACGCGCCGCTTTTCACCTACTGTGCCTCATGCGGCGGCAGCCTGGCGCGCAAGGGCTTTGTGAACGGTCACGTTCTTTCGGAACTTTTAGGTTGCCGGGAAAAACCCGATGGAGCTCATTCGCTGCTCAATCGGATAAAAACAAAATTTTGGAGAGCTGAAACCCATGAAAAAAAACGGACAAAATCGGAATAACGGCGAAAGGGCTTCCGCGGCCGCCAAAAAACCCCGCCGATGGAGAGGGAAGGCGGCCATTCTGGCGCTTTTCGCGGCGGCATTGGCGGCCTACGCCCTGGTGCCCGCCGTCACGTCTGCGGTTCACCGAACGGCGGCGGCCTTTGCCGGCGGCGACTTCACGGCCATGCGCGACTTCGTGGCTTCCTACGGCGCCTGGGCGGCTGCCGTTTCCTTCCTCCTCATGATCTTTCAATCCGTGGCGGCGCCGCTGCCCGCCTTTGTGCTGACCCTGGCCAACGCCAACCTTTTCGGCTGGTGGAAAGGCGCCGTTTTGTCCTGGTCAAGCGCCATGGCCGGCGCGGCTGTCTGCTTTTACATTTCGCGGATTTTGGGGCGCGACGTTGCGGTGCGTTTCGTCAGCAAAGCCGGACTGGAGCAGATCGACCGTTTCTTTGAGCGCTACGGGAAAAACGCCGTTCTCATCTGCCGCCTTTTGCCCTTCGTGTCCTTCGATCTCGTGAGCTACGCGGCGGGCCTGACTCCCATGTCCTTCTCCGGTTTTTTCGTTGCCACGGGCATCGGCCAGCTGCCCGCCACCATCGTCTACTCCTATGTGGGCGGCATGCTCACCGGCGGCGCGCGGTATCTCATGACCGGCCTTCTGATCCTCTTCGCTCTGGCGGCACTGGCGGCCATGCTTCGCCGCATGTACGCCGAGCGCCGAAAGGGCGAAGCCGCGCCGGAACCGGAAAAAGAAGCATGAGCCGCCGCGCACTGCTGCTTTTTACCCGCGTTCCCGAGCCGGGAAAGACCAAGACGCGCCTCATGCCGCGTCTGACGGCGGAGCAGTGCGCGGAGCTTCACCGCTGTTTCCTCAGCGACGTGGCCGCCCAGTGCCGAAAGTGTTCCGCCGATCTGTTGGTCTGCTTTACGCCCCCGGACCGCAAAGACCTTTTGGTCGACCTGCTGGGCCGCGACCTCACCTTTTTTCCTCAGGAGGGCGAAAGTCTGGGCGAAGGGATGGAGCGGGCCATGAACAGAGCCCTCGCCATGGGGTACTCATCCTGTCTGCTCTTCGGATCCGACATTCCCGAACTGACCTGCGGCCTCTTTGGGCGCGCCTTCAAGGCTCTGCAGAACTGCGACGCCGTTTTCGCTCCGACCGCCGACGGCGGCTACTGTCTTGCGGGCCTGAAAAAGCCCTGCCACGCCGCCTTCTCTTTGAAGAACTACGGCCATTCGGGCGTGCTGGAACAGACCCTTTCGGCCGTCAGGGAGGCGGGCTGCACCGTCCGATGCCTTCATACCCTTCAGGACATGGACACTCCCGACGACCTCGAGGACTTCCGCCGCCGCATGAGGAGCGACCGTCACCTTCGCCGTTCCGCCACGGGGCGTTTTCTCGCGCGACACACCTCGGTGTCGATCATCGTGCCGCTGTACAACGAAGCCGGCACCGTCGGGACCCTTCAAGATCAGCTGGAACCGCTGCTTTCGCTTTGCGAAATCATTCTCGTTGACGGCGGCAGCACCGACGGAACCCTCGGGAAAATCCGTCCCGCTTTCAGGCTCATCCATGCGCCCAAGGGGCGCGCCCTCCAGATGAACGCCGGCGCGCGCGCAAGCAACGGCGAAGTCCTGTTTTTCCTCCACAGCGACAGCCGCTTGCCTTCCCGGCCGCTGGAACGCATCGGAAAAGTCATGGCGTCACATCGCGCCGGCTGCTTCGGCGTGACCTTTCAATCGCCCGGCTTTTTTCTTCGACTTTGCAGCGTCGCCTCCAACGTGCGTGCTTTTCTGGGCAAAATCATGTTCGGCGACCAGGGAATTTTCATCGAGAGAACCCTTTTTTTTGAACTGGGCCTTTATCCGGAAATTCCCATTATGGAAGATTACCGGTTGTCGCTGACCCTCAGGGAACGGGGCATCGCCCCGGGCATGACCCTTGCCCCCATCTCCACGTCGGCGCGCCGTTTTCCCGAAAAACCGTTGGGCATTCTGCGGCTGCTGTGGAAGATGAACCGCCTGAGAAAACAGTATCGCGACGGTGTGCCGCCCGAGGAAATTGCGCGGCAGTACCGCGACGTCCGATAGAGGAGAAGCCATGGACAACCCGCCTGAAATCGACCGCTTCGTCAAAAGCGAAAACTACCGCCGCGCCCTGGAACTGCCGCCTCGCCAGACCGAGGAGTATCGCTTTCTGGCACAGGGCGAATACAACAAAAACTATCTGTTTCGCCATCCCCTGACGGGCAAAAAACTGGTGCTGCGCCTCAACTTCGGCAGCCAAATGGGCCTGAGCCGCCAAATCGACTACGAGTACGGCGCCCTCAAGCTTCTGGAGCGTTCCGGCAGGACACCCGCGCCGCGATACGTTGACGGCAGCTTGAAGGACGCTTCCTTCGGCGTTCTGGTCATGGACTGGCTTCCCGGCCGACCGCCGGAATACGGAAGCGAGCTGCTGCGCGCCGCTCCCGTCTTGGCCGACATTCACAGCGTTCCCGTTCCTTCCGGCACGTTCCTGCTGGCGCCGAAAAATCCCATGCGCGCCATCCTCGAAGAATGCGAGACCATGGTGAAAGTCTACATGGATTGGCCCGGAGGCCGGGAGCACGTCAAGAAAAAACTGCGCCGCCTCCTTGACGCCGGATGGACGCGCGCCGATACAGCGGGCGATTTGCCCTATCGCTGCTGCGTCAACACCGAGCTGAACAACACCAACTTTCTCGTCAACGACGGCGGAACCGATTTTCTGGTGGACTGGGAAAAGCCGCTGTACAGCGATCCCGCCCAGGACCTCGGCCATTATCTGGCGCCCACCACCACCTTCTGGAAAACCGACGTCATTCTCACCCCCCGCCAAACCGAAAACTTCATCGACGAATATCTGCGCTGCGCCGCCGGGCGGTTCTGCACGTCCCGCCTGCGGGAGAGAACCCTGGCCTACATTCCCGTCACCTGCCTGCGGGGCGTCACCTGGTGCGCCATGGCGCAGGTGGAGTATCAGCGGCCCGACCGCCCCATCTTCAATCCATCCACCTTCAAAAAGCTCAGTGACTATCTGGACAGCGCGTTTCTGGCGCGCATCGGCGCCTTATTGGGCGTGGAGCTCTGAGAAGCCCCGGTGCCGTGCCCCCGCCCGTGGACGTACTTTTTTGCGTAAATTTTGCTCCGCGCCGGTACCGAAACCTAGGGCGCGGCCCCCTATGGTTCAGACGAAGGAGAAAAACGAAATGAACGAAGAAGACATCAAAAGCCTTTACCGGCAGGGCATCGACTGCTCTCAGGCGGTGGCACAGTGCTTCACCCGGCAGACCGGCCTTGACAAAAAGACCCTGCGCAAAATGGGCGCCTGCTTCGGCGGCGGAATGCGCCGCGGCGAAACCTGCGGCGCCGTGACGGGAGCCCTCATGGTTCTGGGGTTGAAATATGGCCATTGCCGGGAGGGCGACCTCCAGGGCAAAAAACTTCTTTACGAAAAAATGGACCTCTTCGAGAAACTGTTCCTTGAAAAATACCCCTCCCTGCGCTGCCGCGTACTGCTGGGGCACGACATCGGCACCCCCGAGGGCCTTGAGCGGATCCTCGAGCAGGGCCTGCTCTTCAATTTCTGTCCCGCCGTGGCCGCCCACGCCATCGGCGTCCTCGAGAAGATCCTGTAGCGGCGTGCCGCCTTTCGGGCACGGAGAGGACCGTTTCCCGCGGGAAAAAACGCCCATTGTCCTACGGGCAACATCCTTGCCCCCGCACTTCGCAGACGCGTTTTTTCGCGGAAAAGCCGGAACGCCGTCGGATTTTTCATGCGCCCGCATTTTTCGTTCTTCGGGCTTGCTCGTCGTCGCTCTCGGTGTAGAATAGACGTCGAAAACCAAAAATGGAGGGTTCAACGTGAACAACCGCAAAAAAAGAATAGCCCTGCTTTTCGGCGGCCAGTCGACGGAACACCGCGTGTCCTGCCTTTCCGCCGCCACCGTGGCACGTGCCGTGGACAGTGAAAAATACGATCTGCTTCTTGTGGGCATCACCGAAGAAGGCCGGTGGCTCAGGGCCCGTTCCGTGGACGACATCGTCTCGGGCGCATGGCGCCGCGGCACCGAAGGCGCCGTGCTCCTGCCCGACGCCTCGCTGAAAAGCGTTCTCCTGCGCAGCGAAAGAGGCTGCGAACTCCTTCCCGTGGACATCGTCTTTCCCGTGCTGCACGGCCTTTACGGCGAGGACGGCTGTCCCCAGGCCGTCGCCGAGCTGGCGCAAATTCCCTATGTGGGCTGCGGCGTGCTTTCGTCGGCGCTGACCATGGACAAAGCCGTCACCAAAGCCGTGCTGAGCCGTCTGGGAATTCCCCAGACCCTCTTTTTGGCCTTTCGGCGCGAAGAGCTGGCGGATTTTGCTCCCGTCGCCGCGGCCGTGGAAGAAAAAATCGGTTATCCCGCCTTCGTCAAGCCCGCCAACGCCGGATCGTCCTGCGGCATCAGCCGCGCGTCAAACCGCGAAGAACTGCGTTGCGCCTTGAAATTGGCGGCATCCCAGGACTGCAAAGTCATTATCGAGGCCGAAGTGCGCGGCCGCGAGCTGGAGTGCGCCCTGCTGGGCGGCTGGGACGCGAAAACCGGCGGCGTGGGCGAGATTTTGGCGGCTTCCGCCTTTTACGACTACGACGCCAAGTACAAAAACCCCGCGTCGAAAACCGTGGTCGCTCCCCGGTTGCCCGCCGGCAAAAGCGACGAAATCCGCGCCATGGCCCTGAAAGTCTATAGAGCACTGGACTGCCGCGGCCTTGCGCGGGCCGACTTTTTTCTGGAAGAGGGCACCGGCCGCGTCATATTCAGCGAGATCAACACCATTCCCGGTTTCACCGCCATCAGCATGTACCCCAAGCTGTGGGAAGCCGCCGGCCTGCCCCTGAAAGAACTGGTTCAGCGCCTCATCGACGGCGCCGCCGTCACCGACCACTTTGCCGAGCCGCCCGCGCTGCGGTGACGCCGCGAAATAAGCCGTCCGCGGCCGCCGGCGGCGCGAAAGAGCTTGTGTGCCCCGCGAGGGGGCAATGTGAGCCCGTCGTTTCGGGGGAGCGGGGCCGCGCCTTCGCCCGTTGTCTGCGGCGCGAAAGAACTGTTCCGCCCCTGAGGTTTCTTTTTGTGCTCGCTTCGGAAGAGTTCGGCCGCCCGCGCTGCAGTGACGCCGCGAAATAAGCCGTCCGCGGCCGCCTGGGGCGCGAAAGAGCCTGTGTGCCCCGCGAGGGCGCAATGTGAGCCCGTCGTTTCGGGGGAGCGAGCCGCGCCTTCGCCCGTTGTCTGCGGCGCGAAAGAACTGTTCCGCCTCCTGCGGTTTCTTTTTCGCGTCGCTTCGGAAGAGCCGAGCCGCCCGCGCTGCGGTGACGCCGCGAAATAAGCCACCCGCGGCCGCCGGCGGCGCGAAAGAGCCTGTGTGCCCCGCGAGGGGGCAATGTGAGCCCGTCGTTTCGGGGGAGCGGGGCCGCGCCTTCGCCCGATGCCCGCGGCGCGAAAGAACTGTTCCGCCCCTGAGGTTTCTTTTTGTGCGTCGCTTCGGAAGAGCCGAGCCGCCCGCCGCCGGCGGCGCCGGCGGACCCTTCCGTCCCCGCGGCGCGCTGGAAAATAAAAAAAGTATCTTTGTTTTTTCTTTTTTTAGGGTATAATAAAATCATTACGGCAGTGGAAAATTCATCGGCGATTTTTTCGCAGCATGGGCCTCGCCCTTCTTCGGATCGGAGGCGCCCTGCGGGCCGATGAGCCGCGGCTGAAAAATTTCCGGGGGAGGTGGCGGCCGGTCGGAGAACTTCGGCACAAGTTTGTGCCGCGGGAAAGGAACGTTCAGTTTGAACTGCCGCGGAATTTTGCAGCGCCCGGGGAGCCGCGGCGGGTTTTCGGATTCCCCGACGAGAGAAGAATAAGGGAGGAGATTTTATGGTTAGTTTTTGGCTTTGTTTGGCATTTCTGATCCTGGGCTACTTCATCTACGGCAAAGTTGTGGACAGCATTTTCGGCCCCGATGACCGCGAGACGCCCGCCGTGGCCGTCAATGACGGCGTCGATTACGTTGTCCTGCCCGAGTGGAAGCTGTTTCTGATCCAGCTCCTCAACATCGCCGGCCTCGGCCCCATCTTCGGAGCCATCACCGGAGCGCAGTGGGGCCCCGTCGTCTACCTGTGGATCACCTTCGGCACCGTGTTTGCCGGCGGCGTTCACGACTACTTCGCCGGAATGCTTTCCGAGAGAAACAACGGCGCCTCCATTTCCGAAGTCATCGGAATTTACCTCGGTCCCGTCATGAAGACGGTGATGCGCATTTTCGCCGTTCTGCTGCTCATCATGGTGGGCACCGTGTTCGCCGTGGGCCCCGCCGGACTGCTGAAAGTCCTTTTCACCAAAAGCAGCGTCACCAACAGCCTGGCCCTCAGCGTCCCCTTCTGGCTGACCCTCATCATGGTCTACTATTTCATCGCCACCTTCATTCCCATTGACAAGATCATCGGCAGAATTTATCCCGTCTTCGGCATCTGCCTGCTCATCATGGCCGTGGGCGTCGCTTACGGCACCATCAAGAGCGGAATGCCCATGCCCGAGATCTGGGACAACTTCAGAAACATGCACCCCAACGCCAAACCCATGTGGTCCTTTATGTTCATCTCCGTCGCCTGCGGCGCCATTTCCGGCTTCCACTCCACCCAGTCACCCCTCATGGCGCGCTGCCTCAAGTCCGAGCGCCAGGGACAGTTCGTTTTCTACGGCGCCATGGTTGCTGAAGGCATCATCGCTTTGATTTGGGCCGCCGCCGGCGTCACCCTCTTCGGCGTGCAGGGACTGGTGGACATCAAGGGCGGCAACCCCACCAGCGTCTATCAGATTTGCTCCCAGACCATGGGCGGCGTCGGCATCGTCCTGGCCATGCTGGGCGTCATCGCGTGCCCCATCACCTCCGGCGACACCGCTTTCCGCTCAGCCCGTCTGACCATTGCCGACTGGTTCAAGCTTGACATGGAGAAGTGGCAGACCCGCCTGGTGCTCTCCGTGATCGTCCTCGGCGTCGGCGCCGTCCTCGGCTTCGGCAACGCCTTCGGCAAAATCGATTACGGCGTCATCTGGAGATACTTCAGCTGGACCAATCAGACCCTGGCCATGATCGTCCTGTGGGCGGGCGCCATGTACCTCGTCAAGAACAAGAAGAACTACATGGTCGCCGCCGTTCCCGCCACCTTCATGAGCGCCGTTTCCGCCACCTACTTCATGATGGCGCCCGAGTGCCTGGGCATGATCGAAAAGTTCAAGAACAACACCGCCATCGCCTATCCCGCCGGCGTCGCCGTGGCCGTGCTGTTCCTGATGTTGTTCCTTCGCGCCGCCAAAAAAGCGCAGGCCTGAGAGGCCCCACAACAGACAAGACGCGCCCGTGCGGCGGCAGGTTCAGACCTGCCGCCGCATTTCACGACAAAACGTGCGGACGGTGCACCGTCAGGGAGGAATGAACAATGATCTTCGCACCGAAACTTTTCGGAACACAAAAGCTGTCCGACGCCGATCTGGCAGCCGACAAAAAAAACGCCTTCAAAGCAGGCCCCTGCGGTGCAGGGGAGAAAGCCCTCTATCTCAACAGCTTTTATTTTCCGCGGCGCTATTACGTCTGCTGGAATGACGTCGCCCGCGTCTTCAAGCGCGTGGCCCTCACCAAAGGCGGCTTCACCGGCAAAGGCGTTTTCGCCTCCGTGCCCTATCTCGTCGTTCAGCTCAAGGACGGACAGGAGAAACAGTGCAACTTCAAGTTCGAGGCGAAAGTGGACGACATCCTCGCGCGCATAGCCCGCGACCATCCCCAAATCCCCACATGCAGCGCCGCCGCCGAGGCCAAGCTTCGTCGCCGGCAAAAAGAACAGGACGCCCTCTACCTCAGGCACCTGAGCCCCCAGGCCCAAAACTGCGTCGCCCGGCTCACCGCCGCCCGCGACCTGCTCGAAGAAACCCCGCAGCTGTGCCGGCAGCTCATCTGGGCCGCAAAGCAAAAACGCATCGTTGACGGCATCAAACCCGCGTGGCAGGCCGCGGCCTTTTTCATCGCCGCCGCGTCCCTGGGCGCCTCCCTTTACGGCCTGTACCTGCTGCAAATCGGCCGAAACGCCGGCCTCATGTTCGCCCTGTTCGGCGCCGGCACCCTGATCATCACCCTGTCCACGCGCGTGCTGCCCACCCGGCGCAGAAACCGCCGTACAGTCCTCGACGACTGGCGACAGGCCGAGGCCGAAATGGCCGCCCGCCTCGCCGGAGAACGCGCCTTTCCCGTGCCGCCGCGCTATGCCCATCCCGTGGTGCTCAACCGAATGATCCGCGCCGTGCGTCAGGGACGCGCCGCCGATGCCGCCTCCGCCCTGCGCGTCGTGGCGGACGACCTCAAAGCCCTCAACAGCACCGTCACCGTAACCCAAAAAGAATATGACGAAGTGACGGCCGTCAAGCCGTTGTTTCTTGTGTGCGACTATAAATAGGAGAGACGCCCCATGATCCCCATAACCCCTGAAACCCTTCAGGCCGAAGGCCTGGAACCGTCGCTGATCGAAGCAGTGCGGCAATACCGTGAAAAATTTGCACTTCCCCCCGAGCAGTCCTACCGCGTGCCGACGCCCGAATATTTCTATTACGGCAAAGACATTTGGCGCAAAGCGCTGGCGGCGCTTCTGGCCGGCGAAAACCTTCTGCTCACCGGCCCCAAAGCCACAGGCAAAAACGTCCTCGCCGAAAACCTTGCCGCCCTGCTGAACCGCCCCCTCTGGAATTTATCCTTTCACCTCAACACCGACGCCTCCGGCCTCATCGGCGACGACACCTACGACGGCCGAACCGTGACCTTCCGCCCCGGCCCCGTCACCATGGCCGCCCGCAGCGGCGGATTTGCCGTCATGGACGAAATCAACATGGCCAAAAACGAAGCCATGGCCGTGCTTCACTCCGTTCTGGACCACCGCCGCGTCATCGACCTGCCCGGCTACGACCGCATCGACGTGCATCCCGCCGCCCGATTCATCGCCACCATGAACTACGGCTACGCCGGCACCCGCGACCTCAACGAAGCCCTCTGCTCACGCTTCGCCCTGCTGGAACTCCCCGTCATCTCCGAGAGCGACCTCAGCCGCCTCTTCCGGCGCGTCTTCCCCCGCATGCGGAGCGACATCTCCGCCCAGTTCCAAAAACTCTTTTACGACCTGCACCTCAAAGCCCGGCACGCCGACATCTCCGACCGCGCCGTGGACCTTCGCGGCCTGCTGGACGCCGTCAAACTCATCGGCCGCGGCCTCACCGCCGGCGAAGCGCTGGAAATGACCGTGACCAACAAGTCCTTTGACACCTACGAACGCACCCTCATCCATGACGTTATCCGCGCCCGCATCCCCGAAGACCTCACCGCCGCCCACGTCTTCGAAAAAGAATGACAAAAAGCGAGCCCCACCAAGCCCGCGGACTTACTCCTGCGGAATTGACGCGGCCCTGAAACCGGGCCCCCGCACGCCGTTGGTTTTCGAGACCGCTGTTTTTTGCGACCTTCCCGCGCCGTACGTTCATGAAATTGCGCCCACATCCCATCATACAAAAAGAGGCCCCCGAACAAGAGCTTTCGGGCGCCTCTTTTTTTTTAGGACGTTTAATATCATTTCATGCCCCCGAAGCCGGGTCTTGACGCCGACGTTGCCCTGAGCGGTGACCTCCTCGGCGCGTCGCTGTCCGACCGGCGGGGCGAAGTCGCAAGCGTCGCCGGCGCCCCCATTTCCCGGGGTGTTCCCCCGGTCAAAGCTCCTATCTCGGGGGGAGACATCCATTACTTCTCCGTCAACGCCGACCACAGCAGCTCTCTCGCCGGCGCCAACGAGTACACCGTGGACCTTGCCGACGACGTGACCTTCGGGAAAGGCAACAACGCCATCAGCATCAAGGGAACGGAAGGCAAACTCACCGTGGGCGGCGGCAGCAAGACCGTCACCGTGGACAGCAACAGCGGCACCGTCACCGGTCTGACCAACACCGACCTTGCCGTGGAAGGCTTCGCCACAAAAGGACGTGCCGCCACCGAAGAACAGCTGAAAGCTGCCCTCAATGACATCGACGTCAAGGGCGCCGGCTGGGATGCCGAGATCGACGGGACCAAAGTCAAGACCGTGGGCGTCAGCGACCGTAAACTCAACTTCAAGTCCGGCCGCAACGTGAAGGTGAGCAACGACAGCGGCAGCGTGAAAATCGACGTCGTCGACGCGCCCACCTTTGCCGGGACCGTAACCGCCAAAGGCTTTGACGCCTCAGACAGCAAAATCAAGAACGTCAAAGCCGGCGAAGTGAGCCGGAGCAGCACCGACGCCGTTAACGGCTCGCAGCTGTGGAACGCCTCCGACAGCATCGCCAA
>CABTYW010000036.1 GCA_902489135.1 uncultured Synergistaceae bacterium
CGTAGGCCCAGAAGCTTGAGCGTTTGTTCCCGGCGGAGGCGCGAAGGGCGGCGACGCCGTTGGTGAACGCGCCGGTTCTGCCGTCCGGGGCGAAGCCGACGAATCGTCTCAGAGGCTTGCCGGTGATGGCGTCGAAGACGTTGAACTCAATCTCACCCTCTTTCGGCCACAGATGCACGCGGCGCGTCACCGTCTGGCCGGGGAAGAACGCCGTGGCGTAGTGCGGCGAATTCTCGTAGCCCGCGGCGCTGAACGAGACCTCGCGGTTGCCCGAGGGAATTTCGCTCTCGAAGGTTCCCTGGCAGATCCTCATCTGGCCGTCGATATCGGCGCGCAGCGGAGCGACGGGGTCGCCGGTGACGGCATCGACCACTTCGAAGCGGATGGTTCCCTTTCCTTCGGGAAGGGGCGCATCGGCGGGATAGAGCACGTAGTCCTCGACGATGCCCTTGCGGCTGCCGCCGCCGGAGTAACCGCGCGTCTCCAGGGCGTGGCTGCCGGTGCGGGAAAGTTTCAGGTTGAAGGCGCCCATGGGCAGTTTGAAGCCGAAGGTGCCTTTGGCGTCGGTTTGAGCCTTGTATTCCGTGTCGTTCGCCCTCAGCGTGACGTTTACGCCTTGCAGCGGCGCGCCCGACGGATCGCGGACCAGCGCCGTGTAGGCGAAGCCGCCCAGCTTGGGCTTGAGGAAAATCTCCTCGCTGAGAGAGGCCTGCTGCGTGCAGGCGTCGAGGAACAGTTCCGTCTGAAACGGTTCGAAGTTCTTGTGCTCGAAGGCGAACTTCACCCGCCCCGCGGGCGTCGTCACCGGCAGAGTTCCGTCCTTGGCCGTCGTTCCCTGCTCGGCGCCGTCCAGCAGAACCCTGACGCCCTTTACCGGCGCACCGGTGACAAGGTTGCGCAGCACCAGCGTCCGCTTTGTGGTCAGGGGAGCGAGCCAGTAGGTTTCGGCTTCGGTGTTGACGGCATTCATCAGACACTCCGTCTCGAGCGGCGCAAAGCCCTCGCGGGAAAATTTCAGTTCCCGGCGCCCGTCGGGCAGCGCCATGGACGCGGCGCCACTGGCGTCGGTGAGGGTTTTACCCTTTTCCCAGGAAATGGCGACGCCTTCCAGAGGCTCGTCGGAGATCAAATCGCGGACGACGAAGCGCGCCTCGCCCGGAGCGGCGTCGCGGTCGGGCGTCAGATAGAGCCGCCGCACGGGCGCTTCTCCGGCCGCCGCGGTGATGGCGCCTTCAGTCTCCAGCTTGCGGTAGCCAGGCGCTTCAACGACGATTTTGCGCCGTCCGATTTCGGCGCTGTCGATGACGACGGTTCCTGTCACGTCGGTCGTTCCCGTCGGGGCGTTGGCGCCGTCAAGGGTCACGTGCGCGCCCGCCACGGGCTTTTCGGAGACCAGGTCCAGCGTCTCGAAGGCGGCTTCGCAAACTGTGGGGAGCAGATAGGCCGTGAAGTCGGAGACGCGTTCGCCGGCGAAGAAGTCCGTCTCCAGCGTCCTATATCTCGGTGCCGTCAATCGGATCTGGCCGCGGCCCGGTTTCAGCCGCTCAATGCGCCCGCAGTTCAGCGACGGAGAAACGTCGCGCGTCCAGCCGTCGCGGGTGCGGATGGTGCCCTGAACGCTCTCGGCCTCTTTGCCCGTCACGGCGTCGTAAACCTTGAAGCGCAGCTTGCCGACGGCGGGATAGAGGTCCTGTTTCAGCTTCAGCCCCTCTTCGACGTGGATCGTAAAGCGGTTCGTGTCGGGAATGCTGCCGTCTGCCGGACAGCTGACTTCGTAATCGCCGGGCAGCAGAGAGGCCGCCCAGTTGCCAGCGCCGTCGCTGCGCAGCGAGTACGTTTCGGTGTCGCGCTTCAGGATCAGTTCCATGCGAGGCAGCGGCGTGCCGTCAATGCGGTCGGCCACGCGCCCGAAGGCCGTTCCCACGCCCATTCCGCTGCCGGCGGGTAGCAGTTCCACCGTGAGCGGCTGGTTTCCGGGCTCCAGCAGGACGGAGCCGTCGAACCCGTTGTACTCTGCGGCCCCTGCCTGAAGCTCGAAGCTTCCGGCGGGAATGTTCAACGCAAAACCGCCGTCGCTGCCGCTGGTCGCCTCGAAATGGGCCTCACCGAGATGGAACGACACCGTTCCGCCGGAAATGGGCTTCTTCGTGATCTTGTCGGCGAGAACGCCTTTGAATTCCTGCGGAGTCCCCAGGAAGCTGAAGGGCGCGCTGCCCGTGCCCACCATGCTTCCCCTGAACACTGCCGAGACCTGGACGGAGCAGGGCCCGGAGAGCATTTCGTCGGGCAACTTCAGTTGTGCCGACGCCGTGGCGCTTTCGGCTTCGGCGTTGAAGGCTTTTTCATCAGTCAGAACGGTTTTCCCCGCGCCGTCCAGCACGGCAAAGCGTGCCGTGCCGCCGCAGGGCGTCTTGAAGGGATTTTCGCAGCTCATGTTCGCCAGCAGCGTTCCGCCGGGTTCGCCGACGCTTTTGTCCAGCGTCACCGTGACGGTTGCGCGGGGCGCACGGGTGTAAAATCCCTTGTTCATGGCCGCCAGTTTGGCGCCGCTTGCGGCATCGAAGACGTCAACGTAGAAGCGGTCGATGCCGTCGGTGTTGACCACGGTGATGGCTTTTTCCAGCGTGAACTCGCCCCCTGCGGGCAGATGCACCGTATCGGAGCCGGAGTACAACTTTTTGTCCTCTCCCCTGGCCGCCCAGCCGTTGTGAATGAAGCGCCACTGCACCTTCAAATCCTGAGCTTGTCCGATGCGTTCACGGAAGTGTGCCGCAAAATGCCCCTGTGCGCCGAGAACG
Organism: uncultured Synergistaceae bacterium; assembly: GCA_902489135.1. GTDB lineage: Bacteria > Synergistota > Synergistia > Synergistales > Dethiosulfovibrionaceae > Pyramidobacter. The sequence goes on from CABTYW010000036.1 coordinate 2,799, forward strand.
TAGTTTTCCAGATCGCTGGTCAGCGCCAGATTGAAGGGCAGACGGTCGGCAGGCGGTGCCGCGGCGTCGTCGGGTAGGATGCTGACGGCGAAGGCCGTTTTTGGCGCGGCTCGTGCCACGATGGTGCCCGCGCCGTCGAGAAAATCGGCGCCGACGCTGTAAAAGCCCGACTGCGACGCTTCGGGAACGCTCCATTCGCCAGCCTGGAACTTGGCTTCGATGGACGTGCCGTCGGGCGCCAAAATCAGCGGCACAAAGCTCTGCCACCGGACGTCTTCAGGCGGCGTCACGGCCACGCCGTTCGTGGGCGCCTCCGTCGACGCGCAAATTTTCACGCCGCTTCCCCTGGCGACGAAGGGAACGTCGCCGCTCAGCAGATACGCCGCCAGGTCGCGGCAGAACAGCCTTTCGTCGGCGGTGCCCTGGTGGTTGCCCGCGGCCCAGTCCATGTAAAGCGTGGAGAGAACGACGCGGCCATTCTTCCACGGGTAGGAGATCATGCAGGGCTGGTCGTTCTTGGTGCGCGACAGCCACACTTCGCCGTCTTTCGGCCAGTCGACGAAATAGCCGTCGACGTTGAAATCCGGCGCGGCTTTGGTCATGGACGCAAAGGCGCCGTTGGCGGTCACAATGCGCGACGAAGCGTACTGGCAACTCTGATCCTCGGCAAAGCCGTAGGCGGTGACGTTGCCGGGAATGGCCCGGTACTCGCGCCCCAGCTGCTGGGAGAAAACCAGCACCGTGCCGCCCGATTCCAGATACCTTTCCATGGCGCCTCTGAACCGCGCCGACGACGCGTAGTCCGACAGCGCACCGCTGGGGACGATCAGAAGGGGATAGCTGGCCAGCAGCTCGGGATCGGCGTCGGGACGCACCATGACCGCCGCCTGGCCGTCCAGCAGCGCCGCCGCGCCGCGGGCGTAACCCGACGACAGAATTGCCACGTCGGGAGTGAGCGCCGCGTTCCAGGCAACGTCGCGGCACAAATCGTCAAGGGCTTCTTTCTGCTCGTCGGGGATTTTCACCGTGCGTTCCATTGGAGCCGAGTCCAGCGCCGCGTCGAGGAAGGCTCCCAGCGTCTCGGCGCTGAGTTCGCCGCCCCAGGCCTTGCGGTCGCGGCTTTTCAGCCACTCCATGGTGAACTCGTCCCCCTGAGCCAGAGCGCACAGCCACAACGGCCGCTCCTGAGCGGAAAAACTCAGCAGCGCCGCACCGATGTTCTCGTTGTCGTCGGGATTGTCGGCGCCCGGCGTGCCGAAGGCGACGCCCAGTTCCCTGATGCGGAGGTCCTTGTACTTTTGAAGCCACTTTTTCAGGTCGGCGGCGCTCAAGCTCTGCGTCAGCGCCGTCATCATTTCGGGATCCTTGAGCACGGGGCTGAAAATCCGCCAATATTTATGCCGTTCCCGCTCCCAAAGGGGAGGCAGCGGAGCGCCGATGGCCCTGGAGATCAGATCTTCCAAAGGCTTGTACTTCTCTTTGAGCGCTTTGTCGGTTTCGAGCTCCGCACGGGCGGCGGCGGAAGCCTGAGCGTAGGCTTTCAGAGCGCCGCCTCCCTCCCAGGCCGCTTCGCCGATGGACATCAGGTCGCCTATATACATTGCGGCCACCGCCTTGGAGCCTTCCCACGCCAGAGAGACGGCGATCCACGCCTCGGGCGACATTCGCCATTCCTTTCCCCCGGCGCGATCGTCATAGTATTTTTCAAGGTCTTCTTTGTAATTTTGGAGGGCGTTGTCGAAGACTCCCTGAATGCCCATAAAGGTGCCGACGCCCACCATCGCGCCTTTGGCGGGGATCCACCAGTCCATCTCCATGTTGGGATTTTTTTCCAGGGCTTCGGCGAACTCGCGGTCCATATATTCCTTGCCGGCCATGTAGCTCTGATAGCCCTGATAAAGGCCGGCCACCACGTCAACGCCCGCTTTAAGATTTGCGTCGGTTTTCTGGCGCCGCTCGCTGACAGGCGCCAGAAGATGCTGCTTGACGGCGTTGTACTTGCCGCGAAGAAATCCGGGCTTGACGTCTTTCAGCGGTTTCGCGGGCAGAACGCGGGGCTTTGTCTGCGGCGCCCTGTTTGCCGCCTTTGCCATGGAAAACATCTTTTTGGACCTCATGGTTTGGTACCCTTGCCGCGCTTTCATGACATACCGACTTCTGTTGGGACGGCTGTATCCGCGGCCGCCTCCGCCTTTCGCTTCAGCCGCCGGGGGCGCCGTTCCCGGAACCGGGAGTTCCGGAGCGAACAGGGCGCTCGCCACGACCATGGCGGCGGCGACGGCGCGCAATGAAATTTTTCTCATGCCTTGGCGCCTCCTTTACTTTTCAGCTTCCCACAGGGCGGCCACTTTATGGGCGTAGTCCGCGGCGGGAGCGTTTCCCGCCAGTGCGGCGGCGGCCTTGCGCAACGTTTCGACCGCCTCTTTTCTGTCCAGCGCACGCTGGAACTGCGCCAGGGCGAACAGCGCCGCGCCGTCGTTGGGGTCGGTTCCCAATCGGTCTTGGGCGAAAGCCATGCCGTCGATGGCACGCTCGCTGAGCAAGCAGGCCGAACCGAACAGCGGCATGGCGTTCAGGTCGAAAAGTTCCGGCGACAGCGCGAAGGCTTTGAGAAAGTCCGTCACCGCGTCGTCGAAGTACTGGCTCTGAAATTCCAATCCCGCCAGGAAGTACAGCGCTTCGGCGTGGTCGGGGTCGCAGTCGAGAGCCTCGTCGCAGGCTTCCATGGCCAGTTCTCGCGTCAAGCCGTGGCAGCCGAAGGCCCCGAAAACCCGCGCCAGCAAATAATAAAAATCGGCCCGGTCGGGCACCTGTTCCGCCGCCCGCAGAGCGTAGGCCAGAGCCTTGCGCAGATCGGCGTCCTCGTCGGGCGCAGGACGAGGATTTTTGGCGCGGTAGGCTTCCAGCGAACGCAGGGCGATGCCCGCGCGCAAAATGCCCAGGGTCAGCGCATTTTCCTCGGTGGGGTTCTTCTCGCACAGTTCCATGGCGTGAGCTTCGGAAGCGTCGGGCGGGTATTCCGCGTCGGCGCTTGTGGCGGGCGGCAGATTTTCAAGCAGTTCTTCCAGAGAGACAAAGCTTTGTCCGTCAAATTTCGGCTGTAAAGCCGCCTGTTCTTCCGGCGCCGGCGGCTCCTCGGCGACAGGCCCGGCTTGTGACGGCGGCACCGGCCATGTGCAAAGCGCCGCCAGCAGCGCCGCAACATAAAGAGCTTTCATCAAAATTCCCCCTTCGTCATGAACGTCCCCGGCGGTCTCATCGTTCCGCGGCCGGTTCGGCGAGCGCAGGCAGTTCGGTGGTTTTCGGGCAGAACGAAAGAGATATTGCCGCCCCCTTTTCCGCTGACGACGGCCTTCTACCATTGCAATTAAGAGCGGCGGTCGGCGTTCCGTCATCGCGGCTTCGCTCTTCCATGGGGCGATAAAAAGCGGCGGCCACAATGGCCGCCGCTTTTTATCGCCTTTTTGCCGAAGGCGCGTCGGCTACACCGTCGGCACGCGGCGCACGGATTTACATTTTCGATTTCAGGTATTCGACAATTTCAGTTCTGCCTTTTGCTTCGGCCAGTGACAATGGCGTCTGCCCCTGATTGTCGGCGATCTTCGGATCGGCGCCGCTTTCGACCAGCAGTTTCACGATCGCCGTCCCATTCCTGTAAACGGCTTTGTGTAGCGGTGTATTGCCTTGTTTGTTGGCAACGTTAGGGTTTGCTCCGTTCTCCAGTAACAGTTTTGCCAGCTTAGAGTTGCCACTGGCTGAGGCTTCGTAAATCGGTGTGTTGCCATAATAATTTTCGGCGACATTGGGTTTTGCTCCGTGCTCCAGCAGCAGCTTTGCCGCCTCTGTGTTGCCCCGACCCGCAGCTTTATGCAGCGGGGTGGTGCCGTATTCGTCGGCGAGGTTGGGGTCGGCGCCGCCTTCGACCAGCAATTTCACCAGTTCAAGTTTGCCGCTTTCCACGGCTTCGTGCAGAGGGGTGATGCCCCATGTGTCGGCAGCGTTGACATTGGCTCCGCCTTCCAGCAGCAGCTTCGCCATCTCCGTTTGGCCGTAGTTCGCGGCGCTGTGCAGCGGGGTACTGCCGTCATTATCGGCAGCGTTGGGATTGGCTGCCGATGCGAGGAACTCTTCGACTTTTTGAAGTCGTTGTCGCGAACGGCGCTGATCAGTGGCGTTCGTCCATTCTCGTCCACGGCGTTGACGTCCACGGCGGCCGCGCTGGCGCACAGTGCCAACAGGACGGCGGCGCTTGCCAGGAATTTCACCATGGTTTCATGTTCGTGCCTCCTTTTTTTGACAGGTCGGCCGCACAGGGCCGGCGATGCAACAACACGCTCTTGCAGCTTGTGCCTCCCATCCGTTAAAAATGTTGCGTCCTTTTTTGAAAGGCTGCCTTTCCATTTTGAGCACCGTGTCCTGACGCGGCCTTTTTGAAAGGCTGCAGTAAAAAGTCTCTTCCTTGCAATGGAGATGAAAAGCATCGCTCTCGGCGGCGAAAAGATGGGCGCTCAGAAAAAAGGCGCACAACGACGCACCGTTACGGTGAAAGAAACTATATTTACTATTTCAATTTTATTTCAATTATTATAGCATATAAAGTAATTTTTTTGCCACGAAACTTTAATTTCCGCGCGAGGCGACGGCCACAAAAGCTCTCGGCATCAGCAGGCGCGCAAAGTTTGCGCACCCTGCGTCAGGAAAAAACAGGCTGCCGCAGAGTGCGCTCAGTCGGGAAGGGACTTGAAAGCGGGCGTTCCCGCGCGGGGAACCGCTTTGTTCTTCCGGCTTTTGCGCATCCTGCGGCAGCCTTTGTCATATTTGAGTTCAGTTTCGGTGGAGCGCCCGGCCTGGCAAAAATGCCGGGGGGAATTCTGTGTGGGGCGAAAAAGCGGCAGTTGCCTCAACGCGGCGACTGAACCCACGCGGCGATGGCGGCGGCGCCCACGGGCAGACAGCCTTCGTCGGGGCAGAAGCGCGGGCTGTGGAGCGGTTCCTGCGGCTGATTTTCGCCGCGGCAGCCCAGTTCGGCGTAGCAGCCCGGCACTTTTTCGGCGAGGTAGGCGAAGTCGTCCACGCCCATTTTGGGAAATTCGGGGACGGCAATTCCTTTTTCTCCCGCCACCGAAGCGGCGGCGCGCAGGAAAAAGGCGGTTTCGCCGCGGTCGTTGATGACGGGTGGATAGCTGGGAATAACGGTGATCTCGGCGCTCATGCGCAGAGCCGAGGACAGGCCGGACACGATTTCCTTGAAGCGCGCGCGGCTGCGCTCCCGCGACCGGGGCGTGAGGGTCCTGATGATGCCGTCGAAGCGTGCCCGGTCGGGAATGACGTTTCGGGCGCGACCGGCTTCGAAGTGTCCGACGGTGAGCACCACCGAATCCAGCGGGTCGGTTTCGCGGCTCACCAGAGTTTGCAGGGCGCCGATGATCTGCGCGCCGCCCGCCACGGTATCCACGCCCATGTGGGGAGAAGCGCCGTGGCAGCCCCGTCCGCGGAGCACCACGGTGAACATGTCGCTGGACGCGCGCGTTCGCCCCGGGAGGGCGGCCAGCGTTCCCACGGGGTAATCCGACGACACGTGAAGTCCCAGAGCCGCCGAAACGCCTTCCAGTGCGCCATCGGCGATCATGGGCGCCGCGCCGCCGTCGCCCTCCTCGTCGGGCTGAAAGAGCACGCGCAGCGATGCTGCAAGTTCTTTTTCTTCGCGTAACAGTTTCAGGGCGCCGAGGGCACAGGTGACGTGAGCGTCGTGTCCGCAGGCGTGCATCTTGCCGGCGTGGCGCGACGCCCAGGGCAGTCCCGTCTCTTCGTCCAGGGGCAGGGCGTCGAGGTCGGCGCGCAGCGCGACGACGGGCTTTCCGGCGCCGGCCTGCAGCTGAGCCAGAATGCCGCCGGCGCAGCGGCGATGGGGCACTTTCAGTTCGTCGAGGCGTGCATCCACAAAGGCCAAAGTTTCGGGCAGTTCTCGCCCCAGCTCGGGGATTTGGTGCAGTGAGCGGTAAATCTCGCTGAGCCAGGACTGCAGCGTCTGTGCTTTTTCGTTCATGTTTTTTCAGCTCCGTGTTTTTTAAAAAGAGCGTCCTCTCCGTCGGAGGCGGAGCGGACGCGTCTAAACTTCCTTTTTCAGTTCGAATTCGTCCATCAGTCCGTCGATAGCGGCACTGCACTGGTTCCGCGGCACCAGAGCGGCCATTCGGATTTCCGACAGCGCCGCGGCGAGGACGGTAATTCCTGCACGATCCAGGGCGGCGAAAAACCGTCCCGAGGCGTCGGCGGACGACCGGATGCCTGTCCCGATGGCCGAGACTTTCGCGACGGCGCCGGTGCTCAGCCTCCATCCGCCAACGCCCGTCAATGCTTCTTCAAAGGCGGCGTTGAGCTCGTCGGGGGCATCGCCGCTCACCGAGAAGGAAACTTCGCGTTCCGGGACAACGGACACCATATCGGGATGGATGTTGCGCTTGCCCAGAGCGGCAAAGAGTGCGGCGTAGAGGCTCGTGTCCGCCGGCAGGCCGCGCACGGCGACGGAGGTCTCATCGACGGCGGTCACTCCGGTGATTGCCGGGGACTGCAAAGAGCGGGGCGCCGCTTTGAGAATTCGTGTGCCCGCTTCGTCGGAGAAGGTGGCGCCGCAGTAAAGCTCCACTTCCTGACGCGCCGCGATCTCCACACCGCGCGAGTGGATCACCTTGGCGCCCGACGATGCCATTTCCAGCATCTCCTGGCAGGTCAGGCAGTCCAGTTTTTTAGCGTCGGGCACGAGATGGGGATCGCAGGCGTAAACGCCGGCGACGTCGCTGTAAATTTCGCAGGGGCATCGGAGCGCTGCCGCCAGTGCGATGGCGGATGTGTCGCTTCCGCCCCGTCCCAGCGTGGTGAGGTCGCCGTCGGGAGTAATGCCCTGAAATCCCGTGACCACCACGATGCCGCATCGGTCCAGCTCGGCGGTGAGGCGCGCCAGGTCGATGCCGCGAATTCTGGCGTCGGTGTGATTTGAAGTGGTTACCATGCCGATTTGGAAGGCGTTGAGCGAGACGGCGTCAACGGAAAGATCCCGCAGCGCCATGGCCATCAGCGCCGCCGATACCTGCTCGCCGGTGCTCAAAAGCATATCCATCTCGCGGCGGTGCTTCCGGCTCTGGAAAGAGACGTGAGAGGCCAGGTCAATGAGGTGGTTGGTGGTCTTTCCCATGGCGGACACCACGACGACGACTTTTTTGCCTTCGCTCCGGCGCTGTGCCGCCTTCGCCGCGACGGCCTGTATTTTTGCGGCATCGGACAGCGATGAGCCGCCGAATTTCAGCACCACCACATGGGCCGCGGCATTTGCCGGTGACGCCATCTTTTACAGCTCCCTCAGAGCTTCCACAATGGCGGTTTTGCTCTCGGTGCGGGCGTCCACGTTTTTGACGATTCGCGCAGGCGTTCCCGCGACCACGGCTCCCGCAGGAATGTCGCCGGTGACCACGGCTCCCGCGGCGACTACGGCGCCCGCGCCGATGCGAACGCCCTCAAGCACCACGGCGTTGGCGCCCACCATGGCGTTGTCCTCGACGACGACGGGCTTGGCGCTGGCGGGCTCGATCACTCCGGCGATTACGGCGCCCGCGCCGATGTGACAGTTGGCGCCGATCTGTGCACGTCCGCCCAGCACGGCATTCATGTCGATCATGGTGCCCGGTCCGACGGACGCGCCGATGTTGATCACCGCACCCATCATGATGACGGCATTTTTGCCGATTTCCACGCGGTCGCGGATGATGGCGCCCGGCTCAATGCGGGCGTCGTATTTTGTCAGGTCGGCCAGAGGGAGGGCGCTGTTGCGGGCGGTGACTTCCACTTCGCAGTCGTCGATGAGGTCGCCGTTTTGATCCAGAACCTGCACGATGTCCTCGAGACTGCCGCGGAGCGTGCCGAAATCGGCGCCGCCCACGAAGTGCAGCGCTCCCCAGTCGATGTTTTTCAGCGCGCCGGAGATGAAGGCGCGCGCGACGGTTCTCTTTTTCGCGCGGTGAATGAGTTCAATGATCTCTTCGGTGTTCATTGCGCTTTCACCGCTTCGGGCTGAGATTGGGCGCGCAGGGCGTCTTCAAAGGAGTACAATCCCTTTTCCGCGGTCAGAACAAATCGGGCGGCGCGCATGGCGCCGGCGGCGAAGACGCTGCGATTGATGGCGCGGTGGCTTACAGTCAGCGTCTCGCCTTCGCTGCCGAAAACCGCGATGTGGTCGCCCGGCAGTCCGCCGAGGCGGAAGCTGTGGATGGGCACGTTCCGTCCCAGCGCTTTTTCGAGAGTCAGCGCCGTGCCCGAGGGGGCGTCTTTTTTGTGGATGTGGTGGGCTTCCGCCAGCTCGGCGTCCCAGTCCTTCAGAAGAGGGGCGCAGCGGCGCAGTATCATGGTCATGACGGCGATGCCCACGGAGTAATTGGCGCTTTGAACGACGGGAACCTCTTCGGCAAGACTTCGCAACAGGGCGAAATGGTCCTCCTGCAGCGCCGTGGTCCCCAGAACCAGGCCGCATTGATACCGGCGGCACAGCTCGGCCGTACGGCACAGAGCCGCCGCCGACGAGAAGTCGAAGATAACGCGCGGCGCGCCGTGGCATTCTTCGCCGTCGATCCAGACGCGCAAACACGGAGCGGCGCCTGCGGCGGCTTCCAGCTCGTGTCCCATGCGCCCCGTGGAGCCCACGATGCCGTAGGGAACGCCCAGCGTCATTGCCGGTCCTCCAGAATGTCCAGCTCGAGAAGGTCGGCGCGCAGCAGTTCGCAGGTTCTCTCCGAGGCGGGGGCCAGAGGCAGGCGCAGCTCGTTCCGGCAGAGCTTCAACAGGCTGGCGGCGTACTTGACGGGGATGGGGTTGGACTCGGCGAAAAGGTCTTTCATGAGGGGCAGCATGTGAAGGTGCAGAGCTTTCGCCTTCTCAAGGTTGCCCTGGAGCGCCGCGTTCACCATGGCGGAAGTTTGTTCGGGCACGATGTTGGACAACACGGAGACCACGCCGTCACCGCCGCTGCAGATCAGATGGAAGGCCTGATCGTCGTTGCCTGAGTACACGCGGAAGTCGGGACGGACGACGGCGAGGGCGCGGAGCAGCTGGTCGCACTGATACTGGTTGCCGCTGGCCTCTTTGACGGCCTTGATGTTGGGCACATCGCCGGCCAGGCGCAGCACCGTTTCGGGCAGCAAATTGACGCCCGTACGTCCGGGCACGTTGTAAAGCACCACGGGAAGGTCCACCGCTTGGGCGACGGCACGGAAATGGCGGTACAGTCCTTCCTGAGTGGGCTTGTTGTAGAAAGGCGTGACCACGAGAACTCCGTCGGCGCCCAGATCCTGGGCGCGCCTCGAAAGCTCGGCGGTGGCGGCGGTGCAGTTGGTTCCCGTTCCGATGATGACGGGTATCCTGCCGCCCACGGACCGCAGGGCGAAGGCGATGACCTGGTCGCGCTCGGCGGCCGTCAGAGTCGCCGCTTCGCCGGTGGTTCCCAGCACCACAAGGGCGTTGACGCCCTTTTCGATTTGAAATTCAAGGAGCGCCCCCAGCGCGTCGTAATCGACGGCGCCTTCGCGAAAGGGCGTGATCAGTGCAGTTGCAGTACCTCTGAACATTATAGCGGGCACCTCATTTCATGAAAGATGGAATTGCGCTTTGAGCGCGGAAAACGGCGGCGTGTTTCAGGGAACGCCGCCGCAGGCCATTGAGGGTCTGAGACGGAATTTTTACAGAAGGCCGTTGAGCTCGGCGTGTTTCAGGAGGATCCTCACGGCGTTGACGGCAGCGCCGACGCGCAGATTGTCCGCCACGCTCCATTGAAGAAAGCGGCGGTCGTCGAAGCTGCGCACGCGGCTGATGAAAACGCTGTCGCTTCCCGCGACGTCAAGAGGCGTCACCACGGGCTCGAGGCACAGTTTGACGTGTTCCTGAGAGCCCATGACGTCAAGAAGATTTTCCAGCGTCCCGAAGGGTTCGCGGGTTTCGGCAAAGACAGCTTCGCTATGGCCGCAAAGCACGGGGACACGCACGGCGGTGGGCCAGCAGGAAAAATTGGGGTCGCCGAAAATCTTGCGCGGCTCGTTCACCATTTTCATCTCTTCTTTGGTAAATCCGTCGGGGAGGAAGTCGTCGATCTTCGGCACCACGTTGCGGTGAATGGGGGCCGCAAACTTGCAGAACTCGCGGCTTCCGCGTTCCTGTGCCTCCAGCTCTTCGATGCCGCGCCGGCCGGCGCCGCTCACGGCCTGATAGGTGCTGACCACCACGTTTTTCAGTCCCCATTTTTGGCGAATTTTGTAGAGTCCCAGAACCATCTGAATGGTGGAGCAGTTGGGGTTGGAAACAATGCCGCGCCAGCCTTTCAGCAGCGCTCCGTTGATTTCGGGCACAATGAGCAGTTTATCGGGGTCGCCGCGCCAGCAGGCGCTGTTGTCGATGACCACGGCACCCCGTTGAGCCGCGAGGGGGGCGAACCACTTCGAAAGAGCCGCTCCCGCCGACATGATCACATAATCGAAGGTTCCCGGCGGAACCCATTGCGGCGTCAATTCTTCAACGGTAACGGCTGTTCCGGCAAAGGGAAGGCCGGTTCCGGCGCTGCGCTTCGAGGCGAAAAAACGCAGCCTTTCCGGGCGGAGGCCCTGTTCTTCCAGAACGCGCGCCATGACGCGCCCCACTTCGCCGGTGGCGCCGACCAGTGCTATTTTCATTTGGCAGCGGCTCCCTTCCCGAGAGAAATTTTTCAGCCCCTTCGGGCACTGTAAGTCTTTCACCGATGCGCAAAGAGATCGGGGAAGTTTTTGAAAATATGAAGAGCTCCGTCGTTGCACCGATGACTTTCGCCGCGGCGAACGCGCAGGCGCCCTTCCGGCGGAAGTGTTCCGGACCGGTTCCAATTTATTTTAAATTATATCGCAAGTCTTCCATATAGAACAGAAGTTTTTATGAGTTGATGGAAGTCGCGCGTTCCCACAAAAGAATTTTGTCCCCCAGTCGCGGACTTTTGCGGCAGGCGGTGCCGAACGTATCGTCCCGTTCCGCGCCATGCCCGAAACGGTCCTGTGTTCGAAAGCGCGGTGGGGCCGAGTGACGCCGATCAAAAAAAATTGCACTGTGATGATGACGCGTTAGAATTTAAAAAGTTGAGTTTTGCGAATTTTATTTGTTTTGAATTTTCAGTGCTTGCGCGAGGTTTAAATTCATGTTATGATACGCTGAAATTAAACAGCGCAACTTTTATCAAGAGCCAGGGGAGAGAGTCAGCTCGACGATCCTGCGCCAACCTGCCGTTTCGGTAAGGTGGCCCTGCTGACAGCGATGGGGGAAGCCTCGGAAAAGATTCATTCAGCCGTCCCGCTTCGCGGGGCGGCTTTTTTCTCGAGCGGCGCTGGTTACAGGCGGTGAAACCATGATTCAGCTTTGCGGCATCAAAAAAATTTTTACGTCTCCCGAAGGAATGCCCGTTGAGGCTCTGTCAGGCATTGATCTGACCATCAACGACGGCGAAATCTTCGGCATTATCGGCCTTTCAGGTGCGGGGAAATCCACGCTTCTGCGCACCGTCAATCGCCTTGAGGAACCCAGCGGCGGAACGGTGCTCATCGACGGACAGGACATTACGGCGCTCAGGCCTCGCGAACTGCGGGCGGCACGGCGGCACATCGGCATGATCTTTCAGCATTTCAACCTTTTGGCCTCGCGGGACGTGGCGGGCAATATTGCCTTTCCGCTGGAGCTTGACGGCTGGAAGTCCCGGGCCGTTCACGACCGCGTCGCCGAGCTTCTTGAGTTCGTGGAGCTCTCCGACAAAGCCCATGCCTACCCCTCTCAGCTTTCGGGCGGACAGAAACAGCGCGTGGCCATCGCCCGCGCCCTGGCCAACAATCCCCGAGTGCTGCTTTCCGACGAGGCCACCAGCGCCTTGGACCCGAAAACCACAAAGTCCATTTTGAACCTGCTGGCCAGCATCAACCGGCGCATGGGATTGACCATTATCGTCATTACCCACGAGATGAACGTTATCCGCGAGGTGTGCGGCCGCGTGGCCATTCTTGAAGCGGGCCGCATTGTGGAGCAGGGCGCCGTGCGCGATATTTTCATGAATCCCGTCTCCCGCACGGCCCGCGAGTTTCTGTCGAAGCTGCCGCGTACGGGCTACGACGTCAACGTGGAGCTTCCCCGCGAGGCGGGCAAGCCCGTGGCGCTGCTGACTTTCGACGGCACCGCGGCCACGGAACCGCTGATTTCACGAACCGTCAAGGAGACGGGCGCCGACATCAATATCCTTGCAGGCGCCATCGATCGTCTTTATTTTTCCAGAGTGGGAACGCTGACGGTACAGTTTGAGGGCGCGCCCGAGGTTATCGCCGCGGCGCTGAACCGTATCCGAAGCTCCCACGTGAAAGCCGAGGTGATCTGGAATGGCTAAAATTCTGTCGCTGCTGACGCAACCCACCTGGCAGACCGTCTACATGGTGGGCGTGTCCAGTCTTTTGGCCTTTATCATGGGACTGCCGCTGGGCATCGCTCTGGTACTCACCCAAAAGGGCGGTCTCTGCGAAAACCGCGCCGTCGGCAGAGTTCTTGACGCGGCCGTCAACGTGTTGCGTTCCTTTCCGTTCATCATTTTGATGATCATTCTGTTTCCGCTGTCGCGTTTCCTCGTGGGCACCACCATAGGCACCACCGCCGCCATCGTTCCCCTTTCCATTTCGGCGGCGCCCTTTGTGGCACGCGTGGTTCAGACCGCCCTCGAAGAGGTGGATCGGGGCGTCGTCGAGGCGGCGCAGTCCATGGGAGCCGACGTCAAAACCATTGTGTTCAAGGTGCTCATTCCCGAAGCGCTGCCCGCTCTGGTTTCGGGTGCCACGCTGACGGTTATCGCCATTGTGGGCAGTTCGGCCATGGCGGGGGCCATCGGCGGCGGCGGTCTCGGCGACGTGGCCATCCGTTTCGGTCATCAGCGCTTTCGCAGCGACGTGTTGCTGGCTTCGTGCGTTGTGATAATCGCCCTGGTGCAGTTCATCCAGTGGGCAGGCAATGTCATTGTCCGCGCCTTGAGCCGGAACAGATAAACTTTCTGAGGAGGTTGTTTTTATGAAGAAGTCACTTTTTTGCGCTTGTGTTCTCTCGTTGTGCCTTGTCTCGTCGGCGCCGGCGGCGCTTCGCGTGGGTGCCACGCCGACGCCTCATGCCGAGATCCTCGCTCAGGTCAAGGACGATCTCAAGGCCATGGGAATTGACCTGGAGATCGTGGAGTTCACCGACTACGTGACGCCCAATCTGGCACTGAACGATGGAGACCTGGACGCCAATTATTTCCAGCATCTGCCCTATCTTGAGTCCTTCTGCAAAGACCGCGGACTGAACCTTGTCTCCGCGGCGACGGTTCACGTGGAACCCATGGGACTGTACTCCAAAAAATTCGCCAAAGTCCAAGACCTGCCTGACGGCGCCGTCATTGCCATTCCCAACGATCCCACCAACGGCGGACGAGCGCTTCTGCTGCTCCAGTCGGCGGGGCTCATCGCTCTTGCCGAGGGCAGCGGCTTGTCGGCCACCGAACTGGACGTGGAGAAAAACCCTCACGGTTTCAGCTTCTGTCCCCTTGAGGCGGCGCAGCTGCCCCGTTCGCTTGACGACGTGGACGTCGCGGTGATTAACGGCAATTATGCCATTCCGGCGGGATTTAACCCAGCAAAGGACGCTCTTCTGGTGGAGGGCGCTCAGTCACCCTACGCCAACGTGATCGCCGTTCGATCGGGGGACGAAAAGAAGCCGGAAATTCTGGCACTTGTCAAAGCCCTTTCAAGCGAGAAGGTTCGGGACTTTATCCTTAAAACCTATAAAGGTGCCGTCTTGCCCGCTTTCAGTCCGGTTCAGCCTTAGGACGGAAAAATCTTCCGGGGAGGCCCGAACAAAGAGCCGCGCGGAATTTCCGCGCGGCTCTTTGTTCCCTTTGGCGCCTGCCCCTTTTTTGTCGGCACGGTCCAAGGCGCTCTCCGTACGTACCGGCCCCTTTAAGCCTCTGCACGTGACAAGAGCGCCTTGGGGTGTGCCCATGTTTTCCGGCGTGCTGCGGAAAACGATCCCATGGCCCCGGCATTGGGGACTGCCGTTGAAGTGCGGCAAAGGCGGAGACACGAATAGTAAGTATAAAAATGATTGACGGCGCGAGGGATGACGTGTATGATAAAATAAATTGTATGCAAAATAACTTATCCATCAACGCATTCAGAGACGAAAATATTTGTAAAATGTTTTTTAAAAACTTCCGGTTTCTTCGTCCCGTCGCGTTCAAAGCTCGAAAGAGCCCATTTTAAAGGGCGGCGGTGCGGGTGAAGGGACGAATTTTTTTGCGGATATTTTTTAAATAAGGAATGGCTTTTATTCCCGATGTTTCAATGTATCGCCACACGCCGCCGCGTGTTTTTTGTATTTTTAATTGATTATGGAGAGAGAGTTTCTTGTTAAAGCTTCGGTGAGTATGTTATAATAATTTTAGAAATTTTCACGATGGGTGAAAAACGAGTCTCTTTTTTTGATGATTTGACTCTGAAAATATGCGAAAATCTCGCTTTCGCGCTGCAAAGGAGGCACAGAAAGGTGAACGCTCGGACCACCGTTGAAGAAGTTCTCGATATGGAATGTTTTCATGATTTCAGGCAATTTTTGTTTCCCGGCACACTCGGCAAAGCCGATCTGAAAAAAACTTTAAGCGGGATTGCGCCCCTTTTCCCCTATCATAAACATGTGAATACCGAGGTCACCTTGGAAGTCCTCCAGTTTATGCGCGAAAGAGCCGAAAGCGGCGAACGAATTTTTTACGATATTTACAGCGAAGAGGAAAAAAACAACGATCCCACAAAACGGCCGACGGGGATGTTTTTCTTCCGCGGTATTCCCTGCGCGCCCTTTGCCGTGGTCTGTCCGGGCGGCAGCTTTGCCTATTTGGCCTCGCTTCATGAAAGTTTGCCTCATGCCGTGCGCCTCAGTCGAAGGGGATTTAACGCCTTCGCCCTGTGCTACCGCACCGACAGCGCCGAAGCGGCCTGCGAAGATCTCGCGGCGGCCATCACTTTTGTGTTCGATCATGCCTTCGAGCTGGGCATTGACACGGAATGCTACTCGCTGTGGGGCAGTTCGGTGGGCGCCCACATTGCGGCCTATCTGACTTCCTACGGTCCGCAGGCCTTCGGCGGCAAAAAACTGCCGCGGGCGGGCACGCTGGTCATGCAGTATACGGGGCACACCAACCACACGCGCCAGGAACCTCCCACGTACGTGTGTGTCGGCGAAAACGACGGCATGTGCGACTGGCAGGTCATGAAAAAGCGCTGCGACGCCCTGGCGGCCTGCGGTATCGACACGGAATTTCACAAATATCCGCACCTGGGGCACGGTTTCGGTCTGGGCATCGGCACGGAGGCCGAAGGCTGGATCGAAAGCGCCATAGCGTTCTGGAAGCGTCACCTTCCCGCGCGGGCCCGCCGGGTGCTGAAACGCCTGGAGATGCGCGCGGCAGGCGCCTAGCGCGGGCGCTCTTGAGATCGTAACGCTTTTTTGAGTGAAAAATTGCAGGAAACGGGCGGTTCCCTCGCTGAGACGGCGAAGGAACCGCCCGTTTCTTTTTGTGGTCTCTGCCCCTTTTTGCCGCAAGGCGCGAAAGCGCGTTGATCCGGGAAAATTTCGGCGGCAAAGCGCCGCCGGAGCCGCTCAAGGGCAAAAAATCATCGCCGCATTTTGTCAGGCAATTTCCCCCACATCGGCGCCGCCGCTCCGATGTGGGGCACAGGGCGAAGCGGTAGCGCCTCTTGGGGCGGAGCATGATCCGTTGTGCCGGGCGCGTCTTTGAAATTCGGGGTAAGTTTT
Source organism: uncultured Synergistaceae bacterium (assembly GCA_902489135.1). Classification (GTDB taxonomy): domain Bacteria; phylum Synergistota; class Synergistia; order Synergistales; family Dethiosulfovibrionaceae; genus Pyramidobacter. Next base: position 18,666 of record CABTYW010000036.1, read on the forward strand.
TGCGCCTTAGGAACGGGCTCCGTAGCGCCGGATGAGCTTTTCGTAGAATTTGACGTTGTCGGCCAAAATGTCGCAGGCAATGCGTTCGTCGGCTTTGTGGGCGCCGCCCCAGCGGGAGTCGCTGCGCAGGCCCGTGAAGCGATAGACGCTGCGGGACGGGCTGAGTTCTCCGTAGTAGCGGGAATCCGTGCCGCCCAGCAGCATGGAGGGGATCATCACAATGCCCGGATAGAGTTCTTCAACGGTTTGACGGACGATGGCGTAGCCTTCGCTTTCCACCGAGGATACCGGAGGCGGATTGCTGCCTTTGACCAGACGGAGTTGCACGCCTTGAGGCATGAGGCGTTCCAGGTGTCTTTGAAGGTCATCGAGGCTTTCGCCGGGCAAAATCCGGCTGTTGGCGGTGATGACGGACAGCGGCGGCAAAATGTTGGCCTGCGGACTGCCCTGGGCCATGGTGACAGTCGTGGTGGTCCGCATCATGCCGTTGAGACGGCGGTTGGATCCGCAGCGTTCCATCAATTGCGCGGCGTGTTTTTCGGGATCGGCGAAGAAATCGCCCAGCTCTCCCGCAGTGAAGGGCGCCAAGGCCTTCATCTGGCCGATGACGGGGTCGGTGAGACGAAGGGGCATGGGATTGCTCTCCACCGTCCAGGCGGCCAGGGCCGCTCGTCCCAGAGCGGAGTGGCGGGGCGGCAGCGATGAGTGGCCGCCCTCGTCTTTGGCGCGGAACTCGAAATCGGCGTAGCCCTTTTCGCAGGTGTAAATCACCGCCGTTTTGCGCCCGTTTTTCTCTTCAATGCCGCCGCATTCGTCAAGCAGCAGGCCGAGTTTTACGCCTCGGCGCTGCAGCTCGGCGGCCAGCAGCGGTGCGGCGGCGTGGGGGCCGCCCATAATTTCCTCGTTGTAGCCCAGCCCCAGCCAGATGTCGCATGCCGGCTTGAAGCCTTCGGCGATGAGCAGTTCCAGAGCGTCGAAGTAGGCTTGGATGTTGCACTTGGAGTCCGTGGTTCCACGTCCCCAGATGCAGCCGTCATGAATTTCGGCAGAAAAGGGCGAATGGCTCCACAGCGCCGCATCGCCGACGGGCACCACATCCTGATGGGCGATGAGCATCAGCGGATCGCGGACGGGCGCGCTCTCGCACTTCCAGTGGTAAAGCAGCCCCGCCGTGCCGACGTTCAGGCGGGTGAAGGTGCGGTGAACCAGCGGCCAGTTTTTCTCGAGGCAGCGGTGCAGTTCCCTGAATTTCGACCAGTCCGTCTGCGACGGATCGGCATGGGAAACCGTGGGGATGCGCACCATTTCCTGGAGATGGCGGATAAAGAGCTCTTCGTGGCAGGTCATGTTTTATCGGTCCTTTCGTTTCGCCGCGGCGCGGCGGGGTGATCGGCCGCCCGCGTCCTGAAAAGAGCGCGCGAGGCGGCGTATGGTGACGGTGTTTCGTTTTCCCGCTCGAGAGGGGCCGTCAGAGATCGGAAGAGCACACGTCTGA
>CABTYW010000037.1 GCA_902489135.1 uncultured Synergistaceae bacterium
AGCGGGATTCGAACCCGCACGGCGAAAGGCCAGGGGATTTTAAGTCCCCAGTGTCTACCGGTTCCACCATCTGAGCGCATTGTAAGATCATAGCATAAGTGCAGGATCAACTCAAGAAATTTCTGTCGCGCCTACTCCTCCCGGCGATGTTCTTTTTTCCATTGTTTGATCTTTTCGAGACGCTCTTTGAAGCGGCCTTCAAGGCCCTGTTCCGTGGGTTGATAATAGGTTCTGCCTTCCAGAGCATCGGGCAGGCACTGCATGGTCGTCAATTTGTCCTGAGTATCGTGGGCATACTCGTAGCCTTTGCCGTAGTTCAGCTCTTTCATGAGCTTGGTGGGAGCGTTGCGGATCACCAGCGGAACGGGTTCGTCGAGCATGGTGAGCGCATCCTGCCTGGCCGCTGTATACGCGCGGTACAGAGCGTTGGACTTGGGGGCCAACGACATATAAACGACGGCCTGGGTCAGATGCACTGAGCACTCGGGCATGCCGATAAAATGGCAGGCCTCATAGGCGGCCACCGACAGCTCCAGGGCACGCGGATCCGCCAGACCTACGTCCTCGCAGGCAAAACGTACCACTCTCCGCGCCACGTACAGAGGATCCTCGCCGGCTTCAAGCATTCGCGCAAGCCAATAGACTGCGGCGTCGGGGTCGGAGTTGCGCATGGACTTGTGAAGGGCCGAGATCAGATTGTAATGCTCCTCGCCCTTCTTGTCGTACAGCAGCGACTTCTTTGAAGTGCACTGCTCGATGATCTCTTTGGTGACCACGGTGACGCCGTCTTTGACGTCGCTGTTGAGAATGGCCATTTCCAGTGTGGAAAGGGCGCTGCGCGCATCGCCGTTGGCAAAGGCGGCCAGCAGTTCGAGGAGATCGTGGCTGATGGTGATCTTCTGGCTGCCGAAGCCTTTGAGGCTTGAGACGGCTTTTTCAAGCAGCCGGGTCAAGTCCTCCGTTGTGAGGGGCTGAAGGACGAAAACCTTGCAGCGCGACAGAAGGGCGCTGTTGATTTCAAAGGAGGGATTTTCCGTGGTGGCGCCGATGAGAATGATGCTGCCCTTTTCAACATAGGGCAGAAAGGCGTCCTGCTGTGCCTTGTTGAAACGATGAATTTCGTCAACAAAGACGATGGTTCTGCCGCCGTAGACGCGCGTTTTCTCCGCCTGTTCCATGACGGTACGGATTTCTTTGATGCCGCTGGTCACCGCCGAGAAATTGACAAATTCCGCCCGCGTTCGATTGGCGATGATGCGCGCCAATGTCGTCTTTCCGACGCCGGGAGGTCCCCAGAAAATCATCGAAGAAATGCGGTCGCTCTCAATGAGCTTATAGAGTACTTTGTCCTTGCCCAGCAGATGGGTCTGTCCCACAAACTCGTCAAGGCTCTGGGGGCGCAGGCGTGCTGCCAGAGGCTGAGCCGCGCGGCGCTCGAACAAATTGAGTTCTTCCACGGTTCTCATCACCTTCTTCGGGAGGGAGCTCTTCGGCGGAACGCCAAGGAGCAATGCCATTCAGCGCCGATCTCCCGCAATCTTTTTGCGAAAGGACTCCCCGACGTTCTCTATTCTAGCATGGAGAGAAGTTTACGCGCAAAGCGAAAGAGGCCGCCTCGCCGTGTCCGAGACAGCCCCGTTCATGATGGCTCATTTTTCGTCCGCAAAGTTCTCCACACGGCGGCACGGTTTCGCCCGTTCGAAAAAACGTTTTTCGTCGCTACTGCGTGCTTGAAGGGCAAATTCCGCGAAGAGGACACTCGCCGCATTTGGGAGCGCGCGCTTTGCAGATGTTTTTGCCGTGCTGGATCAAATTGAGGTGTCCCGCGGTTTTCAGTTCTTCGGGAACGAGGTTCTCCAGGTGCGATTGAATTTGGGCGGGCGTTTCCTTTTCGTCGGCCCAGCCGAGACGCTTTGAAATGCGGGCCACATGAGTATCCACCGGAAAGGCGGGAAAACCCAGATCAAAGGCGAGCACGCAGGCGGCCGTTTTCGGCCCCACCCCCGGGATGGACGTCATGAAATTCCACGCCTCTTCGGACGTGCCCTTTTTCAGCGCTCGGAGAGAATAGGCTCCGAAACGCTTCTTCACCTCTTTAAGCACTCTCATGATCGTCAGCGATTTGTTGTTGCACAGTCCCGCCGGTCTGATGGCTTCCACGACTTTCTCCTGAGGCAGCGCGGCAATTCGCCCCCAGGTACCGCATTTTTTGAGGCGCTCAAAGGCCATGTCTCTGTTGCGGTCGTTGGTGTTCTGGGAAAGCACCGTTTCAATGAGGCCGTCGAGGGGTTCTTCGTAGACGATTTTCGCCGACTCCGTCCCCTGCTTCCACGTCTCTTCCAACAGCTCAAGGACTACGGTGACGGACGGCACCGCAATCTTCCGCGGTTTGACCTCTTTTTTCAGGTCCACGCGACTCATCGTCCCGTCTCCTTCCGTGCCGGCTTCGGCACATTTTTTTTCGGTTCGGCCCTTTTCTCTTTTTCGAGAGCGGCGCTTCGTGCGGCCCAGCTTTTCAGCTTGGCCATGGCCTTGCCGTGAATTGAATCGGGGGGGTAGCTTCCGTCGGCGGAGCGTTTTCCGGCAGGAACGCCCGTGAGAAGTTCGATGCCTTCGTCGCAGTTTTTCACCGACCAAATGTGAAATTGTCTCTTTCTGACGGCCTCCACCACTTTTCGGCTGAGCATGAGGTGCTGTTCATTTTGCCAGGGAATCATGACGCCCTGCGTTCCCGTGAGACCGTGAGCCTCACAGTAGCTGTAAAATCCCTCAATTTTTTCGTTGACGCCGCCGATGGGCTGGATGTTGCCGAACTGATCCACCGATCCCGTGACGGCAATATTCTGCGCGATGGGCACGTCGGCAAGAGACGAAAGAAGGCAGTACAGCTCCGTAGATGACGCGCTGTCGCCGTCAATTCCGCCGTAATTCTGCTCAAAGGAAAGACGTGCCGTCAGCGTCAGCGGCGTATCCTGAGCGTAAAGGCGCCCCAGGTAGCTGCTCAGCGTCAACAGTCCCTTGTTGTGAATGGGGCCGGCCATGGAAGTTTCGCGTTCGATGTTGACGACGCCCTCTCTCCCCATGTAGGTGTTGGCCGTGATGCGCGTGGGATGGCCGAACAGCACTTCGGCGAAGCTGACCACCGCAAGGCCGTTGATCTGCCCCACGGCCGTCCCTTCGGTGTCGATGCGGATGATGTTTTCCTCGAAGGCGCGGCGTATTTTCTCCTCCGTGAGGCTGGAGCGGTACCGCTTCTCCTGAATGGCCTGAAGAACGTGACGGCTGTCCACCTGACGTGCGCCTTCACGCCGCGCCCAGGACGACGCCTCGATGATGTACTCCTGAAGGCGGTTGAACTGCGTTGACAGTTTGTTGCGGTCGTCGGCAAGACGCGATGACCATTCGATGAGCTCGCACAGCGCTTTTTTGTTGAAGGGCAGACAGCCCTCCTTCTCGGCGCAGGTTTTGATAAAACGGGCCAGTTCATATTCACTGTCGGCGGTGCGGGGCATTTCATAGTCGAACTCCGCCACAAGCTTGAAGAACTTGGGAAAATCTTTGTCGTATTCACGCAGCAGATAATAGATTTCATGGCTGCCCACCAGGATCACCTTTGTCTTGATGGGAATGCCCTCGGGACGAGGCGTCGCAATGGGCATGACGCTGTACTGGTCGCTGAGATTTTCCACCGTCAGCGTCCCCGAACGCAAAACGCGCTTCAGCAGGTCGTAGGACATAAAATTGCGAAGGAGCTCTTCGGCGTCGAAGATCACGAAGCCTCCGTTGGCGCGATGCAGAGCACCGCTGACGATGCGCGTGTAGTCCGTATAATAGTACCCCTGGCGGCTTTCGTACTCCATCTTGCCCGCGATATTGTAAAAGGTGGGATTGGTCTCCCAGACCACGGGCGCACCGCCTTTGGGATCGTTGCTCACAAGAACGTTGATTTTGTATTGCGTCAAATCCACTTCGCCCGTTTCGTCCCGCGACGACGCGATGAAGAGCCCGTAATTCTCCACAATCTGCTCTTCCATGGTGTCAAGCCACTTGATGAGCTTTGTGCAGTCGGTGTACTTCTGACGCACTTCGTCGATGTAGGGCTTGACGGCGGTACGACAAATGCTCGCCTCCATGTCGCCGAGCCTGGCTTTGAGCTCCCGTTCCTTCTCGCGAATCTGGCGCAGCACTTCCAGCGTTTTCGACGTCAACTGGTCGGAAAGGGTCTTGAGACGACGCTGTTCTCTTTTCGGCAGAGCGTCGAACTCATCGGATTGCAGCTCCTTCATCTCCACTTTGCCGTCGTCGTTCTTCACTTTTTTCAAAGGAATATTGACAAAGCCCTGAGGAGTGCGCTTCACCAAAAATCCTTTTTTCTCGGCGGTCTCGCGAATGCCGTTCATCATCTGAGCGATGTTTTCCTGGAACTTTCCGATTTCCTGCGCCTTGGCGTCTTCGTAGCTGCTCTTCTCGAAGGACGCGCTGATGGCCGATTTCAATTCGCCGATGAGCTTATCGAAATCGGACTCCAGCGTCCGCGCCTGTCCGGCGTGAAGCGAAATGGCCAACGGCATGGTGGGATCCTCAAAGTTATTCACGTAAATCCAATCATCGGGAGCGGGCAGCGCGGCCGCCTTTTCGCGCACGCTTTTGAGCGTATAGCTGGTGCGTCCGCTGCCCTGCTGCCCCACCACAAAAATATTGTAGCCGTCGTTGGTCACGGCAAGGCCGAAATCTATGGATCGTACGGCCCGTTCCTGGCCGATAAAGTAAGTGATCTTTTCAAGTTCCGCCGAGGATGAACAGCGCAGAATTCGCGGATCCGTTTTACGCCGCACTTGCGCTGCCGTCAGCTTGTGGGCTTTCGTTCTCATGCCCTCTCCTCCATTTCGTCGGTTGGTGGCGCAAAAAACGCGCTTCGCTGCAGTGGATCTTTTTAATCATACCAGATTTCCCGGAGCATGAATGCCTTTCCGTCGCGGGACAGCGCGGCGAACTGAAAAAGCCCTTACGCCCTGCCGCCGCCTGCAGTCGAAAAGTGCGGAGCGCACGAAGCCCCCCTGATTCCAGTGTCGAGACGGGAAAAAGAATGGCAGAGATAACTTTCGGCGCTCCCGATGTTGGTGCCGGCTTCCCGTCAGATGCTCAGTTCTTCCACAAGATGCAGCATTTCGGGGTTCAGACGCTTTTTTTCCTTCCAGGTATCGGGCAGAGGTACGGGCGTCATGCGGCCGTTCTGCAGTCCCGTCATGACGCCGTATGTTCCGTCGATCAGACAGTTGACGCTGTAGGCTCCCATGCGACTGGCGATGGTCGCATCATAGCTTGAAGGGGAACCGCCGCGCTGAATGTGCCCGAGAACGGTGACCGTGGCTTTGTACTGCGGGCCCTTTTCAAGAAGTTTTTTCTGCAGCTCGTACCCCGACATGACGCCTTCAGCCAGGATGATCAGAGAATAGTTTTTTCCGCTGGCTTTTGAAGAATCCAGTTTTTTACAGAGTCGATCAAGGTCAAGACCGTATTCCGGCAGCACGGCATACTCGGCACCGCCGGCCACGGCGGTTTGAAGCGCAATAAAACCGCAGCTGCGTCCCATGACCTCCACAATAAAAAGCCGGTCATGGCTGTGAGCCGTGTCGCGGAGGCGCCGCACCGCGTCAAGCGCCGTATTGAGCGCCGTGTCGAAGCCGACGGTCATATCGGTGCCGTTGATGTCGTTGTCGATGGTGGCGGGAACGCCCACAACGGGCAGCCCCAACGATTGGAGTTCCCACGCTCCGCGGAAGGATCCGTCGCCGCCGATCACCACCAGGCCGTCGATTTTATTTTTTCGGCACTGTTCAAGGGCCAGCCGACGCCCTTGCGGCGTCATGAACCGATCGCTCCGCGCCGTGCGCAGCATGGTGCCGCCTCTTTGAATAATGGAGCCCACGTCACGCACTTTGAGCGGGGAAATCTCTCCGTCGATCAGGCCTTCATAACCCTGCTCAATGCCCAGACACTTGATTTTATGATAGGCGGCGCACCGCACCACCGCTCTGATGGCCGCATTCATGCCGGGTGCGTCTCCGCCGCTGGTCAAAACGCCGATACGATCCATTCCGGTTACCTTCTCCCTCAATTTCGAAAGAACCATGACGCTTTTTCGCGACATGGCGCGCTTAAAACAAAAGCGAAGCACGCCGCATAAAGAGAGTGCTTCGCCCGGTGTCGATCCTGTCTGTCGGTCCTTTAGAGCTGTTTCTGGAGCTCCATCATGCGGTTGTTGACCTTCTGAAGTTCAGCCTGAACTTCATCAAGGCGATCCTGAAGCTGTTTTCCCTCTTTGGAGAGAATGCCGATGCGCTTTGTGAGGCGGTCCATCTCGAGACGGGCGCCCGACTTTCCCTTTAAGAGGCGATCGGGGTTGTCGTCCTTGACGTCCCAGAGGAAATCCAGCGTCTTGCCCAGAGTCACCGGCGAAACCCCGCCGTCGATGGAAAACCGAAGGGTTTTGACTTTAGGCGTCAGATAGGGCTTGCCCTTCTCGTCGTATCGGGGAAAATAGACAAATCCCTCGCGGTCGTCGGTGATCTTGAAGTTGAAGCGACGGTCGAAGTCCACGGGGGAGAGACGGTGCTTGCCGATCACCAGACGAACCTGACGCTCGAAGGGCGCCATGTGCATGGCCGGGCCGCGGTTTTTGATCTTCAAAAAAACGGGAATGGTGTCGTTGAGTTTCAACTGTTGCAGCAGATTGTAGCGATAATCCTCCATCTCGTCGGAAGTCCACATGTTTTTGGCGGCCTCATCCTGAGTCGCCTTTTCAACGTATTCGGCGGCATAGTAGGTTGCCGTCACTTCAACGCTTCCGCCGAAGTTGTCCTTGTATTCCTTCTTCTGGCGCCATTCGGCGGCATGAGCGGCCGAGACGCTCAAAAGCGCGCACATCACCGTCAGCCCCAGCAGTCCGTTTTTCAATTTCATAAAAAATCCTCCCTGAGCGTCAGCTCACAGAAATAATTTCCGTCGCAAAGAAAATCCGCATCAGTCCCGTGAAAAAAGACTTTTTTCTATAATCTCGCACAGCGTATGTCCCACTAAAATGTGCATTTCCTGAATGCGAGGCGTCTCAAGAGACGGCACGGCAAGGAGCACATGGGACAACTGGCCCAAGCGCGACGGCCGTTCGCCCGTCATGGCAACCACAAACATTTCCTTTTCGCGAGCCGCCGCCGCGGCTCTGACGACGTTGGCGCTGCCGCCGCTGGTGGACAGCGCCACGAGGGTATCGCCCGGACGCCCGTGAGCTTCGACTTGACGGGAAAAAACCGTCTCATAGCCGAAATCGTTGGCGATGGCGGTAAGAGCCGACGTGTTGCAGTGAAGCGCCTCGGCGTCCAAAGCGGGACGATTCAGAAGATAACGCCCCGAAAGCTCCGCCGCCATGTGCTGCGCGTCCGACGCCGAACCGCCGTTGCCGCAGAAGAGAATTCGTCCGCCCGACTCCAGCGATTGTACCATAAGCCCGGCGGCGCGGACAATGTGCGGCGTCAAGGCCGGCATCAGAGCACAGATCCCGGCATGACGCTCGAAATTTCCGGCTATCATATCCTCAACGTTCAGCGTTTTCATCGGTTCCACCTGATTTTCTCCGTCTCATAATCCACAGCGCGGCATCGCGCAGGTTTTCGGCATAAAAATCGGCGCAGACGCCGCGGGCTTTTTCGCTCCGCCCGTACCCCGTCATGAGAAGCACCGCGGGACAACCGAGGTTTCTGCCCAGCTGCACGTCACATTCCTTGTCACCGACGACGGCGGCGATGCGGTCGACGGAAAAGCCCCTTTCCCGGGCCGCCCGGAGAACCAGGCCAACGCAGGGCTTTCGACACGCACAGCCCTCGTCGGGACGGTGAGGGCAGAAGTAGAGTCCCAGGAGCTTTACGCCCCGCTCCTCCAGCAGGCCGCTCAGACGATCGTGAACGCGCCGCACGTCATCGGCGGAGAAATAACCGCGTCCCACGCCCGACTGATTGCTCACGACTGTCAGACAATAGCCGGAGCGGCAAAGAAGTTCCAGTCCCTCGGCGGCGCCCGGCAGCAAAACGACCTGTTCGGGGCTGTGGAGATAGTTTCTCTCCTCAATGACGGTGCCGTCACGATCGAGAACGACCCAGTCCTTTTTATCCATTTTTCGTCATTCTGTCAAGAATTTGCGTGCTTGAAAGTTGGGGCACCAGCGGCAAAATAACCACCTCCGCGGCAAAGTTCGCGCCGGCAAGCTGTTCGGGCCGATAGTCGCCGCCCTTGGCGAGAACGTCAGGCCGAAGCATGGACAGGAGGCGTTCCGGCGTGTCGTCGTCGAAGATCACCACGGCATCAACGCATTGCAGCGCCGCCAACACCGCAGCGCGATGCTTTTCGCCGTTGATCGGGCGGCAAGGCCCCTTCAAGACCCGCACCGAACGATCGGAATTGAGTCCCACGATCAGGCAGTCGCCCAGGGCCCGAGATCGCTGCAGCGAATCGACGTGCCCCGCGTGGAAAACGTCAAAACAGCCGTTGGTGAAGACCACTTTCTTCCCCGTTTTGCGACATCTTTGGGCAAGCGCGAGAGCTTCATCAACCGACATAACCTTTGACGCGGGCGGAGTTCGGCGCCGGGGTTCGGCGTTTTCCCCGATCAGCTTCTTCAACTCGTCATAGGAAACGGGATAGGTTCCGGGCTTGCTGATAACCACCTGTGCGGCCAGATTGGACAGCCGGCAGCATTCTCGCCAGTGAACGCCGCAGGCTCTGAAAAAAGCGACGGCGGCAATGACCGTATCGCCGGCGCCTGAAACGTCGTACACGTCAACCGCATGGGAGGGCTCGTTAAAACAGCCCTCCGGGCCGACAAAGGTGCTGCCCTTCTCTGAACGGGTTACCAGCAGGTGTTTTAAGCCGAATTGACTGCGGATTTTACGGGCCTGAACCAGCAGCTCACCGTCGTCGTTGGACAGAGCCGTTCCCGCCGCCTCGGAAAGCTCTTTGACGTTGGGCGTCACCAGTTCGGCGCCGGCGTAGCGCTGCCAATCTCTGCCCTTGGGATCCACAAAAACGGGAATTCCCCGCGCCTCGCAAAGGCCCATGACGCGGCGGCACACCGACGGAGAACACATGCCCTTGCCGTAATCGGAGAGAATGGCGGCCTTGAGGCCTTCTTCGGCCAACGATGAGAGCTCTTCCAGCAGGCGCGTTTCGGCGTCGCCGTCAAGGGGAACGAAGGTTTCACGGTCAAGGCGCATCATCTGCTGGCGTCCGTTGCCGATAATTCGCGTTTTCACCGTGGTCATGTCCTTGTGCGACGGCGACAAAGCGACTTTTCCAAGCGATTGGGCGTTCAGTCCCTCCAAAAGTTTCAGGATGTCCTGCGCCTCGGGATCATCACCCAGCTGAGCGAAAAAACGGACTTTCGAGCCCAGCCCGCAAAGGTTGGCCACCACGTTTCCCGCGCCGCCGAGAACGCTTTTTTCGCGCTGAAATCTGACCACGGGAATCGGAGCTTCCGGTGAAATCCGCTCCACGCTGCCGAAAAGATACCGGTCGAGCATGAGATCGCCGATAACGGCAATGGTGGGTGTCATCGGTTGCACTTGTCCCATGATTGACAGAAGCTTTTCCTGAGACACCTTTTATCGCTCTCCTTTATGCGCCAGTTCCTCCAGAAGCGCCCGAGCGGCCGCTTCGACGCTTTCGGGGCTGATGCGCTCCATGCAGGGAAGCGTACACTTCCAGTCAAGACAGCCCATTTTTTCGCAGGGCGTACAGACGACTTTATTGAAACTTTGCGTGTAGGCCACAGACAGTGACGTGGGGCCGAACAGAGCGATCACCGGCGTCCCCAAAGCCCGTGCCATATGAAGCGGTCCCGTGTCGGCGGCGATGACCAGGTGAACGTCGGCAAGAACCTGAAAAAGCTGAAGAAGAGAAAAGCGATTCACCACATTGAGCACGTTCGCTCCGGCACAGCGGCGCGAGATTTCATCGGCCATGCGCTTCTCCTCTTCGCCGGATCCCACCAGCAAACAAAGACAATTTTTTTTCGACAGAAAGTTCGCCAGTTCGGCCCATCCCGCTGCCGGCCAGCGTTTTCGCTCTTTGCTGGCGCCGATGGCAAGGGCGACGCCATGAGGAAAACGTCCTTTGTCCCACAGTCCCGAAAGAGGCGACGGGCCGGCGGGGCGCACCAAAGAACTGCGGATGCTCTTTTCCAGACACGGGGGAATGCCCAACTGCCCGAGAACGGCGTAGATATCCTGATGGTAGACGCATTGAAAATGACGATGGTACCCGATCTTCAAAGGAATTCCCGACAAAAGGGTCAAAACTGCCGTGCGGTCATTGTCCTGAAGGTTCATGAGAATGTCGAACTTTTCCTCACGAATGCGGGAAATCAGCTTAAGAAAACCGACCGTGCCCTGACGACGATTCCACGTCAGCACACGATCCAGCCAGGGCATTGCGGGTGCCAGAGCTTCATAGGGGCTTTCGGTAAGCCACGTGATCTCAAAGAGCGGGAAAAGCTCTTTCAGCTTTCTGCTGATATGGGCCGTCAGAACAATATCGCCCAGAGATGAGAGCCGAATGAACAGGACTTTGGCTCTTTCGCTGCCCCTATGAGCCGCTCTCGGGAAATTCATGGACGTTTTCCTCCCCCAAAGTCGTTTTTTTCTTTGAGGAAAACCGCGCCCCGTTGCCGAGAATTTTCTGCAAAGCCTGCCAGACCTCGTCTGTGGTAACGGACTTCAGGCAGTTGTCCCGTCCGACGGGACAGGCGGCCCCCTCATCAAGACAGAAGCCTCTGGAACAGCCGTGAGAAGAAACGACTTGGTGGCGCATTCCCCAAGGGCCGTAACGCCAAGGGTCGGTGGGGCCGAAAACGGCCACCGTCGGCGTTCCCATGGCGCTGGCCATATGAAGCTGGCCGCAGTCGTTGGTGACATACAGCGCGGCCTCGCCCAGGCGGGATGCGCTGACAGCCATGGGAACCTCTCCCGTGAAATCCAGCGCCCCGGGCAAAGCTTGAAGGAGCGGCGCCGCGGCGCTCTGCTCGTCGGGCGAGTATCCCATGACGGCAAGTTGAAACCCTGTTTTTTCAAGACGTTTTCCCAGCTCTACAAAGCTTTCGGCAGGCCAGCGCTTAAAGAATTTTCCGCCGGGATTGAGAATGGCCAGGCGCCCGCGGCAAAATGCCAGCTCGCGGCGCACCGTTTCGCGATGGGCCGGAGAAACGTACAGCCGCATGTTTCGGCTTGCCAGAGACACCCCCAGAGAACTCATGCAGCTGAGATTTCTTTCCGCCTCGTGCAGGCGCCGCGAGAGAAAGAGCTCTCTCCACCCCCAAAGCGGCCGGTATCGGCAGTTCATCAGCAGAGGGATCAGCGTGCTGCGCAGGTCGATGATCAGGTCGTATTTTCCGGCCCGAAAATCCCGTATGGCACGCAGGCGACCCATCCAGCCGTTGTATTTCGAGTCCTTTTGCCCGCGGTCATAGAGCCGGATTTCATCCCATAGAGGGTCACCTTCAAGCATCGCCGCCACTTGCGCGTTGGCCGCCATGGTGAAGTGAGCCCGGGGCAAAAAACAGCGCAGATTGTAGAGAGCGGGAGTGCTCAGCAGCGTGTCGCCGATGCAGGAAAGGCCGACCACAAGCACTCGGTTGACTTTTGAAGGCTCAATCTTCATGCGCCTCTCACCTTCCTTGGGGAATCTCCAGAGTTCCCGCCTCGAATTCTCTGATCGCCGCCGCCAGAAGAGGAATCATGATCTCGTGATGTCCCGTCAGCGCATAGCCCTTTCCGGCGGTGCGCACCGGCCGCGTAACCACGTTCATCTGCGGGCGGTAATGCTGAATCATGTCCATGTTGACCGTCGTAAAGTTCTTGACGGTAAAACCGAGATTTCGCGCCAGCGACAGCGCCTTGAGAAAAACTTCGGGCATGATGACGGCGCTTCCCAAATTGAGCACCACTCCGCCTTCCAACTGTGAGACCGTCGCCGCGAAAATGCGAAAATCTCTCATGGACGCATCGCCGATGTCGGCTCCCACCGCCGTCGGATGCTGATGAACGATGTCCGTCCCCAGCGCCACGTGCACCGTATAGGGAAGAGCCAGCTGCGCGCAGCTCACCGACAGGCAGTCGGTTTTGCGCGACAGCGGTTCGGCCAGGAGCAACGCTCCCAGCGTTTCACCCAGCCCCTGTCCCTTTCGGTGCGCCAGAGACGCGGCGCGGTTCAGCATATCCGCCGTGTCGGCCGCCATGCCGAAAGAGCCGTCCTCAAGACGATCGGCCACGTCTTCCGACGTGTGCCCGCACAGGGCAAGCTCAGTGTCATGAATGGCCGCCGCGCCGTTGGAGGCAAAGTGACTGATCAAGCCGTCCCTGGCCAGATCCAGAAGGATGGGGATACAGCCGCATTTCACCACGTGGCCGCCGAACATGACGATCACCGGCCGACGGTTCTGTCGGGCCCGCACCACCGCCGCGGCGATTTCCAGAAGGTCGTGAGCCTTCAAAACCCTGGGCAGACCGAGAAAAAAGTCTCCCATGGTCATGCCGTGACGGTAGGGACGACCTTCAATGTCCGTGCTCACAAGAGACGGACGCGCCTGTGCCCTATAGGTTTTTGCCTTGGCGGGATCCAATTCTTTAAAGCGGCTCATGGCAACTCCCCGTTCATCATGTCGTTAAAAAGATTCGGTGCAGCTATGATTTCTCCCGTGACAAGCCGTGCTGGGGCAAAATCAGCAAAATCCCCCAGAAGCACCAGAGCATCACCGAAATATCGCGTCGTCCCGTGAGGACATCGCCCGTCAGCGCGTACACCAGCACGGCGGAGAACAGGGCGAAAAACATTGCCCCCCATGGAAAGAGGTGCCCTTCTCCCACGCGCATCAGCCGAAGCGCTTTCTTCAAAGACAGCGCGCACGCCGTTAAAAAAAGCGCCAATCCGGGAAGCCCCGCCAGGTAAGCCACATAGAGAAACGTCGAATGGGGATGGGAGGCGTCTGAACAGTTTTTCAACCCCAACCTGTCGGCCTGCGTTTTGAAGAGTTCATCGTAGACACGGCTGTATTTCTTGCCGCCCCAGCCCGTAAGGGGACGCCGGCGAATCAAAAAGGCCGAAGCGTTCCAGATCTCGTTGCGGTACGTTGTAAATGTTCCCATGTCACGAAATGATGTGACCTGCCGAATTTCCACGGCAACTCTTCTCCACAAATTCTGTCCCGACCGAATATTGACAACGGCGACGGCACACAGAAGCAAAAACGCCGCTGCCGCGACAAAGGAAAAGTTCATCTTCTTGGATTTGAAGCACCAGAAAAGCAGAAAAATTCCGCTGAACGCGGCGGCCAGCCATGCCCCCGATGAGAAGGACAGAACCACCGCAAGGCAGGGGGGAATAACGATGACCATGCGCCGAACAAGTCCGTCGACGCATCCGAAGGCATAACAGACACAGAGCGGCAGCAGCAGAACGCTCAGCATCCCCAGAGCGTTGCCGTTCTGCAAAGAGCGGTTGGGAAAATAATCAATGACTTCCAATTCACGCAGCAAATTGCCAAGGATCACCAACAGGCTCGCCAGAACAAAAAAGCGCAGCAACTTTTGACGGTTCGCCTCGCCGATAAAAAAACGGGCCGCAAAATACATCCCGAGAGTCACTTCAAGGAAAATAGTGACATTCCTGCCATAACCATTCAGATCATGAAATGTCAGCAATCCGGCGACAGCCGTCCAAAGAGACAAGGCTGCCCAGCATGCCAGGACGATTTTTCCGGTTCGATCCAGATTCTTCAGACGAAGAGAAACTCCGTATTTGACTCTGCTGAATACCATCAGTACAAGACAGACGGCCCATAAACCGTAGTGGATGACCGGGCCCAACGGCGACAGGCACACTGAAGCTATATACACTTTGACGAGGAAATTTTCAACGGCATTCGCCTTGGAATGCTCTTCCATGGGTTCTCACGCTCCCTATTTCGCGCTTGAGGCACGTTCTTGTGCGATGCACAGGGTTTTTTCATAAAGCGCCGCCGTTTGACGGGCCACTTTGTTCACGCTCACTTCAGCCGCGCTCCGAGACGCGGCCTGCGACAGCTTCCGACGCAAAGCGGGATTCATGGCCCGCATCATCAGGGCGCTTAAAGACTTGACGTCCGACGGACGGAACAACAGACCGTTCTCGCCGTCTTTGACAATGTCCAAGGTACCTCCGATATTGGTAGCAAGAGGCACGGCACCGGCGGCCATGGCCTCGATGAGCATGAGACTGAACCCCTCAGGCTCTTTCGAGGTCTGAACAAAAAGGTCCGATGCCCACAGCCACGGTCGGACGTCGGCGGCAAAGGGGAAAAACTGCACTCGTTCTTCCAATTTCAATAGGCGCGCCAACTTCTTCAGCTTCGCTTCCTCGGGGCCGCTTCCCACGAGCCAAAATCGCGCCTTCACATCCGTCGGCAACAAAGCCACGGCCCGAAGATAATCGTCCCATGCCTTCCAATCGACAAAGCGTCCCATGCCCAAAATGACTGTCTCATCATCGCCCACAGAATGCCGGCGGCGAAATCGGCGACGCGTCTCGTCATCACGAGAATAGCGTTCCGATAAAACAGGATTGAGAACGGTTTCCGTCAGAAAGGCATGCTTCAATCCCAAACTCCTGACGTGGGCCGTCACTGCCGACGAGCAGCCGATCAACACGTCGGAATGGCGATAGTATTTCGCTTTGGGATATTTGTCAAAGGTCGAAAGCACCGGGATCTTTTTTTTCTCTCCCCAATAGCCGCCCAGCGCCGCCGCGGCGGAAAGGCGCGTATGGATGAGGTCGGGTTTCACGCGGTCAATGAGACGTCCCAGCCCGAAAGCAGCAGACGGCAGCCACTGCGCCACAGGGGTATAGGTGGAATGTTCCACATTCTCGCGAGTCAACTCGTCCGATAAAGTTCCGCCGCTTCGGCAGACCACATGGTTCTCGACGCCCCATTTTTCCAGTTCCTTGAGCAGCTGAATCCACGGCATCATCCACGCCAGGCGATTCTCGTCAACGTAGTGCAGGACTTTCATGAAAGGACTTCCCCCTCGCATCAAATGCCGAATCGGCGGCTCATAGGAGACGATTGTAAGTCGCGAGGACCTTCGAAACCATCCCGGATTCCGTCAACAGCACCTTGGCGTCAAATTGCGGCGCGGCCCCGGGCTCCCCCGCGAGGAGCCGTTGTAGAGCATCCGCCCACGCAGCGGGATTGGCGGGAGGCAGCAGTTTTGTGCCGTCAATGGCCAGCTCGCGCACCGCCGGCAGGTCCGAGGCCAACACGGGAACTCCCATCTTCACGGCCAGCATCAGCGTCAGCCCCATTCCTTCGGAAAGCGAAGGAAGGACATAACAGCGACACCGAAGAAGTCGTTCCTCAATGTCTTCACGGTAGCCCGCAAATTCAACGGAAGAAGAGATCCCCAAAGTCGCCGCCAGGCGCTCCAGCTCCCTTCTCTGCGGACCGTCGCCGACGATCACAAACCTCCAACCCGTTTCGCCGCGATTTTTCAACAGAGCCAACGCTCTCAGAAAGGTATCAATGCCTTTCAACGGTGTCAGACGTCCGACGGCAAGAATGATGGGCACCGAAGAATCGGGACAGCTCCACTGCGGCACCTTTTCGGGCAGGCCGTTGTAAATGACGGCGCGATCGGCGGGAAGATACTCCTGAAGGTCGTCCTGAACGGCGCGGCTGACGCAGATGACGCTTGCGGCCTTTGCCAGGGGATGGAGGCCCAAATTATGGCTGTAGACCGCATGGGCTGTATACACCCACGGCACGTGGGACAATGAAGCCGCCCAATTGGCAATCCAGGCGGGCACGCGGGAATGTGCATGGATGATCTGCCAGCCTTCGCGCCTGATCCAATACGCGATTTTCAGGGCGCTGTACAGCCCCGTCAGCGGATTTTTTTTGTGCACGGGAAGATGGCGCACCGACACTTCGTCATGGAGCTGGCGTTCCATCTGTCCGCCCGCCGAGAGCACCATGACTTGATGCCCGCGGCGCGCCTGCTCGTTTGCCAGGTCGATGACGTGGCGTTCCACGCCGCCGAGCTGAAGTTCGGGAAGAATGTGAATGATTTTCATACAAGCCACCGCGACACAATCCAACGCGCGGCTTTGACCGCCTCGTTGAATTCGGCAGGACGCGAGGGAGAGTGCTGAAGGAAGCGCGCCAACCCGTCCAGCAGATTTCGCGGCGTAATGATGGTCAAATAATCCTGATTTTCAAAATCTTCCATCATGCGGTTGAATCTGGGAACGCCCCACAGGCATTTCGTCGACAGAATTCCGCTGTCCACCAGGTATTCAGTAAGCTCCTGACACAGGCGTTTCAAACCGTGATGATGCCCCACGGTAATCACCGCGGTTTGAACTCCCGCGGTCACCGCTTCGGAAATCATGGAGACCGAATCTTCGGTGCAGAACACCCGTTGGCAGTGGCCTAAAATTCCCGGTACGGGATTTCTGGGGTCCTGGGAAGCCAAAAAGAGCATTCTCACTCGAGGATGACCGACGCAAAGCTTGTAAAGCGCGTTTTCCGCTGCGGCCTGGGTGCGTCGCGACGTGGTAATGTAGAGGTCCACGTCGGCGCCTTCGGCGGCCTCAAGCAGAGTGGGCATCACTTTATTGACCCAAAGGGGCGCAATGGTGTAATTCAGGTCGTCGCCGCCGATGAGAATTCCCCAGGCCTCTTCCCGCCTTGCGGGGTAGTCGCTGAGAAGCTCTTTCTCCTGATCTTTCAGCAGAGAAGCCATGATGGAGTTGGGCGCTCCCATGGTGACCAGCAGATTGTCGCCCTTCTGTCCGTCGTGTTTGGGAACGACGGCCATGTCAAAGGGCTTGATCCCCAGCACCGACGGCGTCATGACCACACAGCTTTTGCCGCCGAAACGACGGGCAAAAGCCAGGCAGTAGGGAGCGGCGTTGCTGCCCGCCGAAAGGAACAGAAGCGGGCGCCCCGCAGGGTTCATCTGAGCGATGCGATCGGCCAGAGGCTGAGCTCCGGCGTTTCTGAGCCAAGAGTCGAGAAAATAGTCCGACGCGCAAGGCAGCTTTCTCGAAAGAATTTTAATGTACTTCAGCTTGCGAAAGCGCGAAAGGCGCGGGGTCTCCAATTCCATTGAGTCCAATGAAATCATTTCGCTCATTCGATCGCGAATGCCCCGGCTCTGCACAAGATGCCCCCGAGTTCCTTCGTTGAGAAGGATCAGTAACGGCCGCCCGCCCATGCTATGGCCTCATGCTGGAGCGGTACTCGTCGAGAACGGCCGCTCTGAGGTCGTTGACGGAGACGTTGTGTTTGCGCGACAGATCGCGCAGATCATCGAACTCCGGCGTGACGCGCAGGACTTCATCGCCCCACAGGGCTTTTTTCATGGCGACTTTGCCGAAGGAACTTTCGAAATCCGCCATTTCACGGCGCAGAGTCATGCGGTTTACCTCGCTCCAGCGAAGGCCGAGGGTGGTGCTGTACCGCAGGATAATTTCGCCCAGCGCCTGACGTTTTTCAGGCGCGGCAATGCAGGTAACGCGCACCGCCGGGCGCATTTTTTTCATGAGAATGGGCGTGAAAAACACGTCCAGCGCCCCGGCTTCAAAGAGGCGCGCTGAAAGCTCCTGATAATCCTGGGGGTTCATATCGTCCACATTGGTCTCCAGAATCGCCGTTTTGCCTTCCGAGTAGTTTTTTTTCAGCTTTTCGTCCTCTTCAATCACCATGGCTCGCAGCATATTGGGGATGTCGCTCTCGCGGTCACCGAAGCCGACGCCCGTCGCTTTCATCACTCCCGCCGGCAGCGGACCGAAGGAGCGGCACAGCGTTTTAAGCAGCACCGCCCCCGTGGGCGTGGTCCGCTCCATGGGCTCCCCCATGGAAAACACGGGGACGTTTTCCAAAAGGCGCGCCGTCGCCGGAGCCGGCACGGGCATGACGCCATGGGCGCATTTTACGGTGCCGCTTCCCACATTAACGGAAGAAGCGCAAACTTGGTCAACTTTCAGCATTTCAAGCAGCACAAAGGCTCCGACGATGTCAACAATGGAGTCGACGGCGCCCACCTCGTGAAAATGGATTTCGTCGAGGGACACGCCGTGAACGGAAGCTTCGGCCTCGCCCAAAAGCCTGAAGGCCCTGACGGCACGCGATTTCACCTCGTCGGAAAGGCCGGACCGGTCAATGATGGTCTTGATCTCGTTAAAACTCCTGTGGCCGTGATGATCATGGTCGTGATGGTCATGATGGTGATGATCATGGTCATGATGATCATGGTCATGATGGTGATGGTCGTCTTCACCTTCGGCGCCATGATCATGACGGCGCTCCTGCGCCGAAAGATCTCTGACGTTCACGTCCGTGCCCATAAAGCCGAATTTTGCGGTGCGTTTCACGTCAATATCGAAGTCCTGCAGGCCGAGCTTGGACAGATGGTCCTTAAAAGTTCCAACGTCAAGCCCTAAATCAAGCAGCGCCCCCAAAAACATATCCCCGGCGATGCCGGAGCAACAATCCAGATAAAGAGTTCTCATTGATATCACCGACCTTGTAATATTGCAAAGAAAGTCAGCCTGAAGGGGCAGACTGACTTTTATTATATCGAATTTTATTTTTTTGTGCCGATTTTTTCGTTTTTTTACTTCAAAACTTCATAACGCAAACGGGGCAAAAGGGCCGTTCTGCAAGGAGAAAGTGAGCGGAGATCAAAGTTCCCCTTCATGCTCCGAAGCCGCCGAAGAGAGATAGGGCTCCACAAGCTTCCAGCTGCGCAGCGCTGCACCGCCCAGCGACGCAAAAAAGACGTCGGAGGCTTTCCGAAAAGTCTCGGGATTTTTCCATTGAAGGACGCTCTCAAAGAAACGCGTCATTTCATGGGCATTGTGAACAATTTGACACAGGCCGACGCCGCACAGAGCGCGGGTCGCTTGGGTAAAATCATGATAGTCGGGGCCCTGGCAACAAGGAATTCCCCATATGGCGGGCTCCATCACGTTTTGCCCGCCCTTTTGCACCAGTGAACCGCCAAGAAAGGCGGCTTCCGCAAAGCCGTAGGCGGGGAACAAAACGCCGATGCGATCGACCACCATCACGTCCCATGGCTGATTTTCTTTTGTCTCGGACATGACGCACACGCCCTTCAATCCCTGCCGGCGCGCTTCAGCCGTCACTGACAGGGCACGCTGGGGATGGCGCGGTACCACCACGATCCGAAGGTCGGGAAAAGTCCCTTTCAGCGCTTTATAGGCCTGAAAAACGCAGGTCTCTTCGCCCGGATGGGTGCTGCCCGCGATGATGACCCGTCGAGACGGTGAAAAAAACGGGGCAAGTTCCGAGAGATCGGCGCGGTTTTTGCGCTCCATGAGAGCGTCCGCTTTGCAGTCGCCGGTCACCTTCACGCGCTCCGGCTGGGCGCCGAT
>CABTYW010000038.1 GCA_902489135.1 uncultured Synergistaceae bacterium
TGACGGAGAGGGATTTTTACTGAAAAATCAAAAACGACCGCCGCAGCGTCGGGAGGGCGCTGCGGCGTCATTTCGTAAAGGCCACGGCGCGAACCGGTGCGCCGTCGGCATCGTTCAAATTCAGCGGGAACGCGCAGAACTTCACCGGCCCGCAGGGCAATTCCCTGAGGCGACAGAGATTTTCGAAGATCATCACCCCGCCGCCCAGCACGAGACGATGAAGGGGCAGATCGGTACTGGCAACGGCGTCGATGCTCATGACGTCGAGACCGACGCCTTTTTTGTGCGAAACCGAGAGCCAGCGTGCCGCCTCTTCGTCCAGCAGCGGGTACCCCGTGAAATATTCCTCCCTTCCCCAAAGCGTCTCCCAACCGCTGCTGATCAGCAGAAAGTCGGCTGCTTCAGCTCCGGGACAGCGAAGAAAGTGCTCCACGGTAATTTTCTCCGTGTGCGGCGGAAGGCGCAGCACCGCGGCAGAGCCGCAAAAACACTCCGGGGCGAGGCCGCTTACGGTTTTTCCGCCCGGAATGACGTGAGACGGCGCATCAACATGGGTGCCCGTGTGGCTGGTGAGCGTCACTTCCGTCTCGCGATACCCCGCGCCGTGGTAATCGGCGACGAGGCGAAAACGCGGCGGCGCGTCGCCGGGAAAAAACGGCATCGTCGGCTCGATCTTCCGGGTCAGGTCAAAGATTTTCATGCTTTTTCACGCCGTCGAAGCCCTCGGCGCCACCCTCGCAAAAGTGGATGAGCGCCTGAGTTCCGCGCTCTCCCATGCCGTTGGCCGTCAAAGTGTCCAGAGCGTCAAGGGTGTCCCGGGCGCAGCGCAGATTCAGTCCTCCCCGACAGCCCTCCTCCAGGGCAATGCGCAGGTCTTTGGCGAGATATCGGACAAAAAAACTGGGGCGGTCGTCATGAGCCATAATTTTCGGCCCCAACTTTTCCAGCTGGCGGCTGCCGCCCGAACCGGCGCACAGCAAAGGAAACAGTTCCTTCAGATCCAGACCGACGCGTCGGGCGTAGGCCAGTGACTCGCAGAGCCCCGCCAACGCCCCCGCCACAAGAAGCTGATTGGACATTTTCGCATGCTGACCGCAGCCCGGGGACCCCATCAGGCAAGCACGCGTTCCCATGGCCTCGAAGAGGGGGCGGCAGGCTTGGAAATCCTCCCGCTCGCCGCCGACGTAAATGCACAATGTGCCCGCCTCGGCGCCGGCCTTGCCTCCCGTGACGGGAGCGTCCAAAACGCGCAGCCCCCGGCGGCGCCCGTCCTGAAAGAGTTTTTCAGCCAGTGCGGGGCTGGAAGTGGTCATATCCACAAGAATGGTGCCCGCCTCGGCGGAAGCCAGGATCCCGCCTTCTCCTTCATACAGCTGTCGGACGTCGTCGGGCGTGCCCAGCATGGTGATCAGCGCTTCAGCGCCGCAAAGGGCTTCCGCTGCGGAAGAACAGACCGCGGCGCCGGCAACGGCAAGCTCGGCGGTTTTTTCCGGACGCCTCGCCCACACTCTGACGCCAAACCCCGCTTTGATCAAGTTCAGCGCCATGGGACGTCCCATAATTCCAACGCCGATAAAGGCAATCGTCGAAAGGCTCATCGCTGCGTTTTTCCCTTCATTTCCATGCCGCGCGTCCAATCACGAAGATTCTCTCCGGCGATGCGGACAATTCGGTTTACCGTTTCGGCAAGAAAAAAATGCCCCGCCACGTGGGGCGTAATGATAACCTTGTCCATGCGCCACAGCGGATGGTCCGGCGGCAGGGGCTCAGGTTCCGTCACGTCAAGAGCGGCGCCCCCCAGATGATCGTCGGCGAGAACCTTTCTGAGCGCCTCAAGATCCACGGCCGTTCCTCGCCCCGCGTTGACGAGGTAAGCGCCCTTTTTCATCAATCTCAAACGGCGCTGGTCCATCACATGGAAGGTTTCTGCCGTTCCGGGCAGAACCATGGCAACCATATCGGCCCGGGGGAGCAAATCGTCCAGCTCGTCAATGCCCCTCAGTTCATCAATAAAATCAGGCTTTTCATTCACATGCCGCCGAACACCGATAACATAAGCGCCGAGAGATTTCATCTTTCGAGCGTAACTGCCGCCGATGTCGCCGAGGCCCAGCACCAGGACCACCGATCCCTCAACGGAAGTTACGTGGCCGCAGGACCTCCACCGCCCCTCTTTCTGGAGACCCATGTACTGGTTCAATCGCCGCACCAGCGCAAAAGTGAGAGCCAGCAGATGCTCCGACACCGTCAGTCCGTAGGCTCCCGAGGCCGTCGTCAGTGCACACCCCGCAGGCAAAAGCCCCGGGCGGTCATAGGGATCGGCGCCCGCGGAATTGAGCTGGAGCCATTTCAATTTTTTCGCGTCAGCCAACAGTGCCGGCGGCACGTTGCCGATAATGGCGTCGGCGTCGGCCACGTCCTCAACCGTCACATCGCTCCGCTTGAAGACCATCCGACAGGAAAACGCGCCGCCGGAAGCCCGCTCTTTCAGAAAATCACGGTGCTCGTCGCTCAGCGGAAGCACCGTGACCAGAACCTTTCGCGTGTCGGACATTTTTTCTCTCCTTTACGCGCCGCAAAGGCGCCCCCCTTCAAAATTCACGGAAAAATCGCAGACTGCTCCCGCCCATCGATGCCCGGCAACGCGGAAAATGCGTGCTGCCTCTGAATTGCTCCGGGCATGACGCGCCCTGCACCGCGGCACAAAAAATAAGGGCGCTGCATTAAAACCGCGGGGAAAGGCCGACGTCGCAGCGCAAGGCCTTCGAGTTCTCCCAACCTTTGCCCTGTCTCCTTCAAATTGAGCATGCGGGAGAGCAAAGCGATTTTTATGCTTCATGATTTCTCATGAAAAGAGCTCCCGGCGGCAAAAACTTTGACGGATCGGCGGCACGGCTCTCAAAAGGCCGCGCACGCTCAAAAACGCCCTATGAAACAAAAAAAGGCTGTAACCTGTTTTTGAGAATTCCCGAGATTGTATTCTGAAGAGATCATCCCGGCGTTTTTCCGCGGAACGTCTCATGCAGCCGAAGAAACAACGCTCAATTACCGCTGAAACTTCAACAGTGGAAAATCACCCCGCGTTGCCGCTTTCGCCGAAAAGAGCGAAAGCGGCGGCAAGTCTTTCTAAAGGATTGCCGCCCGAAGGACATTTCCCGGGACCGGGAGGGGCGGTGCGTCCCGTTGTGAAGGAAAACGAACCGTTGCTCAGTATAAAATTCAACGACTTCATCCACTTTTTCCGGACGGACCTGTACGGCATCGCCGATGTTTACGCCGCCGTTCATCATTCCCAATCCCATGACTTGCCCGGCTCCCGGCGAAGATGCCTTCAAAAAAACCGTGGGCGGTTGTCTAAAAACGGCCCCGGGAACGTTCCGTTCTCAGTCCCGTTGGGGCGCGCGGCAAAGCCGTGCTTCGCGGCGACACCGGCGGCGCCTGTGCGGCACGGGCTCTCCACGCGAAGCTCTCTCCGACGCTTCTCTCCGTGACGCCACGCCGGGCGCCATTTCACCGCTCGCCCTTCGGCAATGTCCGCGCTCTCAGCCGGCAGGCGTTTCGGGCTTTCCGCTCACGGAGCGAGCCCTGCCCGCCATGGCCGATTTGGACACGCGCCGTCGGGGCATTCTTCACGGAGAAAAAGATTTACGCCGAGAGGCGAGGACGCTTTTTCTACGAATCGTTCTCCCATTTTTTGAAGCCTTCGCCCAGCACTTCCGACACATCGCCCATGATGACAAAGGCGCTGCGGTCGGTGTCCCGGAGATAGCGTTTCAGCTCCAGGGCCTGCCGGCGCGTCAAAATGACCATGATGACGTCCATGGGCGTGCGGCGATAGGCGCCCTTGGCGGGAATCAGCGTGGCGGTGCGTTCGATTTTTTCCATGATGAAGTGAATGACTTCATCGGGCTTTGACGTGATGATATTCATCTGAACTCGGCGGTCGAAGGATTTCAGAACCCAGTCGATGGTCACGGACTCCACATAAAGGCTCAATCCGCCGTAAAGGACTTTTTCGAGATCGACGGCCAGCAGCGACGAGAGAAGGATGGCAAAGTTCACGTAGAACGAAGCCGCCCCCACGTCAATGCCCCAATGTTTTTTCACGATGGCGGCCAGGATGTCCATGCCGCCCGACGAGCCTCCGCACCGAAACAGAATTCCCATGGCCAGGCCGCCGGCCACGCCGCCTAAAAGAGCGGCCAGGACGAGGTCATTGATGAGCGGGTAATGATACATTTCGAAGACGGGCAGAAGCACGCTGGTCAGAACGGTGTTGTACAGCGTCCACAGGGCGAAGCGCGGCGACATGGCGGTCCAGCCCCAGATGAGCAGCAGCACGTTGACGATGGTCAGCACCCAGACGGGGGACATTCCCCACGTGTAATTGGTAATCAGCGCTATGCCCGTGACGCCGGTGCTGGCAAATTTATAGGGTTCGATGAGTGCCGCGATGAGAAAACACAGGAGCAGCGACGCGAAGGTCATGCCGATAAAGGGGCCCGCCTCGCGCTTGGCGAGGTCTTTCAATTTCTGCACGTTCCAATCCATGAATGGTGTCATGGCGTCGCCTCCCTGTATCTTTTTTCCATCTTGACTTTCATATCATATCACAGGTGAACTCAGCAAAAATAAACTTTTTGTATTAAAAGTTTAGTCATCTCCCCTCTTTTTCACCTTTCGGCGAAGACACCGCGGCTTCGGCGTCGAAAACAAGGACATCCATGTCCGAAGGGGCGATGTTCGGACCTATTGATACGGCCCTTTTCTTTGGAACTGCCAAAGGGGCGGCGTCTTTTCCGTTTTTTCATCGGAACAAGCTCCCGGCCAAAAGGACCTCCATATCCGCCCACGGCTGCGCCCCTTTCAGCGACGGTCATGCTTATAGAAAAAGCGCCGGCTTCTCCGCAGAGAAGTCCGCGCTTTTTTTCGCTCCGGATTACTGAAGGGCGACCACTTCGATTTCCACTTTGCCGTCCTTGGGGAGCTTGGCCACCTGAACGGCGCTTCTGGCGGGGAACGGCTCCTTGAAATATTTGGCGTAAATGCCGTTCATCACGGCAAAGTCGTTCATGTCCTTGAGGAACACCGTGGTTTTGATCACTTTATCCATGGAACTGCCCGCAGCTTCTAGGATGGCCTTGACGTTTTTCAGAGAGTTCTCGGTTTGCTCCTCAATGGTCTCCGGCAGCGTTCCGTCGGGCGTCATTCCCAGCTGGCCGGAAGTGTAAATCATGGCTTCGGTGGAAATGGCCTGAGAATAGGGGCCGATGGCCCCGGGGGCCTTCTTCGTCGCAATTGCTTTTTTCATTTTTATTACCTCCCATATGTGATCAGTCGGGATAATCCCGCGCTCCACGCTGATTATACCATTCCGCCCGGCGCAGACAAGCGTCCGACGATCTCAGGGCATGTTACAATGGAAGTGTGACGTTCATGCTGCGCGGCAAAGGAAAATCTCTCTTGAGAACAAAACGCTCCGTCGAACGTGCGCCTCTTCGCCGGACACTCCCGGTCCGGCGCTTCCCGGCGGCGTCCGGCCATGGGAATGGGCACCATGGATTATTTCGGCGTCTTCGGCGAAAAACGCCCGGTGCCCGGCGGTTGCAATACATTGGCCGCGTCAATGGGCGCCCGTTGCGGACGTTTCGACCAATCGAAGGCGAAGCCCCCGTTCCGACGTCCGCTTTGGCTTTGTGAGCGAATGCGAAATTCCGCGTTCGACGTTGACACCGTGGGGAGCGCGCAGGTTTCGCCCACGGGCAGCAACAGGCGGCGCCGATCCGACCGGTTGTGTCAATATCCGACGCATCCCCGTGCGCCGCGGCATCTCATCCAAGCGGCACGTCGCCGCCGGATTTCACGTGCGTTCCGCCCCGACCGACGACGCTAAGACGGCATGAAAAGAGAGCGACACAAGCTCCGCCGTCAAGACGGAACCGCGATCATCGGCCGCACGTGGTACGCCCCGGCGATTTTTGAACAGTCGCCGTGCAGCGTCGGCTGCGCGAAAAAGAGAGCGCCCGAAGGCCGCACCTTTGCCGGTGGCGGCTTGACGACTTTACCGAACTTTTGAGGGAGGTTTTTTCGTGAACATCGAAATTTTGGAGCTTCTGGAGGGAGCGCGCCGTGCCCGCGGCCTGACGGTGATTATCGACGTCTTTCGAGCCTTCTCGCTGGAGGCCTATTTATTTTCACGGGGCGCCTCGCGTATTTACGCCGTGGGCGACGAGGAGACGGCGCGGCGTCTCAAATCCGAAAACCCCGACGTCCTGCTGGTCGGCGAGCGGGGCGGCAAAATTCTGCCGGGCTTTGACTACGGCAACTCTCCGTGGCAGACTGAAGGCGCTCCGCTGGAGGGAAAAACCGTCGTCCACACCACCAGCTCGGGAACGCAGGGCCTCGCCGCAGCTTCGGGAGCCCGACAGCTGCTGGTGGCCTCTCTGGTGACGTCGTCGGCAACGGCGCGTTATATTGCCTCGCAGGCTCCGCAACAGGTCTCGCTGGTCGCCATGGGCTGGGCCGGACAACGCACCACGCCCGAGGACCTGCTGTGCGCCCGCGCCATTGAAGCGAGCCTTCAAGGAACTTCGCTGAATATGGCCGACGAAATCGACGCGCTGAGGCGGACAGCCGAGGGCGCAAAATTCTTCAACTCGCAGACCCAGGACGTTTTCCCTCGCGAGGATTTTGCACTGTGCACCGCCGTGGATCGCTTCGACTTCTGCATTGCCGCGCGGAAGATCTCCGACGACGTCTTTGCCATGACGCCCCTCCGTCGCTAACCCCGCATCACAGTATTGGGCGACGGCCGCATTGCGCGGCCGTCGCCCAATACTTTCGCAAAAAAGCCGATTATTCCTGAGTCCCGTTTTCGACGTACAGGCGATAGAGCGCCTGCGTGCCGTCGTTTTCTCCGCCCCTTTCGGCCAGTTTTCTGTACAGTCGGTCCGCCAGCGCAAGGCCCGGCAGCTCCAGCTTCATCTGACGGGCACATTCCAGGGCAATTCCCATGTCCTTGATAAAGTGCTTCACATAGAAGCCGGGCTTGAAATCGCCCTTGAGCATACGAGGCGCCAGGTTGCTCATGGAAAAGCTGCCGGCGGCGCCGCCGGAGATGGCGGCCAGCACGGCCTCCTGGTTCAGTCCCGCGCGCCGCGCGTAGGCCAAAGCCTCGCAGACGCCCATCATGTTGGACGCGATGGCAATCTGATTGGCCATTTTGGTGTGCTGTCCGGCTCCCCAGCCGCCCTGAAGCTTCCACGACTTTCCCATGGCCGCAAAAAGCGGCACCGCCTCTTCGAAGGCCTCTTCGGGACCTCCCGCCATTATGGAGAGCGAGGCGTTTTTCGCTCCCACGTCGCCGCCGGAAACGGGGGCGTCAAGGGCACATCCGCCCAACTCCAGAGCCTTGGCGCCGATTTTTTCGGCCAGAAGGGGCGAAGACGTGGTCATGTCGATGGCCAGTTTTCCCGCCGAAAACCCCTCGAAAAGGCCTTTTTCGCCGAAGTAAACCTGCTCCACGTCGCGGGGATACCCTACGATGGTGATGGCGGCGTCGCAGTCCCGCATCACCTCGGCGGGACTGCCGGCCCAGCGGGCGCCCGCCGCCGTCAGACCCTCCGCCGAAGCCTTCGTTCGGTTGTATACCGTCAGCGAAAATCCCGCCTTCAGCAGGTTGAAGGCCATGGAGCGCCCCATGACGCCCAGCCCGATAAATCCGATTTTTTTCAGCATCCTGTCTTCACTCCTCCATTGTATTCGGCACCTTGGCTCCGCCGCCTGCGCCGCCTCCCAGAACTGGTCCGAACGCCCAAAGCTTCCGCCGTTTCGCAGACCCTTTTCGCCTCTGTGCGGTGCGGTATTTTTTCGCACCTTCACGAAAGTTCGGGCTGCGCGACCGGCTCGCCACAGGGCGCGAAAAAACTCCGCACTTCACTGCCAGTGTACCACAACGGCGAAGCTCATGCGACGGGAGCATGGGCACATCGGTGCGCCCGCTGTATCAGTGAGCCTCGAACGTGATATAATGTCCACAACTTGAAACACATTGGAGGCGACCGCCGTGAAATTCACCGTCAGCCGGCGCGCGGCTCATTTGCGCCGCAGCGCCATGGACGACTTTTTCGCTCCCGGAGTGGAAAAGGTCATTCCCTTCAACGCGGGACAGCCCGCGGCAGACCAGTATCCCCTGGATCTCCTGCGCCCCATTTTTCAGGATCTTCTTGAAAACGAACGGGACGTCATGGCCTACCCCTGTGTCGCCGGCGACCCCGAGCTGCGGTCGGCGCTGGCCGACCGCATGAACGACCTGGCCATCGGCACAAACGTCTCTGCCGAAAACATCGTCACCACCGTGGGCGCCACGGGCGGTGCGGACATCGTCTCTCAGCTGTTCATCGACCCCGACGACCTCGTTCTGTGCGAAACGCCCACCTTCACGGAGACACTGGATTGCATGTACAAAAGCTTCGCGCGCCTTCAGGGCGTGCCCATGGACAATGAAGGCCCCCTGCCCGACGCGCTGGAAGCTCTCGCCAAAAAAAACAAGGTTCGAATGTTTTACGTCATTCCCAACTTTCAAAATCCCACGGGACGCTGCACGTCTCCGGAGCGCCGCAAGGCCGTCATCGACATCGCCCGTCGCTTCGGCTTCATGATCCTTGAGGACGATCCCTATCACGATTTGAGCTTCGGGAAACAGCCGCCGGCGTCCTACTATTCTCTGGCGCCTGACTGCACCGTCTACATGGGTTCGCTGTCGAAAATCATCGCCCCGGGAGTGCGCCTCGGATGGCTGGCTCTGCCGGCGGAACTTCGCCGTCCGGCCGCCATGCTGGTCAAGTCCACCATTCTGGCCTACCCCGCTCTGCTTGAACGCGGCTGCGCGAGACTGCTCCGCCACCAACAGTTCGGCGCTCACGTGGACCGTCTGCGCCTGGACCTGAAGCGGCGTTTTGAGCGTCTCACGTCGCTGATGCGCCGAAGGATCCCTCCCGAACAGCTGAGCTGGGAAACGCCGTCGGGCGGCATGTTCCTGTGGTGCCGCGTCAGCGACGACTGCGACGCCCGACGGCTGGCGCTGCTGGCGCGGGACAAATACGGCGTGGCGTTCTTCCCCGGCATGTGCTTCACGCCCGATTTCAAGGGCGAGGAACATTCTCTGCGCCTCTCCTACGCGCGTCCCGACGACGAACAGATGACCGAAGGCGTGGAGCGCCTCGCCTCGGCTCTGAAAGAACTGCTGGCATGAAAAAGGGCCTTCTCTTTGAAAAAAGAGAAGGCCCTTTTTAGACCGGAACGGCACTTTTTAATAACACTCCGTGAGGATGTCGAAGATTTCGCCCACCGACAGCCGACGGCAACAGCCCGGCATAATCCGGCAGGAACGGGCCACGTCTCCGTAAAAGCTTCGGTCTGTGATGCCCATTTTTCTGAAGCTGTCGGGCAGGCCGATCTGGACGACAAAATCCCGAAGGGCATCGACGCCGGCCGCCGCCGTCTCCAAAACGTCGCCGCGCGGCTCCACGTTCCACACTCGCTGCGCCCAGCGGGCGAAGCGCTCGGGCGCGCCCCGATAAAGATGACGGTACAGCACGGGCTGAATGACAGCCAGTCCCAAGCCGTGATTGCAGTCGGTATAGGCACCCACCTGATGCTCAATCTGATGGGCCTGAAAATCGGTGACCTTGCCCGCTTTCAGCAGACCGTTTTCCGCCAGAGCGGCGGCCCACATCAGCTCGCCGCGGAGCACGACGTCGTCGGGACGAAGAGCAAGCTTACGGGTGCAGCCAATGACGTGACGCATGACGGCCTCGGCGATTTCGTCGGTTAAATTTTCGTCGCGCGGCGTGCCGAAATAGCTTTCCATGCAGTGACTCAACGTGTCGAAAGCACCCGAAAGAACCTGCAGCGGAGGAACGGACAGCGTGTAAAAGGGGTCAAGGGCGGCAAAGGCCGGCGTGGCTCCCGCCATGCCCGCTTTGATCTTTTTCTCCTCGTTGGTGATTACGGCGATGTCGTTCTGCTCCGACCCTGTGCCTGCGGCGGTGACGATCACGCCCAGCGGCAAAAAACGCGCCGGAAGCGCCCCGAAACTGAACTTCATAGTCCAGAGATCCTCGTCGGTGAGGGCCTGAGCGCAGATCATCTTGCAGCAGTCGCTGACGGAACCGCCGCCTGCAGCCAGAACGAGATCGACCTTTTCGCTCCGCGCCAGCCGCGCGCCCATGCAAACTTTTTCCCACGTGGGATTGGGCGTAATGCCCGAAAACTCCACGACGCGCTTTCCCTGTTCTCCGAGGATTTTCATGATTTCATCGAAGATGCCGTTTTTCTTGACGGAACCGCCGCCGGTGCAGAGCATGACCGTTTCGCCGAAGCCCGGAAGGGACTCGTGCAACGCACGTGACGCCGCACCTTCGCCGAACCACGTTTTCACCGGACAGTAAAAGACAAAATCCTTCATTCTCTCCCCTTTCCCGGCGCTTTGCGCCGAACAATTTGCGTCAACAGGCGCGCACCGCCCTGACGTTGTTTTCGCCTCAGAACGTCTCGGGTCTCTTCCCGAAAAATCGCCGTGGTCTCCGCTGCGCCCTCGGTGCCTTTTCCTCCGACGGCACGAGGGCTTTCAATCGGGATTGACGTGTACCATCACGTGCTTGACCCGCATAAACTGCTTTTCCACGGCCTGATGAACTTCTTCGGCGATGAAATGAGCGTCGCGCAGCGACTGGGCGCCGTCGGCGCGGATTTCGATGTCGGCGTAAATCCGGCTGGCGAACTCGCGGGTGTTGAGCAGGTCGATGCCTTTTACGCCCTTCTGAGCGAGAACGCACTGACGCAGGGCTTCCACCGTGCTGTCGTCGGCGGCGTGATCCACCAGCTGTTTTACCGTGTCGTTGAAAATGTCATACCCCACTTTCAGGATAAAAAGGCAGATCACGAAGCTGGCGGCAGGCTCCATCACGAGCCAGCCGAAACGCGCGCCGCCGATGCCCAGCAGGGCGCCCACCGAAGACAGCGCGTCGGAACGGTGGTGCCAGGCTTCGGCTCTCAACGCTCCCGAGTTGAATTTCACGGCGATGATCCACGTGTACCAGAACATGGCTTCTTTGGTGACGATGGAGACCAGCGCCGCCGCAAGAGCGACCATTCCGGGCTGAGGTCCGTATCGGTAGGAGCCCGACACCAGACTTTTCAGCGCCTCGCCGCCGAGGGTCAGCCCCACGGCAAAGAGAATGCCGCCGAGAATAAGCGCGGCGATGCACTCAATGCGCTCATGCCCGTAGGGGTGTGATTTGTCCGACGGGCGGGTGGCCAGTTTGACGCCGATCACCACGATCAAACCGCCCAGAAGATCCGACGACGAGTGAACGGCATCGCTGATCATGGCGCCCGAACGGCCCATAATGCCTGCGGCGAACTTCGCGGCGGCCAGCACCAGATTGCCCGCCATGCAAACGGCGGAAACGCGGGTTGCCTCCCGCTGGAATTTCGCCTTTTCAGTGATTTTCCCTTCCATAAGTCTCACCCTCCGCAGTTATCCGCCCCGTGCAAGGGTCAAAAAAAATCCACAGGGCAGTTTTCATCCTGTCCTGTGGAATGTCATTCCACTGCCGCGGCCCGGCCGCGCTTGCGGCGGCCTGACTCACTCTGTAAAAAAGAGCGTCAAGACTTCTTGTGAAGTCATGGTAGCACGGCCTCTTTCAATTAGTCAAGGCTCACCGGCGTCACTCCTCGGGCTCCGGCGGCACGGCGATGGCGCGAAGTTCATAATCCATGGAGCCCAGACCGATTTTTTCTCCGTGCTGGAACTGTGCGTGAGGCTCGCACTCAGGATAGAGCTGCGCGAATTTGTCGTCGCCGCGGTGAAAACGATGCTCTTCGCCGGGCATGCCTTCGGCGGCGGTGACCAGATCATAACAGGCCTTGTCCAGTGCCACAGGATCGGTGGAAAAGGCAAATCCGATGTCGGGAACGATGGGCGTGTCGCTCCAGCCGCAGCAGTCGCACAACGGCGTAATGTCCATCATGGCGTTGATGTAAATGACCCGTTTTCTGCCCTTCACCGCGCCCCGGGCGTACTCGGCCATGCGACAGCCGAAGCTCCGCCGGTCATCGGCGCTGCCCCACAGCATGTGAATGGCCTTCGCGGGACAGACGGTCATGCACTCGCAGCAGCCGATGCACTGCTTCGGGTCGATGCGGCAGACTTTCTTTCCGCCGCCTTCACCCATGGCGATGGCGTGAGCGGGACAATTCCTGTAACAGCGCCCGCAGCCGATGCAGGTCTCTTCATCGGCTTCCAGGCGGACGGCGTGCTGAGCTTTTTTGCCCCGCGCCGGCGCACAGCCCATGGCAAGGTTTTTAATGGCCCCGCCGAACCCGGCGGAAACGTGACCTTTAAAATGGGACATGACCACCAGGGAATCAGCCTCGGCAATGGCCGACGATACGTCCACTTTTTTGAAATAGTCGCCGTCGACGGGCACCTCGCGAAAATCGTTGCTCTTCAGTCCGTCGGCGATCACCAGAGGCGCGCCCGTCACCGCGAAGCCGAAACCGTTTTCAATGGCGGTGACGAGATGATCCACGGCGTTTTTCCGACTGCCCATGTACAGCGTGTTGCTGTCGACCAGAAAGGGTTTGCCGCCGCAGGCTTTGATCTCGTCGACCACGGCACGGACGAAAATCGGGCGCATGTACGTGTCGTTGCCCTTCTCGCCGAAATGCAGCTTCACTGCTGTCAGAGCGTCCTTCGCCACCGTTTTTTTGAATTCCGCCGCTTCAAGCAGTTTTTTCAGCACGTCCACTTTGCTGACGTTCGGCCCAAAAGGCGCAAAAAAGACTTGTGATTTTCCACTCATAAAATTCGCCCTCCCCCGATAAAACTTCTCACGCATACAGTATCATACCATCTCCAGCAAACACCGCAAAATTCTTCACTCCTCCCCGTTTCTGCCGCCTTGAAAACTCTTTGGTGCCCTGAAAGAGCCCCTGGGGAGCAATCCCATTTTGTCACCTTGGAATTGTCGGAAAAATGAGATATAATTGAAAAGTGCAATCATTACTTTGACAGGATTTAAGAGGGATCTGACATGAAAAAACATCTCTTGGCCGCGGCGCTGATTTTGGGGCTTGCCGGGCCTGTTTTCGCCATTGACCCCGTTTCTCTCGTCACGGAAGGGCTGAAGGCCGGGCTTGAGAAAACTCTTCCCGCCGCCGATGACAAAACGGCTCAGCCCTTTGCGCCGTCCTCGTCGGATATTGAGATCAACTCGAAGAGGTCGGAAGAAATCGACGCGCAGCTGGCCCTGTGGAACGGCCTGCCGCCGGAAGAATCCGCCGCCCGGTTCGGAGTGACTGCCGATGCCGTGACGCTGCGCATTGACGTTCTCAACTCCTTGAAAAACGCCTACGCGCGCATTGAAAGCTCCGCCGCCCGCAAAAAACAGGACGACGCCGAACTGGAAAAGCAGAAATCCGCCGCCGCCTCACCGGAACTGGAGCTCAACGAGAAGCCTCCCTTCAAGCTGGAATACTACGAGAAGTTCAGCGAAGGCCTTGACGCGCTCCGCAAGGAAATCGACGCGGCTCAGGACGATTTGAACCTTTCCGCGCTGTACGCGTCCAAATCCCGGACGCAGCTCAACGCCGACGAAGCGGCCTGGCGCCTCGCCCGCGACAACCTGCAGAAACAGGAGAGCAAAGAAAACCTCTGGCGGCTTCAAAGCGCCGCGCTGACCGTTGAAGCCGACCGCGCCCGGCTCATTCTCGATCACTTCAGCAAAGAGCGCGCGGAAGTTTCCCTGGAACTTCACCGCCAGCAGCTCGCCCAGCGCAGCAAGCTTTACGAGTACATCTGGAACAACCTGAGCCTCAGCGAGGAAGCTTTCAACGCCCAGACGGCGACGCTCAGCGAGAAAATCAAAGCTCTGGAAGCTCAGCAGCCCTCTCTCTCGCGGCAGATGCGCCAAGCCGACGACGTCCTCGTTCTCGCCGAAGAGAAATACCGTACCGCCGAAGCGGGAGCCGCAAAGGATACCGCCCAGGCCGACCTGAACTTCCGCAAAGCTGACCGCGACCGCTGCCGCCTGGCTCTGGAGCACCTCCAGGAAACCCTGGTGCTTATGTCGACGCGCCGCCGTCTCTGGGGCATTATTCAGGACATTCACACCGGCAACCTGGACAAAAGCAACGTGCCCGAGGCTTTGAAAAAACTCTCCGCCGACGTCGCCGTTCTTGAGGCAAAAATCGCCAGCGAACAAAAAAGCCTTCTTTCTTTTCAAACGCGTCTTGCGGAGGTGGAACGGCAACTCGGCGACGAAAACGCGGACAAAACTCTCAACGCCACGCGGCAGAAACATCGCGCCGCCCTTCGGAGCGCCATCGGAAACAGCCTTGACTTCATCACGACGCTCTCCTCCGTGGAAACTTTGGAAAGACAGGTCGCCCTCATGCTTGAGCAGACCTACCAAACCGTCGGCATCGCGCAGAAAACCGCCGAATCATGGAAGAAAAAAGTGACGGATACGCTCAACACCGAACTGTGGGAGAGCAGCGGCTATGCCGTGCGGCTCAAAGAATTTCTCATCGCCCTGGCCATTATCCTCTTCGGCACCTGGGGCGCCCGGCGGCTGGTTCGCATGCTCTCATGGGCCGTAGCCGCCTACTTCCGCTTCGATGAAACAAGCCGCAGAACCTTTGAACGTTTTATCTATTACACCGCCGCCATCACCATTTTCCTGACGGCGCTGCGCATTGTGGGCATCCCCCTGACGGCCTTCGCCTTTTTGGGCGGCGCCGTGGCCATCGCCATCGGTTTCGGCGCTCAGAACATTTTCAAGAACATCATCGGCGGCATCCTGCTCACCGTCAGCCATCCCTTCAGGATCGGCGACGTCATTGAAGTGGGCACGCTCTGCGGTACCGTGTCCGACCTGGGAGTGCGCTCCACGCTGATCCGCACCTTCGACGAAAAAGAAGTGGTGGTTCCCAACAGCCAGCTCCTGGACAACCAGCTCATCAACTGGAGCCTGTCGGACGCCCTGCTCCGCGTCACCATTAACTTCGGCACGGCCTACGGCACGCCCTTCAAAAAAGTTCGCGAGACGGTGCTGAAGCTCGTTGACGACAATCCGCGCATCCTCAAAAAGCCCGAGCCCTGGGTGTATTTCGCCAACTTCGGCGACAGCGAACTGGAGTTCACCCTCTACTTCTGGATCAACCAGAAAATCGCCAGCTCGCTCCGCGTCAGCAGCGAACTCCGTGAGGCCATTCAGGAAAAATTCCGCCAGGAAGGCATCGCCATGGCCTACCCCCGCATGGACGTCACCCTCCTCAAGGATGAAGTGCCGCCTCAGCCCCGGGGCCCCGAAGAACCGACGCAGAACGGGCGTTCATAGCGCCCTTTTGCCGCTTCAAGCTCGCAAAGACACGGCAGCCGTGAAATTCTCGTGCGAGAATTTCACGGCTGCCGTCTTTATTTTCCATCGGACGTCTTTACGCAGCTCTCTCAACGCTTCGAACCTGCGAAGGCCAAACGCCGCCGCAAGCCTGAGAGACGGACGGCTTCTTCTCTTCGGCGCGAAAGACTCCGGGAGAGCCCGCGTGTTCCATGGCCCGCGGCCATTTTTCCGACAACTGCGCCGGCGGGACTTGCCGTCAAGGCAGCCCTTCAGCAAAGCCGATGGGGACCGTTCATCTCCCGCTCCCCCCATGAAACGTACGCCCCGTTTTCTCCCGCATTTTCCATTCCAAAAAATACGTGACCATCGCTGCCGTCTTTGTATTTTTATTTTATCAGTGTCTTTCGCCGAAAAAAGGGATTGAAGCCGCAAAAAGCCACAGCGCGGCGCGTTTTTCCGTTTTTCATAAAAAAACTTGCGTGCGCCGTCTTAAAATGCTTTAATAAGAGAAGTTGAAAAATTCAACGGCATTCAGGAGGTGAACCTATGGGCGAAATTACAGGATTTCTGCAGAGAGGCGAGCGAAGGTTCCCTGCAGTGATGCGCTGGAATGACCGCGGAATCATTACCGCCGTGGAGCCGTGCCGCGAGTTGTCTCAGGACGCGCCCACCCTTCGTGCGGGAAAGTTTAACGCGCACTCCCATCCCGAGCAGTCCATCTACACCGATTTGGTCGATAAAAGCTGGGATCTGGGCACGTGGTGCCGCAACACCATCTACAGGTATTCCACGGCCATGACGCCGCGCCGGGTGCGTCTGGCCTGCCGTCGGGCTTTTGCGCGAATGCTGCTCAACGGCACCACTGCCGTAATGGTCAGCTATTACCTCCACGGACGGGCGGGAAACGACCTGGACCGCGAGGTGATCGCCGCGGCACGCGACGTGGGCATTCGTCTGGTTTTCGGGCGCATGAATTACGACATGGTGGACCGGAGCGCCTATGAGGCCAAACAGCTCTCCCAAAAGTTCTACTTTGAAACTCCCGACGAAGCGGAGGATCACCTGCGTCAATTGATGGACGAAGAGGACGACGCGGTCATGATCTGTCCGGCGCTGCACAGCTTTCACGCTTCCACGCCCCAAGCCATGATCCGCAGCATCAACCTGGGAATTGAGCTCAATCGACCGGTTCAGCTTCACCTTTCGGAAGACCGCGGCGATGTGGAGCTTTCGCGCAGGCAGCACGGCTGTCGGCCGGTGGAGTATCTCGATGAACTGCGCCGCAGCGGCAGAATTTCCTCGCTTTCGGGCGTCATTCTCTCGGATTGCTGCTGGCTTGACGACCATGAACGGCGGCTCATCGCCGAGAACGCCATGCGCGTGGTGCTCAATCCGCGGATGAACGACCGCGTCAAAACGGGATTTCCCGACGTCGCCGCTCTGCTCGACGCCAAAATTCCCCTGTGGTGCGGCACCGACGGCGAGGCCAGCAACGACAGTCTTGACGTGGACGACGAACGGACCTTCCTGAAAAAGCGCCTTGCCGGCTCCGTGGATCCTTCGGCCATCGATGAAATCGGACGGCAAAGTTTCGACTTCGGCGGCAGCGCCATGGGACCCCTTGAGCCCGGAGCATGGGCGGATTTCAGTGTCGTCAAAGACGGCAAGCTTGACGGCCTGTACGTAGGCGGCCGCCAGGTGACCTCCCGGGGTGCCCTGGTCAGACTGGACGTCCAGCGAGACATCGAAATCCCACTCAAAGCCGAAATCACCGCCATGACACGATGAAACATGCATCACTTCTCACTTCAAGCAGATTTATGTTCCCACTATAAAAACGGAAGGAGATTCATCTATGTCCGCATTAATTGAGTGTGTACCCAATTTCAGTGAAGGACGTCGTCAGGACGTCATCGAAGCCATTGTGGCCCCCTTTAAAAATCGCAAGGGCTGCTACCTCTTCGATTACCGCGCCGATCCCGACCATAACCGTCTCGTGGTGTCGCTCTGCGGCGACCCCGCAGTGATCTGCGACGCTTTGATTGAAGCCGGACGCGTCGCCATTGAGAACATCGACCTGAACCACCACCGGGGTGCCCATCCCCGCATGGGCGCCATTGACGTCATTCCCTTTACGCCCATCAGCGGCATCACCATGGAAGAGTGCGTTGAACTGTCCCACCAGTTCGCCCATCGCTTTTACGAAGAACTGAAAGTGCCGGTTTTCTACTACGAGGCCTCTTCCGTGCGTCCCGACCGTGTGCGCCTGGAGCAGGTGCGCAAGGGGCAGTACGAGGAGCTGAAGGACGCCGTGGTCACCGATCCTTCCCGCGCCCCCGACGTGGGCGAGCCTCGCTTGCATCCCACCGCCGGCGGAACAGCCATCGGCGCCCGCAAATTCCTTGTGGCCTACAACGTCAATCTCAACACCACCAACGTGCAGATCGCCAAAATTATCGGCAAACGCGTGCGCGCTTCCAACGGCGGATTTACCTGCGTTAAGGGCATGGGCGTGGATCTGCCCGAAAAACACATGGTGCAGGTTTCCATGAATTTGGTGGACTACGAGAAAACGGCCATGTACCGCGTCCTGGAGTTCATTCGCATGGAAGCGGCGCGCTGGGGCGTCACCGTCAACGGAACGGAAGTTTACGGCATGATTCCCGCAGGCGCTCTGCTGGACAGCGCCGCTTATTACATGCAGATCGACGATTTCCACAACGACCAGGTGCTTGAGCTGAAGCTCCTCGACCTGATGATGCACCAGAACTCCAAGGAGGCCGCGGAATGAAACTTCATGAGATGACGCTTCCCGATTTTACCCACGAATTGGCCTCCAACTCCCCGGCTCCCGGCGGCGGCAGCGTCGCCGCTCTGGGCGGCGCCCTTGCGGCCGGCCTGGTTTCCATGGTGGGCGAGCTGACCCGCGGACGCGAAAAATATGCCGCCGTGCAGGATCACATGACATCCCTGTGCGATCAGGGCAAAAAGCTGGCCGACGAACTTCTTCTGCTGATCGATAAAGACACCGACTCCTTCGCCGCCTTTATGGACGCCATGAAGCTGCCCAAGGACACCGACGAACAGAAAGCGGCCCGCCGTGAAAGTATGCAGAAAGCGGCCAAGCTGACCGTGAACGTTCCCCTTGAGACGCTGAAACTGTGCGCCGCCGTCGAAGAGCTGACCGTCATGGCCATCAAAGAGGGCAACGTCAACGCTTCCACCGACGCCGCTTCGGCCGGCGAGTTCGCTCACGCCGCGGCGCTGAGCGCTTCTTACAACGTCAGAACCAACCTGCCGGGCATCAAGGATGCCGCCTTCGTGGAAGAGAAACGTGCCGCTGCGGCCGCGTTGATCGACC
The DNA here is from genome assembly GCA_902489135.1 of uncultured Synergistaceae bacterium. GTDB lineage: Bacteria > Synergistota > Synergistia > Synergistales > Dethiosulfovibrionaceae > Pyramidobacter. Next base: position 18,772 of record CABTYW010000038.1, read on the forward strand.
GAACGGAAAAGGCCTACAAAGAACTCCGCGACTGCATCGAAAAACGCCTGGGCTAAGCGGAATGCCGTTATCCCGGAGGCTCTCCCCGAAACTTGGGGGAGAGCCTCCGTTCTTTGACCGTCACGAAGTTCTATGCAACGTATAATTTATTCTTCCGTGTAATGTGCTAAGACATGTGTTACAGAAACAGCGTAAAAAAAGAGAGCCTCCGGTACAATAGGATTCGTCTAAAAATCAACCGTACCGGGGAGGCCCTCATGAGCATTATAACCGAA
>CABTYW010000039.1 GCA_902489135.1 uncultured Synergistaceae bacterium
CGGTTTTTGCGCTCCATGAGAGCGTCCTCTTTGCAGTCGCCGGTCACCTTCACGCGCTCCGGCTGGGCGCCGATGGCGATGAAGCGCTGCCGTTCCTCCTCGGAACGCGCCATAATGAGCGTGTATCGGCCGATGACGCCGCCCCAAAAGGATTTGAATCGGTAAAACTTTTTGAAACTGCACTGGGAAAGGCGGGCGTTGAGCAGAAAAGAAGGAATGCGCCTTTTTTTCAGCTGATGCAGCATCTCAGGCCAGATTTCCGTTTCTACGGAAACGAAGGCCCGGGGGCGCAGCGTGTCAAGGGCGCGACGCAGGATGCTCGGAGCATCCCAGGGATAATAAATCGGCGTAATGGTTTCCCCCAACAGCTGTCCCGACATTCGGCGCCCCGTTTGAGTGACGGTGGACAGCAGCACGGGAAGGCGGGGCATCCGGGCTCTCACCTGTTCGACAAAGGGATAGGCCGACTGCACTTCGCCGACGGAAACGGCATGAACCCACAGGGCGTTTTTCGCAATGGACGGGTCATAGTGTCCATATCGTTGATCGTTGCCCTCGGTGTATTTTCTGCCGAGAAAGGGGCGCGCCGCCGTGAAAAGGACCTCTGAAAGACATCCGTAGATGGACATGGCTAGGCAATGCCGTTTTGCAGAAGTTCGTGAATGTGGACCATGCCGATGGGGCGATGGTCGCCGTCGACGACGATTAAAACGGAAATCTGCGAAGTCTCCATGGCGTGAACCGCTTCGGCGGCCAGCGCGTCGGGAGAGATGGTGTGGGGCGTGCGGATCATCACGTCGCCCACGCGGTGCTCAAGACACACAATGCCGTCTTTGGCAATGAGGCGCCGAAGGTCGCCGTCGGTAAAAATCCCCGTCAGATTGCCCCGGGCGTTCACCACGGAAGTGGCGCCGTAATTCTTGCTGGTAATTTCGAACAGAGCGTCCTTGACGAGCATGGACTCGGGAACAACGGGCAGCGAACCGCTGGTGTTCATCACGTCGCTGACGTGAAGCAGAAGCCGTTTGCCCAGTGAACCGGCAGGATGGAACAGGGCGAAATCCTCTTTTTTCAGGCCGCGGAGCGTGGTCACCATGGCACCCAGCGCATCGCCGATGGCCAGTTGAAGCGTGGTGCTGCTGGTGGGCGCCAGGTTGAGCGGATCGGCTTCCCTTTCGATAGACGAACTCAAAAAAATGTCGGCTCCCCTCGCCAGCGGCGATTTTTCGTCACCTGAAATGGCGATAATGGGCGCGCCGATTCGGCGGAAAAAGGGCATCAAAGCCACGACTTCGGCGGTTTTTCCGCTGTTGCTGATCAGCAGGGCCACGTCTTCGTGGCGCACCATGCCCAAGTCGCCGTGCGCCGCCTCTCCGGACTGAAGAAAAAACGATGGCGTGCCCAGAGAAGACAGCGTCGCCGCGACTTTGCGGCCGATATGGCCGGCCTTGCCGATGCCCGACACCACAATTCGGCCTTTGCAGGCTTCCACGAGGCGCGCCGCCCCCACCAGTTCCATGCCCAAGCGGTCAGCCGCGCGAATGAGCTCTTCAGCTTCATGGCGCAGAACTTCGCGGCCCGTTTTCAACAGTTGGTCGTCCGACAGCGCTTCCGGCTTCCGGTCGGACGGCAACGTCATTTTCTTTGTCATTGTTCGCACCAGTCCATGGTGATCGCACCCAAGCCCGATCTGACCGTTCCGTCAATGGCCGCCGCCTGTTTGAGAAAAAATTCCAGCTTCTCGAGGGGCACCATGTTCGGCCCGTCGCTCAGCGCCTTTTCAGGGTTTGGGTGAACTTCCATAAACAGAGCGTCCACACCGATAGCCAGCGCCGCGCGCGCCAGCGGCAAAGTGAAGCGCCGGTCGCCGCCCGACCTGTTGCCCATGCCGCCGGGCATCTGAACGCTGTGCGTGGCGTCAAAGACTATGGGAGCTCCCAATGAACGCATAATCACCAGCGAGCGCATGTCCACCACCAGCTGATTGTAGCCCATGGAGGTGCCCCGTTCGCACAGCATCACCCGGTCGTTCCCGCTGTCCTGAAGCTTCCCCAGCACTGACTTCATGTCCCAGGGCGATAAAAACTGGGCTTTTTTGACGTTGATGACTCGCCCGGTTTTTGCGGCGGCCGTCAGCAGATCGGTTTGCCGGCACAGAAAGGCGGGAATTTGAAGAACATCCACCACCTCAGCAGCTCTTTGGGCTTGCCACGGTTCGTGAATATCCGTCAGCACGGGCACGTCCAGCTGCGATTTTATTTCGGCCAGCCACTGAAGTCCCCGATCTATCCCGGGACCGCGCGGGCTGGAGATGGACGTGCGGTTGGCCTTGTCGAAGGACGCCTTAAAAATGTAATTCATGCCGCAGGCGCGGCACAGCTCTTTCGCCCTTTTCCCCACCTCAAGTCCCAGTTCAAGGCTCTCGAGGGTGCATGGGCCGGCAATCACCGTCAGTCGATTGCCGCCGATTTCAAAATCGGCAACTTTTATTTTCTTCATGGGCCTCATCTCCTGATTTTCCGAATAGGCGGTCCCTTTTAAAGCAGGGTGATTTTCAGCCTGTCGTAAAGGGCGCATTTTTTCTTCCATCCCAGCTCCCGGGCGGCAAAAGCGATGACCGCGTCGAGAGCGCCCGAGCGGCCGAGACGTTTCTTTCCGGCCTCTCCCATGGCGGCAAGCTTTTCGGAGTTGCCGAGAAGCTCCAGCGCCGCATCGGCCAGCGCCTGAGGCGCTGCGTCCACCAGAAGTTCCGAATCGCCCAAAAGCTTTTTCTGGACAAATTTTCCTTTCTCTTTAATGGACAGCACGGGAATTCCCATGCCGGCGCACACTTGATTGGCCGTGCCGGCAAGGCCCAAAAGAAGTTCGGCGCCGACAGCGGCCGAGGCAACATCTTTGCGCGAAACACGCAGTTTCAATGCGCCGCGGCTTAAAAAATTGCCGTCGAAATCCCAGCCCACGGCCGAGGCCGCAAGCTCGTCGACGTCAATGCTGGGAGCGGCCACCATCACTGCGGAAATGGGGCATTTCTCCGACAGCAGCAACAAAGCTTGCAGCAGAAGGTTCAAATCCCTGTAGGCCCGGCTGCGGCTTCCGGGCAGAACAAGAATTCTCCGTCCTTCACTCCACAAAGGCGCTCCCGCGCCCCGGTCTCCGAGAAGATCCATAATGGGATTGCCTTCAAAAACGGCGTCCACACCGTTCTTTCGAAGCTCGCGGGCGGTGGCTTCGTCGCGCGTCCAAACTTTCTTTGCGCCCCAACGGAAAAGGAAACTCTCCAGTCTCCAGTGACCGCTGATAAACTGCGTTTTTGCCGTGGCGATAAGCAACGTTTTTTTGCTCTGTCCCCAAAGGGCGTTGCACAGCAGATAAGCATCGCCGACGCAAAGGACGGTGCGGCAGCGCGTGCGTATCTTCTGCCAGCAACGCAGCTGGTCGCGCACGTGTTTCAGAAGGCCGGCGCGCAGCTCGCGCAGAAGATCTCTGAAATGATATTTGATGATGCCGCCCGTAGGGGACGTGCTTAAAGGCGGCAAAATGGCGATGCCCTTTTCTTCGTAAGGCCTGCCCTTCCCCACTAAGGGAAAGGCACCCACGGCGGCGGAGGGAAAGGCGCAGCGAAGCTTGGCAGCGAGTTTGACGCCCATGGCGTCTTCGCCGTAGCCGTTGGAAGCCACAATCAAATGGGGGCGAAGAAATTCCGTGACGACCTTCCAGAAGCGCCGCTCCTCGTCGATTTGAGCGGCAATGCGCGGCACATAAAGAGGCATCCCGGGGACATAGCCCGACGGCAGATTGTAGATGTCCTTTTCAGTGCAGCACAACGCTTCGCAGTTCGCGGCGCGGGCCGCGGCTTCAATGCGCTCGAGCTCATCGCTTTTGTAGCAATGATGGTCTTTGAACTCAACGGCGGTGCGAAGTTCGTTGCCGCACGCCTTTGCCGTTCGGTAAAAGCTTTTCGGGTTGCCGATGCCGGAGAAGACCGCCAAAGCCGCGCCGCGCACCTCCCCATGGGGAATGAAGCGGCGGCCGTCCCAGCGATGCCATTGCGCCGCCCCCAGATGGGAACAGAAAATACGCTCCTCGGGCACCCAACGACTGATCTTTTTTTTCAGCGCCGCCAAACTTTCGGGCGACGTCTGATCGGCCTTTGAAATCACCACGATATGGGCTCTGGAAAGCGCATCGGGCGCCTCGCGAAGGGTACCGCCGGGAATGATCAGCCCGTTCCCGAAGGGACAGATGGCATCCACCAGCACAATGTCCAGATCCCGCGCCATTTTTCTGTGCTGAAAGGCGTCGTCGGCAATGACGACGTCGAGGCTGAAGCTCCTCAGCGCCTCAATGTCGGCGCAGCGATCGCGCGAAACGGCAATGGGGATTTCCGGCAGGCGCCCCGAGAGAAGCAGGGGTTCGTCGCTGACCACCGTGCGGTCGGCATTGCCTCCCAAAATCACTACGGGACGCGACGTTTTGCCGCCGTAACCGCGGCTGATGATGCCGGGCTTCAGTCCGCAGCGGCAGAAATGTTTTGTGACGTACTCCACGAAGGGCGTCTTGTTGGTGCCGCCGGTGGTAATGTTGCCGATGCTGATGACGGGCAGGGGCATCTCTTCGGAAATAAAGAGGCCGTGGTCATAGCAGAAGCGCCCCCCGCGCACCACCAGCGCCCCCAGCCAGCTCAACGGGGTCAGGATCACCCACGGCGAGAGTTTCGACTCGCCCCGGGTAAACGAGAGGTAGGATTTCGTCAGGCTGTTCATGGCTGCCGTACTCCGTACTGAAGCGAAAAGAGTTTCTGGTAGGCGCCTTTTTTGCGAAGAAGTTCCTCATGACGCCCCTCTTCAACGATGCGCCCATTTTCGAGGTAGAGAATTCGATCGGCGTTGATAATCGTTGAAAGCCTGTGGGCAATAATAAAGGACGTGCGCCCCGTCATGGCCTGGTCCATGGCGCTTTGAATCTGCCGTTCCACGGCGGCGTCCAGCGACGAAGTCGCCTCGTCAAGGATGATAATCCGCGGATTTCTGATGACGGCGCGGGCAATGGCAATGCGCTGTCTCTGTCCGCCGCTGAGCGTTACGCCGCGAATTCCCACTTCCGTGTCGTACCCCCCGGGAAGGCTCCTGATAAATCCGGAGATGTCGGCGATGCTCGCGGCCCTTTCAATCTCTTCAGCCGTTCCGTTATAGCCGTAAGAGATGTTGAAGGCGATGCTGCCCTTCATCAGCACGGGATCCTGGGGCACAACGCCGATTCGCTGCCGAAGGGTTTTAAGATCGACGGTTCTCAGATCGTAGCCGTCCACAGTCACTTTTCCGCGCTGCGGGTCATAAAAGCGCTGAATCAGATCCACCAGCGTCGATTTTCCCGTTCCCGTGGTGCCCACAATGGCGATTTTCTCGCCGGGACGAACGTTCAGGTTCAGGCCCCTGAGAATCCACTGCTCCGGTTCGTAGGCAAACCATACGTCCTCAAAGGCCACTTCGCCGCGCAGGTGGTTCAGTTTTACGGCGCCGGACGGCGTAACCACCCGGTCCTGATTGTCCAGAAGTCCGAAAATGCGCTCCGCCGCCGCAAAGCCGAACTGCAGCTGGCTGACCGCTCGAGTGAAGTTATTGATGGGCGACGCCAGGAATCCCAGCGAACCGAGAAAGGCGATGAGTTCGCCCGGCGTCATGCGGTCAGCGAGAACCTGTCGGCCGCCCAGCCAAAGGATCAGCGCCAGGGCCGTGATGAGCAGAATTTCGACGGCGCCGTTGAGCAGCGCGTTGACTTGAATGCCCTGGACTATAACGTCGAAATTTTGCTGATTGCTCTTTTTAAAACGCTCCAATTCCAGTTCTTCCGTGGCAAAGGCGCGGACAATGCGGATGGCCGAAAGGGCCTCCTCGGCCACGGCCGAGAGGTCGGCGACGCGCTGCTGCATTCCCCGTCCCACTTTTCTGAGAGTCTCGGAAGCTCTTTTCAGCACAAGCACCACCAGCGGCAAAATGAAAAGCGTGTACAGCATCAGCCGCCAGTTGAGATAGAGACAGTATCCCAGCATGGCTGCGCAGGAAACGCCCTGAATGACGAGATCCACGGCCACGGTGCTCACTGTCGTCTGAAGCATATTGGCGTCGTTGGTGACCCGCGACAGCAGCTCTCCCACTCTTTTGTCGTTGATGAACTTCAGCGAAAGGGTCTGAAGATGGGCGTAGGCGGCAACTCGAAGGTCCATGACGATTTTCTGCCCCACCCATCCCATGAGATACTTTTGACCGTAGGTAAAGCCGGCTTTGAGAACGAAAAGTACGACCAGCCCCGCCACCAGCAGATTGAGCATGAAATATTCCTTGCGGATCAGCACGCCGTCCACCACGTTTTTCATGAGCCAGGCGGGAATGGCGGCGCAAATTCCCGCGCCAACCATGCAGATCAGAGCCGCGCCCATTTTTCCATGGTAGGGTTTCAGTAGCGCCACAAGGCGGCGGGAAAGCGAACGCTTGTTATTTTGTTTCATACCCCGCCGTCACCCCTTCAATAATGCGGCAAATCCTTTCCGCAGCTCCGGGTGTCACCTCCGAAGCCAGTTCGTGAAACTTGCGTTTTTGACGTTCCCGCGCCTCGCCATCGGACAACAGACTGACCACGGCTTCGGCAATTCCATCGCCGCTGTAGTCGCCGATGAGCTCAGGAACCACACTTCGGTGTGCCAGACGGTTCGGCCATGAAGTTTTGCCTATGTATTGCGGAATTTTCGCTCTGATGATTTTTTCTCGCAGCGCCGCACCGAACCACGGAATCTTGTCGATCATGCCGACAATACCAGAGAGCGGAAGCTCTCTGAGAAATGAGAAAGGAAGAAGAACCATAAAGGGCTTTTCGCAGTACATCAGCTCCAGGTTGTTCGTTCCCGGCTGAGTCAGCGCAAGATCGGCGCCGGCAATGCCCGAGGCCGTTTCGCCTGTCCATGTGCCGAACCCCGCCCGCTGCCATTGCTCCGTCTCCCACGGTTCGGCAAAGGGCGAAAGCAGGACGCGAAGCTCCACCAGCGGCTCTCGCTTTCCAATTTCGCCGCGAACCTCGCGGAGCAACGGGAGCACCTTGCGGCGAATGTTGGGGCGGCTGCCCGGAAATACGGCAACGCGCTTTCCCTGCGGCGCGCTCCAGAGACTTTCTTCCGCCGGGGCGATGCTGTCGAGGACCAGATCGCCGACCACTTCAAGGTTTTCGCAGCTGAACAGGCCACGACGTGACGTCAGAACTTTGCAGCACCGCTTCATGCCCTTTTTCAGGCCGTAGGAATAGCACAGAAGGGGCGCCCTTTGTCTCCAGGCCAGCCAGCGTCCGAACAGAAGGTCGCCGCCCAGCTGAAGAACCGCGTCATAGTGCCTTTTATGCAAAAAACATTTCAGGGCGTCCCAGGCGCTGCCGTGAAGGAAAATATCGGCGGGAAGTCCCGCCAGCGCTTCAAGTTCGCGGCCGGAAGCGTAGGGACAGGGCAGAAGATGGACGTCCACGTCCCACTTCCGGCGATGGGCTTCCAGGAGAAGAGGACGGCACCAGCCCCAGACCTCTCCGGGACCGTTGGCCAAAAACGCCGCCTTCATGAGTTCACCAGCGCGCCGATGGTCTCCGCCCAGCGGTCGGCCGTGCCCTTTTCTCCCATCATGGCTTTGTTGAGCAGCAGCTGGTTATGGACGCCGTCACGATAGGCGCGGTCATGAAGGTACTTTTCCGCATATCCCATGATGTTGGAGACGGTCATGTTCTGCTGAAGCAGTTCGGGATAAAGCATTTTTCCCGCTAAAACGTTGGGAATGGCCACAAAGGGCGTTAGCGTCAGCGCTTTATAAATGCGCCATTCCAGCGAAGTTCCGCGGTAGAGCACGATCATGTATTTTTCGAGGAGCATACATTCCACCGACGCCGTGCCGCTGGCGCCGATGACAAACCGCGACTGAGCCATGAGATCCCTGCCGCTTGCCTGCGTCCACGGGATGCCACTGCGATTTTCAACGATCATCGCGCGGTACGCTGTTTCCAGCCCGGGGGCCACAGAGAGAACGGGGTGCAGACCAAGGCGCTGCAGCCTGCGCCCCGTCTCTTCCAAAACAGGCATCAGCGCGGCGATTTCGGAGCGGCGGCTTCCGGGCAGCAAGGCGATGCGCTGAGGGTCGTCGGGAAGTTTCTGACGGGGAACGTAGTCGTCGAGGTCGTCCATGAGCGGATGGCCGCACCAAAAACTTTTGACGCCATGGGATTTCAGCGCCTTTTCTTCAAACTGAAAGAGAGGAAAACAGAGGTCGCAGTAGCGCTTCAGATATTTTGCTCTGCCGCTGCGCCACGCCCAAATCGTCGGCGGACAGACATAAAAAACGAGCCCTTTATATCCCAGGGATCGGATTTTCGCCAGAAGAGGAATGTGAAAGTCGGGGCTGTCCACCACGATGACCGCCTTAGGCTGACGTTCATTGACGGCATGGGCCAGCTCTCTGCGCAATGCCAGAAGTTTTCTCAGGCTTTTCAAAATGCGGCGAAGCCCGAAGATATGAAGCGCTTCGTTGTCCCATTGCCGGTCCATACCTGAAACCAGCGGTCCGCCCATGCCCCAGAGCTCTTCGTCGGGAAGGACTCGGTGCAGGGCGGCGCTTATCTTTGCCGCGTACAGATCTCCGGAGAGTTCGCCCGTGCTTATGAAAATTGACATGAAGGCACTCCCATAACTGAAATTTTAAGGCGCTGAGCCTCGGCGGAGAATTGGGGACGGTGCAGCACCAGAACGTTTTCGGCCTCAATGAACAAACCCGTCAGTCCGGCGTCGGCAAGTGAACGCAGGGTCTGCACGCCTACGACGGGAATATCGTAACGTCGGTCCTGATCGGCGCGGATGCCCTTGATCAGAATTCCGCCCGCTCCCAATGCCCCCGCTCTTTTTATGGTCAAATCGGTACCCTCCATCGCTTCGACGGCCACCACGGCGCGCCCCGAAACCACAATGGACTGCCCGAAGGACAACGGCAACAACGCTTTCAATATTTTCACGCCGTACCGGCTGTCCTCCAGCTGATCTTCCGTGGGCCACGGTCCGGCAATGTGCCCTTTTTCAGCCATGAGCTGGGGGATGACCTCTTGGTAGCCCACCACTTCAATGCCGAATTTCTCCACATACCGCACCACGCCGGCAAGAAGTTCATGATCGCTGCGCTCCCTGACAGCCGAAAGAATTTCTTCGGCACCTAAGTCGAAGGATTTTTTGTCGTAAATACTTTTTTTGGGCACTCTGCCCGCCATCATCAGACGCCTCACGCCGCGAAGGCGCATTTTCGCCAGCGTCATGGCAATCGCCAGGGTATTGCTCACCGTCTGTACGTTGATGCCCAATTGCCTGAAGGGCGCTTCGTCGGCGCCGAAAAGATACACTTCGGGAAGTTCGCCGCCGGACTTTTTCATGGCCCGCAAAATTTCAAGGGGCAGCTCACCTTCGCCGGCCACAAGCGCCAATTTGCCGGCGCTCATCGGTTGGCCCTCCGCGCTAAAACCAGGGCGCAGAAGATAAAGACAATATTGGGGATCCAGGCTCCCAGCAAAGGCGTCACGTACCCCGACTGTCCGAGAGAACGCCCCATGGACATGAAAACGTAATAGATAAAGACAATGAGGATGCTCTGCCCGAACCCCACGCCGGCTCCGCCCTTGCGGGCATGTCTCACTCCCATGGAAGCCCCGATCAGAGCAAGAATGATGCAGGCAAAGGGCACGGCAAAGCGCAGATGAAAGGCCACCCACAGCGGATCGGCGTTTTTGCCCTGAGCCTGGAATATTTTGATGTAGCGCAGCAGTTCCAGGCCGCTGAGGTCATCGGGTTTTGCCGCCGAACGCGACATCTGCTGAGGTGTCAGCGGAATCGGCAGGGACTGCCGTTTAAAATGCAGTGCCAGTTCAACCTTCTCGTTCTGGCGCACCTCAAAGACGTCGCCCTCGTGAAGCACCCAGACGCCGTTTTCCCATTTGCCGCCCTCGGCGGTGGTGAGACGCACCAGAGAGGCGCCTTTGAATTCCTGCACCACCACGTCTTTCATCTCCCCTGAACGGGCATAGAGCTTATTGATGTAGATAATACGACGCAGCCCCTCGGAAGAGTCGGAACTGCTCCGAAGAAAGACCTGTTCCTTGAGAAGCGCCGGTTTTTCCCTCGCCACCTCATAGCGCATCACGTTCTCCGCGGCTCTCTTGCCCAGCGGAACCAGAGTTTCATTGAGCAGGAGCGCGCACAGCGTCACCACCGCCGCCGAGATGAGCACGGGACGACTGATCCGGGCGAAAGAAATGCCTGAAGCTTTCAAGGCGACGATTTCGCTGTTGGCCGACATGGTGCTGAAGCCCAAAAGCGTGGACAGCAGACAGGACATGGGAAAAGTGAGCACCACCACCGAAGGCAGCTCATAAAGAAAAAGACGGCCTGCCACGCTGAGCGACACGCCCTTTTCGATGATAAGGTCGGCCAGCTTGAACAGCAGTCCGCCGCCCACCATAATCAAAGTAAAGGCCATCACCCCGAAGAGAAATGGCCCCAGAAGTTCAAAAACGATAAAACGATTGAGTATGCGCCCTCGCTTCATTGCTCACCCTCCGCGGCGTTCATCGACAACAGCATATCGGCAGCCTCCCGGATTGCGCCTTTTCCGCCGCGTCGTTCGGTGACATAATCGGCGGCGTCGATAAGCTGCGGCACGGCATCGGCCACGGCGATGCCCAAGCCGGCCCAGCGCACGCACTCCACGTCGTTGATGTCGTCGCCGGCGTAGGCGACCTCCTCAGGCCGAACGGCGGCCTGACGGGCAAAGTCCTTCAGCGCCGAAAGCTTATCGGCACAACCGTTGGCCACATAGTCGAAGTGCAGCTCGCGGGCACGGCGCTCCGTAGCGGGAGAATATCTGCCGCTGATGACGGCGATTTTCCCGCCCGCCTTTCGAAAAAGCGTCAGCCCCATGCCGTCTTTAATGTCAAAGCGCTTATATTCGGTATCGGCTCCGACGTAAATGCTGCCGTCGGTCAGCGTGCCGTCCACATCCATGGCGAAAAGTCTGTACATCATCACGCTTCTTCGCGCGCGCCACGGGAGAGCGCAGCGGGCCACGCGCAGAAACCCCGCTTCTTGTCGCCGCTCCTGAAGAAGTTGATAATCGCCTGCACATCGGGATTTTCCGTCCCCTCGGCTTCCAGATCCGCGAGGGCGAGACGCATGGGCTTACCCGAATGATAGAGCTTTTTATAGGCTCTTTTGATTTCGAGACGGCGTGTCGACGAGAAGTCATTTCTCCTCAGTCCGATGACGTTGAGGCTGAAAATGCGGCAGGGCGAACCGTTGGCCAGCAGAAAGGGAGGCACGTCCTGCGCCACCCGCGACGCTCCGCCCACCATGCAGTAGCTGCCGACGCGCACGAACTGGTGAAAGCCGGACATACCGCCGATGACGGCGCCTTTGCCCACTTCGGCGTAGCCGGCAAAACCGCATTTGCTGGAAATGGTGACGTAGTCGCCGATTTGAACGTTGTGTCCCAGATGGACGCCTTCCATAATCAGACAGTGATCTCCCACCCTGGTCGCCATGGACTCGCCGGAGGCACGGTGAATCGTCACGTTTTCCCGGATTTCAGTGTGATCGCCGATGGTGACCCAACTTGTTTCGCCCATGAAGGCATGATCCTGGGGCTCCGGTCCCAGGACGGCATGTTCGTAGAGAACACAATCGCCGCCGATTTTCGTATAGGGGCAGATGTGCACATAGGGACGAAGCACCGTTCCGGCACCGATAGTCACCTTTTCGTCAACGATGCAATAGGGGCCGATGACGGCGCCGTCGGCGATTTCTGCGCGCGAAGAGACGATGGCCGAGGGATGGATTTGAATTCCCATTTTATTTTTCTCCTTCAGGTCGGGCAGACAGCATAAATCCCAGTTCCGCTTCGGCGCATACGGCATCGCCGACATTGGCGTGGGCTTTTATTTTTCCCATTTTTCCGCGCAGGCGCCACATTTCCGCGTATATGACCATCTGATCGCCGGGCACCACGGGGCGTCTGAACTTCGCATTATCCACGGTGGTGAGAAAGGAAATGGTCCCCTTCAGTTCGGGCGCGTTGAGCATCAGCATGGCGCCGGCCTGAGCCATGGCCTCCAAAATGAGCACCCCGGGCATGACGGGCTGAGCGGGAAAATGCCCCTGAAAAAAGGGTTCGTTGATGGTGACGTTTTTCAACGCCACCACTCTTTTGCCCGGTTCAAGCTCACAAACGCGGTCGATGAGGAGCATGGGGTAACGATGGGGCACGCACGACAGAATTTCTTCTATATCCAGCATAAAATCATCCACCTCAGGCAGAAAATTGAATTCGAAAAAAGCTCAGGCGCCCGTCACCGGGAAGCCAGCGTCGCGGCAATGCGGTCGACCAGCTTCTGGTGTACGGCGTGCCCTGCGCGAAGGGCAATGAAGTGCCCTCTGACAGGTCTTCCCAGCAACGTAAGATCGCCCAACAGATCCAGAATTTTGTGGCGTACGAACTCGTCGGGGCGGCGCAGGCCGCCGGGCGTCAAGATCTCGTGCCCTTTGACGATAAGCGCCGTTTCAACGGTGCCCCCGAGTCCCAGCCCCATTGCGCGCATCTGCTCCACTTCTTCGAAGAGGCAGAACGTCCGACAGGGCGCCAGTTCGGCCATGAAGTTTTCAGGTGTGGGAGCCACATCGGCCACCTGCGTTCCGATGGCGTTGTCACCGTATTCAATCACATAGGTAAAGCGCTGTCTGTCCGAGGGCAACACGGCGCAAAGTTTCCGTTCGTCTTCCGAAGTGACGAAAAGAGGTGAAGCGATGTCGATCCAGCTTTTTTCGCCCTCCTGTTCTTGCAGCCCCGCGCGGGCAATTTCAGCGGCATAGTCCAGAGCGCTGCCGTCCAGCAGAGGGGTTTCCTCGCCTTGGGGATACAGCGTGACGTCGTCCACTCCCAGCCCCGCCAGAGCGGCCAAAAGATGCTCCACCGTCATGACGGAGTGGCCGTCGAAGTTCAAAATGGTGCCTCTTCCGTCGCCTCTGTGTCCCGCGGACTCAATGGGATAACGATTGCCGTCGAAAACAAATCCGTATCCTGCGCCCGACTGGGCGGGAGCCAGGCGAATTTTCACGGGCTTGCCGGTATGCAGTCCCACGCCGGCAAAAACGATTTCACTTTTGAGGGTCAGCCGGCTCATGGTTTTGTGCCTTCTCGATTTTTTTCAGTCGCTCCAGCATCTCGGGAACGCGCCGGAGTGCCGCTTTAAAGCGAAAATCCTTCATGTGATCGGCAGCGGGATGACCTGACAGAACCTGCCCCGGCTTGGTGTCCTTCATCACAATGCCCAGGCCGGCCACCATGGTGTCCTTCGCCACGGTAATATGACCGTTGAGGCCGCTTCGCGCTCCCAAAATCACGCCGTCTTCCACGGTCGTGCTTCCGGCAATGCCCGACTGGCTGGCGATAATACAGCCCTTTCCGATGCGGCAATTGTGTCCGATCTGTACCTGGTTGTCAATTTTCGTGCCGTCGCCCACCGAGGTGCGATCAATGGTGGCGCGGTCAATGCAGGTCCCCGCACCGATCTCCACGTCGTCGCCGATGACGACGCAGCCGATTTGGGGAATTTTGACGTTCTTTCCCCGCGAACCTCCGGGAATGACGCCGAAACCGTCGGCGCCCAAAACGGCGCAGCTGTGAACGAGACACCGCGCTCCCACTTTCGTGCGGCGCTGAAGCACTGCCATGGGTTCAATCACCGTATCGTCCCCCACTGCCGCGTCGGGGCCGACGTAGACGTTGGCCGTCAGGCGAACCCGCTCGCCGATCACCGCACCGCTGCAGACGGTACAGTTGGGACCGATGGACGCCGATGGCGCCACTTTCGCTCCGGGTGCGACAAAAGCCGCGGAAGAAATGCCCGCCGGCGCATCGTAGCGCGGCTCGAAAAGCGCCAGCAGCTGCGCCATGGCGGCGCGGAACGACGGTACTTTCAGGCCGTCGCGGCCCGCGGGAAAGCTTTTCCCCTCGGCCACTACGGCAATGTCGGGGGGAAGCTCGTCGGCCAGCTTGAGGGACTCCACAAAGCTCAACCGATCCGGACGGCTCGAATGACGATCGGAAAGGCCGAGGACGGATCGGCTGCCGTCGCCGCAGACTTGTGCCCCTATCAGGCGGCCCAGTTCTTTCAATGTATAACTTCCACTCATGGAATACACTCCCGATTGTTTAGAGATTGCTGATGGCACGCAAACTGAGACGATCTTCCTCAGCGGTGTCATAGAACAGCTCCAGGGATACATAACGGTTCAGGTGATACCCCAGAGCCGCTTCCGCCGTATTGTCCTTGCCCCATCGCAACCAGCCGTAAGCGCCGTGGGAGCCGCTGCCCAGCCAGAGGCGATACCAAAGATCCGATTGTTCTTCCGTGCTGCCCTCAATGCCGAGCCATACATGTTTCAGGGGTGAGAAACGCAACCCCAGACGGGCGTCAACGTGCCAATGTTCCAGTTTAAACAGCGTTTCGACGTAGGCCTCCGACGGCACGGAACCGATGGTGAAGCAACGTCCGAAATGGACTCCGGCTTCAAGCCTGGCCTCGCCGCCGGCATGTGCCGATACCCAGCCGCGAAGAGAAGCGGTGGTGCTTTCGATGCGAGTTTGAACCCGCGAAAGCGGTTTAAAGTCGATGGAATTCTCGGCGGAAGAGCGAAGCGTCTTCAGCCACCCGTTTTCCAACTGTTTTTCTCCCAACCAGGAGAGAATTTCCCGCCTGTGATGAGCCGCCCATTTCAGAGGAAACCCCGTCAACGGCGAAAGCAGTTCCACGGTGCGGTCACTGACTTTATCGGCCAGAAGCTGCGGAATGGTGTCGGAAAGGGTTTGGGGCACCACAGCCAAAACCAAAGGCGGCTGCGGGTAAAGCTTCACGTCCAAACGGGCGTCGTTTCCTTCAACTTTCACGCAGGCAGAGCCGCGCCATCCGGGAATTCTTTTGGAGAGCATCACGTTCAGAGCGTACTGAAAGTTCTCTTCAGCCCATTGAAGGGCTTCCGGCGGAACACCGCCGATTAAAGTCTGAAGCTCCGGCAGCGCCGCCGCCATGTCCTGTTTGAGGAGATCGGGATAGGGGGAGGGCAGCAGCCCGACGGTTTCGGGCATGTGCAGTTCCGCCGTCCAGTTCCATTGACGCGACGGATGAAGAAGAACCTCCCTGCCGGAAGAAAGGCTGACGTCAAAGCCGGAAAAGAGTCGTCCCGCCACCAGCGCCAATGCCTCAAGGGCGGAGCGGTTCCGCACGCCGCCGTTGTGAAGCTCGCGCCACACGGCATTCATGCTGCCGGCCACCGAGCCCTTGAGCCACTGCGGTGCCTCGCAGAGGACGGGGGCCTTCCTGAAACTTTGCGTCGCCCCTCGGGCAGGAAAACCTCCCGCCTGTGCCAGCAGACACAGAGCAAGGCCGACGGCGGCCCCGACAGTCTTGAGGCAGAGAGAAAAAGGTCGCTTTTTCACGTGCATCCTCCATAGTCCCGTCCCGCGGCGGCAAAAACAGGAAAATTGCCTTAGAACATCTCTCCGAAGCCGAAATGGAACTGCGTCTCGTTGCCCTTGGCCACGTCGAGACGCACATTGCCCAAAGGCGTTTTGACGCGCACTCCCACGCCGGGCGAATCCTCGAGGTCGTTAAAATCGAAACCGGCGCCCTGCGTCTTATCCCAGGCGTTGCCGATGTCGTAAAAGACCACCAGCGAGAAGTTCTCGTCAATGGGAATGCGCAGCTCGGCGTTGCCCAGGAACATCTCGTGCCCTCTGAAGTCTCCGCTTTCGTAGCCGCGAATGCTGCTGGCGCCGCCCAGGGAGTAACGCTCGGAAAGGGGAATTTCGCCGCTTGAAAATCCCGCTCTCACCCTGAAAGCCAGGACGATGGGACGGTCTTCCGTCTGGCCGAGGTTAATGTAGTCCTCCAGTCCCTTGATGGGCATGTAAGCCACCGCTTCGCCCCAGTACTTGGTGTAGTTCCACTCGCCGCCCAGGACTTCCCAGGCCTGTTCAACGCCGACGGTCTCGCGGTCGCCCTTGGGGTAGCTCAAATACTTGTCCACGTTGTTTCTGGAGATTTCGAGAGTGGTCGAAAAGACTTTGCTGTTCAAAGAATCCTTGGTGACGATTTTATCAAATTCCGCCTGGCTCTGAGCCCTGCTCAAACCGCCGGCAGGTCCTGTCCAGTTGGTTTTGCTCCTGTGCCAGTCCGTGGTGAGGTACCAGCTGTACATTTCATCTTTACCGAACTTCCGGCCGAAACCCAAGTAACCGCCCACACGTTTTTCGTCGTACTGAAAAAGGTCGCTTCGGTTGCCCTTGCCGTCATTGTAGCGATAGGTGAGATCGTCGTCCTCGCGCTGATAGCCGCCGATCTTCCACGAAAAGGTCTTTTTGTCCATATAGGGATCGGAAAGGGAGAGCCAGTAATTTTTGTAGTCGCCCACGTCGAAGCCCGCCTCAAGAACGAGGGCTCTGCCGTTGAGGTTGCTCTCGCGGAAAGAAACGCCGCCGCCAAAGCCGCTGCTGGAGCCGTAGCTCACCGAGAAAACCAGGCTGGCGCTGCGCTTTTCCTGCACGGTAAGGATGATGTCCACGTCGTCATGACCTTCAAGGGGCTCAAACCCCACGTTGACGTCCTCGAAAAATCCGAGATTGCGCAGCTTTGTAATTGAGTGACGCAGCAGCGTGGAATTGAACAGATCGCCGTTTTTCAGGGGAATGTTTCGGCGAATGACATAGGTTTTGGTGCGTTTATTGCCCTGAATGACGATGTCGTTGATTCGAGGTTCCACAATGGAGACCACCACAACGCCGTCTTCCACCTGCACATCCTGCACGCGGGTCATGACGTAGCCGTCAGCCTGAAACTTCTCCCTGAGGCGCTGAATGTCGTTTTTGAAGAAGACGCGGTTAAAAATCATGCCCGGCTGGGTGAACAGCAGCTTTTTCAGTTTTTCTTCCTTGTACACCGTGTTACCCTGAAAGCGAATGTCTTTGATTACGGGGTTTTCCGTGACGACGTAGGTCAAAACCAGCCCGTCGGCGGCACTTTCCACCTGAGCGTCCACGTAGGAGAAAAAGCCGAGATCGTAGATGGCCTGGATGTCGCTCATTACCACGGCGCGGTCAAGTTCTGCGCCCACGCGCGTCTTCACGTTCTGAAGAATGTAGGATGCCGCCACTTCATGGTTGCCTTCGACTTTCAAGGACGACACGGGCTGCGCCCACGCGCAGGCGCAAAAAAACAGAAGTGCTGCAGCTCCGCTGATCAATCGGTTCAGCTTCAAAATAGGTTCCCCTCCATCTGGTGATAAATCCGGAAAATTTAGTTGAACTCAACTGCCAAAGTGCTTTTATTGTGCTGCAAAGCCTTTCTGCCGACTTCCACCAAACGATAGACGTCCCGTTCAGAAAGCTTTGTGCCGAACTCCCGCTCCTTCCCCATCGGAAGAACTTTATTGATGCAACTTTCACCGCGCGGCTTCACGGCCCGCCCGTCCGCCGCAGTTTCAATCAGAAGACATTCCGCCGGTTTTACGAACTTCTCTTCAGCGCCCTCCCGAACATGGGCATCGTTTTTTTTCAAAACTTGCGCCGATGCGGCAACACGTCCGGCCGTCAAACGTTCAGCCCTTTGGAGCGGCGAAGCGGTGAGCAGCAGAACAAAAAGCGCCGACACAAAGGAACGTCTCAGCTCAGAGCCCCATATTTTACGCTCCGACGCGCCGCCATGACACAACAAAAGCTCCTGCCTGGCATCATCCAGCTCGGCACGAGCGCATTCCACATCTAAAATGGCATCGGAGTATTTTCCGTCGGCACTCATGGATTGAGCGCGATAAATCCAACGGATCACCCGACTGTATTGTTTGTCAAGCATGGGGGTCCCTCCGAAAGAAGGATTTTAACCTATTATCCCCTTTGAGGGCAAAGGAGTGGCAGCGTCCTGGAAAAACCATCGGCGAAGTTGGGCAAGAGCCTTCTTCTTCAAACGGTAAACATGGCTGATGTCAAGAGACAGCTCTTCCGCCACCTCGCGGGCGTTGCGGCATTGAATCACCAGGTCATTCAAAATTTTTGCCTCCCGGGGCGGAAGCTGCGCCAATCCCTCCCGGAGCATAATCAGCTCCTCAACCTCCCGAAATTCTCCCCATTCCCCCCGATCCTCAAGTTCAATGTCCAGAGGAACGGGGGCACGACCCTCCACGCGATCGAGGTAATTGAGCATCTGTCCTCTGATTCTGTAGCAGGCGTAGGTGGTAAAACGATGACCGAGTGTGACGTCAAAACGGTCAACGGCCCGAATGAGCGCCAAAGTTCCTTCCTGAACGATATCGGCGAAACGGTTGCCGTTGACCTTGAATTTTTTTGCGATCCAATAGACAAGAGGTCGATACGCCAAAATCAGCTGCTCTCTCGCGTCTTCATCGCCGGACGCGTGAGCCAGCCAAAGTTCCTTTTCCTTTTCCCACTGCAGATCGCTGAACTGAGCCATAGATTCCTCCCCTAAACCCTTATCGCTTATTGTACCAGTTCCTCCCCTTTTTTGCTTGATGAAAATGGCACCATAGGGGCTCAGAGCTCTCAGTTCCGTCGGTTCGGTTTTTTCTTCCGGCAGCTCCGTCGCTCTCTAAGCGTGAGTTGCCCCTACGCTTCGGTCCTCTTAAATTTGGGGGCTTGCATAAACGTTGTAAAACATTTATAATGCCTTTGTTGCATCGTTTGGGTGATTAGCTCAGCGGAAGAGCGCTTCCCTCACACGGAAGAGGTCACAGGTTCGAACCCTGTATCACCCACCATGAAAACACTGTCCCGCCCTGTTTTTGCAGGGCGGGATTTTTTTCTTCTGGCCAACAAATGGCCA